>JBDHWU010000021.1:0-35432 GCA_039810345.1 Aliarcobacter sp. | reverse complement strand
TCAGCGAAATTATGGAAAAATACACAAAGTGAAAAAATAAGCTAAAGGTGGTTTACACAGTTTATTTTATAGTCCCCCAGAAATAGACTATTGGTTTAAGATGTTCCAAATAGTTACTTTTATTTGTATAAGCCCTAACAACTTTTGAATTATCGTGGTGGTCAAGAAGTTTTTCTTTAGCTTCAAAAGAAAATTTGTTTTCAGTGTCAAGAGTATCTAATAAACTTCTACAAGTTCCTCTAAAACCATGCATTGTAATTTTTTTACCATTTTCTATATCATTAAAGCCCATTATTTTTAGTGCTTTATTTGGGCTTTCACTATTTATTGGACTTCTGTTATTAGTTCCTAAGAACACCCATTCTTGATAGCCTGTAAAATGTTCTTGCTCTTTTAAAATATTTATTACTTCTTTGCTCATAGGTAATCTAAAATCTTCAAGATTTATATCTTTTACTTTCATTTCACTTCTTGGAATAGTTATAATCTCTTTATCGAAATCTATATATTTCCATTTCATACCACAAATATTTTCAGCTCTATAAGGGAGATGAAGTACTAATTTTAAAGCTCCTCTGACTGAATGAGAGCCATTGTATAAATAAATAGCATTTACTAACTCTTTAAATTTGCCAATATCAGTAATTTTTGGAAAATGTCTAGTTTTCCTAGATGGGATAATATCTCCTTTTTTTATATCATTTAATATGTTTCTTTCACAAAAACCTTTTAAAACTGCATATCTAAAAAGACTATCTAAGTAGGCAAATATTTTTGAACTAACATCGTAACTTTGTAAAAGTTTTACTTCAAGTATTCCAACAACATCTTTGATAGAAATCTCTTTAATATGCTTATTCTTTAAAAATGGATAAATATCATTTTCAAATGTTCTAACTTTATTTATATGTGTAGTTGGAGCTGTTTTTTGTTCTTCTTTATTTAGCCATTCTTTTGCTATATTTAAAAACATCCCTTCTGCTTCTAAAACATTTTCATTTTTCAAATTTTTAAAGTATTCAATAGGATTAATACCAGTATTTATAAGTTCTTGGTACTCTTTTCTTTTAATCCTAGCCTCTCTTAATTCCATAATAGGGTATGTTTTAAAAGTTGTCTCTTTTCTTTTACCATTTATTGTAAATCTAAATTCCCAAGTTTTTGTACCATTAGGTTTTACAGCTAGTCTTAAACCACCACCATCATTTAAAAAATATACTTTTTCTTGAGGTTTTGCCTCTTTTACTGTTTTGTCTTTTAAAATATTTAATGCCATTTTTCAACCTTGTCAAAGTCTTATATTATAGGAGTCTTATAAAGAAATTGGGTGGTAAATTTTTAGCTTTTTTTAGGAAAAACAAAAACCACCCAAATAAACACCCAAAATGTATTAGATAGTATTATATTATATTAAATCACAATAGAGGATTAATTAAACAGAAGTATGATTTCAAAGGCTTTTATTGGATTGTATTAGAGTAAGTTAAATGATTAGGTGGTACGCCCAGTAGGAGTCGAACCCACAACCTCTCGGGTCGAAACCGAGCATTCTATCCAGTTGAACTATGGACGCACCTAAAAATTAAGATTGAGATACTAGCAAAAACTTGCTTAAAAAGAGAATAAAAGAAGTTTGGGAATTTTCCCAAACTTTAAATAAATTTATTGTTCAGTAAATTTATTTTGATCTACATAAGACTTAGCATTTACATAATAGTTGCTTAATTCCTCTTTTGTATTAAATACATCCGAAATTACTCTTCTATTTTGTTCCATTCCATCATTTGTAGAGTTATCATATTTTGGTTTTGATTCTCCAAATCCTAATGATTGTAATTTTGAAGCTTCAACTCCAAGATTAATTAAATCTTCTTTTACTTTTGTAGCTCTTTTTTGAGACAATTCATAGTTATGTCTAGCTGTTGCACTATTATTTGTATGCCCTTCAATAATGGCATATAGCTCAGTGTCTTTTAAAAATTCTGCATACTCTCTCACTTTATCATATTCAGATGCAGTTTCAT
Source organism: Aliarcobacter sp. (assembly GCA_039810345.1). GTDB lineage: Bacteria > Campylobacterota > Campylobacteria > Campylobacterales > Arcobacteraceae > Aliarcobacter. Next base: position 33,408 of record JBDHWU010000021.1, on the reverse strand, counting down.
AAACAGCAGTGTCATTCTTAAATTGTACATTTAAATCTTTTGCTAAAATACAATTATCTTCAGCATGAAGTGAGATTGCAACAAGAACAGATAAAATTGATGTAGTAATAATTTTTTTCAAAATTTACTCCTTTTTTTATAAAATTTAAAAAATTATATCACAATAAACTTTATTATAAAGTAAGATTTATAATTATTTAGTTAAAATAGTTGTAGTTATTTTATTATAAAGGAAAGTTATGTTTAAAAATATCAAATTAACTACTATTCTAACTGCAGCTGCTATTTTAGGATTGAGTGGTTGTGCTGTAAAGCAAGATACAAATGCAAACGAAAAAATAGTTAAGTTGCAAAAACAAATTGAAGCAAAAGATGCTGAGATCTCAAAGCTAGAAAATCAAAAAATCGTGAATAATAGTGATTCTTTACTACCACCAAATGCAAAAGCTGGTGAGTGTTATACAAAACTAATTATTCCAGCCGTTTATGAAACAAAAGAACTTGAACAACTTGTAAGAGCTGCTGATACAAAGATTGAGATTATTCCAGCAACTTATAGAACTGTACAAAAAAAGGTTCAAGTAAGAGCGGCTTCTACAAAATTAATTCCAGTTCCAGCAACATATAAAATTGAGACTGAGACAGTAATGGTAGAACCAGAAAAAACTATTTTAGAAGAAGTTGCTGCAATATATAAAACTGAAACAGAAACAATTATGGTAGAACCAGAAAAAACTATTTTAGAAGAAGTTCCAGCAACTTATAGAACTGAAACTGAACAAATTTTAGTTAAACCAGCTTATACAACTTGGAAAAAGGAAGTGGAGATATTGAGAAAATCGATACTCTAACAGGTGAAATTTTATGTTTAGTTGAAGTTCCTGCTGTTTATGAAACTATTGAAAGAACTGTAATTAATACTCCAGCAACTACAAGAGAAGTTAAAATTCCAGCAGTTTATAAAACTGTAGAAAAAAGGGTAATTGATACTCCAGCAACTACAAGAGAAGTTAAAATTCCAGCAGTTTATAAAACTGTAGAAAAAGAGGTAATTGATACTCCAGCAACTACTAAAGAAGTGAAAATTCCAGGAATTTGTAAAATGGTAGATGTTGAAGAGATTGATACTCCAGCAAGAGAAGTAAAAACTGAAATTCCAGCAGTTTATGAAACTATCAAAACAGAAGTTAAAGTATCAGAACCATCGTTTTCTTGGGAACCAATTTTATGTGATACAAACTCAACAACAGAGTTAATTTCTAGTTTACAATCTACACTAAAAAATAGAGGTTATAAAATTTCTAAAATAGATGGTGTATATAATAAAGAGACTCAAAAAGCTGTAAGTTCATATCAAGAACAAAATAATCTTGTAAAAGGTGCATTAACTATTGAAACTTTAAAATCATTAAATCTTCAATAATAGATATTTTTAAAAGGTAAGAAATTACCTTTTAAAAAACTACTCTATCAATAAGTATCAAAACAAAAAACATAATTCCTAAATATCCATTTACAGTGAAAAATGCTCTATCAATTTTTCTAAAATCTTTGTTTACTAAATAGTGTTCATAAGTTAGCATCAAAGCTGATAATATAAGTGCAAGATATGCAAAATATGATAAATTAGCAATCAAAATAAAAAGCAACCAAAAAACAATAGTTAAGCTATGAAATATTTTTGAGAAAAGCATAGTTTTTTTTGCCCCAAAAATAGATGGAATAGAGTGAAGACCTAGCTTTTTATCTACATCAATATCTTGTAAAGAGTAAAGTAAATCAAACCCAGCAACCCAAAACATAACTCCAAAGCTAAGCATCAAAACCCAAAGAGGAATAGTTTGGCTAACAGCCACAACTCCAGCAATTGGTGCAAGTGCAAGAGAAATTCCCAAAATTATATGTGCAAGATATGAAAATCTTTTAAAATAAGAGTATGAGCCTATAATAATTAAAATAGGAATTGCCAATTTTAAGGCTAAATCATTTACAAAATAAGCAACAACTATAAATCCAATAGCATTTACTAAACAAAAAATAAACATAGCTTTTGGGCTAATTCTTCCATCTACATTTGGTCTATTTTTTGTTCTTGGATTTAGACCATCTATATCTCTATCCATAAAACGATTAAATCCCATAGCAAAGTTTCGTGCAGTAACAGCAGCCAAAACTCCTAAAATAAGTAATTTAAATCCGAACCAAACAGAACTATTTACCTCAACAGATGAAACTACCATTGCAATAAATATAAATGGCAATGCAAAAACAGAGTGAGAAAATACAACTAATTCACTAAAATCTTTTATTTTTTTAATTAATTTTTCCATAGGGCAAATTCTATCAAATAATGAGTAAATTAATGCTTTTTGGCTATAATCGGCAAAAATTTATAAAGAGAAATTTATGAAAAAATATCTATTTTTACCAATTTTAATGCTATTTTTTTTAGGATGTAGTACAAAAATTGAAGAAAATGTTGATAAGTCAAATGCAAATGATGTAACTGAACTTTTAAAAACTCTAATTAAAAAAGAAAAAGAGATAAATAGCCTAAAAATCGAGCTAGAAGAGTGCAAAGAAAAACAAGAGAAAAAATGAAAGAAATAGCAATAATAGGAACAACAGCTTCTGGAAAAACTGCTCTTAGTCTTGAACTTGCAGATAAAACCAACTCTATAATTTTATCTTTGGATTCACTTTGTGTTTACAAAGAGATAAATATTGCTAGTGCAAAACCTACAAAAGGTGAGATGGGAAATATAACTCATTTTGGAATAGATGAAGTTTTTCCAAATGAAAAATTTGATGTAATAGAGTTTTTAGAAGTTTATAAAAAAGCAAAAGATTTTGCCAAAGAAAATGACAAAAATCTTATTATTGTAGGCGGAACTGGATTTTATCTAAAAGCTTTGGTCGATGGACTAAGTAGTGGTTTAGAAAATAATATAAAACTAGATATTCCTTTAGATGAAGCCTATCATTTACTTTATAATTTAGATAAAGATTATATGCAAAAAATTGAAGCAAATGATAGATATAGAGTAGAAAAAGCTTATTCAATATACAAAGAAAGTGGATTAACTCCAACAGAGTTTTTCAAAAAAAACCCAAAAAATGCACTTGCACCAAATCTAAAAATATTTGAAATAGTTTGGGAAAAAGAGGAGCTAAAAAACCGTATAAGTTTGAGAACCAAACAGATGTTAAAAGCTGGGCTAATAGATGAAATTATCTACTTAGAAAAAAAATATACAAGAAACCCAAATTGTATGTCAAGTATTGGAATAATTGAGACTTTGGAATATCTTGATGGAAAAATCAATAAACAAGAATTAGAAAATAAAATTATTTTAAATACTACAAAACTTGCAAAAAGACAAAATACATTTAATAAAGGTCAATTTGAAAATAGAACTTCAAATATAATTTCTAGCTTAAATTCAGAGATTATTAAGTATTTTTCGATATAATCGCAACTCAAAAGTTTATTAAAGGACAGCAAAGACCTGCTCTTTTTTTAAACGACTAAACAAAAAAAGGAAAATGGAATGAAAAAAGATATTCATCCAGATTACAAACTATGCCAAGTTTCTTGTGCATGTGGAAATAGCTTTGAGACAAAATCAAATGTTGAAACTCTAAGAATTGACATTTGTTCTGCTTGTCACCCATTCTTCACAGGAGAGCAAAAAATCGTTGATGCTGCTGGAAGAGTTGAGAAATTCAAAGCTAAATATAGTATGGCAAAATAATTTATTGTTATGTTGTGCTTAGTTCCAACTCCAATAGGAAACCTTGAAGATATGTCCCAAAGGGCTATTAAGGCCCTATTGGAAGCGGAACTAATTTTTTGTGAAGATACAAGAGTAACAAAAAAACTTCTAAATCTTTTAAGTGAAAAACATAATATAGACTTTTCAAACAAAGAGTTCAAATCTTTTCACTCTCACAATGAAGATGAGATTTTAAAAACTATAACAAAAGATACTTTTACTAAAAATGTTGTTTATTGTAGTGATGCAGGGATGCCTTGTGTTAGTGATCCTGGGGCTAAACTTGTAGATTTTTGTATAAAAAATGGTATAGAATATGATGTAATTCCTGGTGCAAATGCAGTTTTAACAGCCTTTGCTATGAGTGGATTTACAAGTACAGAGTTTACTTTTTTTGGTTTTTTAGACCATAAAGGCTCTTCTAGGGCTTCAAAACTTGAAGAAGTTTTAAATAGCTGTAGAGTTTCAATTTTATATGAATCTCCACATAGACTTATAAAACTTCTTGAAGAGTTAAATAAAAAAGAGCCAAATAGAACAATATTTTTAGTAAAAGAGATAAGTAAAAAGTTTCAAGAAACTTTTAAAGATAGTGCAGAAAATATCTATTCAAAACTGAAAAATGTAGAAATAAAAGGCGAATGGGTAGTGGTGATTGAAGCAAAAGAAAAAAATGGTTTCAATCTTGAACTTGAAGATATTCTTCCTTTAGATATTGCTCCTAAAATAAAAGCAAAACTAATTGCAAAGTTAAGCGGGCAAAATATAAAAGATGTTTATCAAAATTTATTGGATAAAATGGAAAAATGATAGTATATGGAAAACAAATAGTACTTTATGTATTAGATAATCACCCAAATTTAGTGGAAGAAGTTTTTTTATCAAAAGATGTGGATGGTAAGCTTTTTTCAAGATTTGTAAGATTAGGAAAAAAAATTCATAAAGTTGATAATCAAAAAGCACAAGCCCTAGCAAAAGGTGGTAACCACCAAGGACTTATTTTAAAACTTAGTGATTATAGCTACACATCTATAAAAGATTTAAAAAATATGAATTTCATCGTAGTTTTAGATGGTCTTACAGATGTTGGAAATATTGGAGCAATAGCAAGAACTTGCTACTCTTTAGGAATTGATGGCTTAATTGCAGCTGATGTAAAAACTGTAAATAACTCAGGAACTATAAGAACTAGTGCTGGGGCATTGCTTGATTTACCTTTTGGAATTCATCCAAGAAGTGTGGATTTAGCAAGTGAATTAAAAGATGCAGGTTTTGCACTAATTGGTGCAACAATGGATGGAATTGATTTAAAAAAATATGGGAAAATCGAATCTACAGATAAAGTTGCTCTATTTTTAGGAAATGAGGGCGAAGGAATTAGCCCAAAAGTTGCAAAAAAATTAGACTTAAAAGTTTCAATAAAAATGGAAAGAGAGTTTGATTCTTTAAATGTAAGTGCTGCTGCTGCTATTTTGATTTATAATTTAAAAAGATAAAATATATAACTAAAATTAAAAGAGGATATGATGAAAAAATTACTATTAAGTGCTATTTTGTGTGCAAGTTTAAATGCAGATATAAATCAAGCTGTTTTAGGAATTTTGGGAAGTAGTGATTACAATACACACAAAAACTTAATCAATCATATCTTTAAAAATGAGCAAGATTTTTATACAAATGGCAAATTAGATTATTCAAAAATAACTGCTGAATTAGAAAAAAATAATCTTTTAAAAGCTCAAACTTCATCTGCAAATGAGATAAGTTTTAACTTTAATACAAATCCTAAAATATCATTTAAAAATATGAATGATATTCTAAGAGCCGTTGGAATTTCAAACTATACAACAAAAAGTCAAACGACAATAAATAATCAACTACAATGGAGTATAAAAGTACAAACCGCAGCCGCCATTAACCCTCTTAAAATATCAAATGAGCTTAAAAGTGCAAATTGCAGAGTTGTTGATATAAAAAAAGAGGGAAATAAGTTGAGTTATTTTATTGACTCAAGCAAGGCTTCAATCTATAAAGCAGAAGATTTAGTTACTAAAAGAGAAGTAGAGCTAAGAAGATCTTCAAAACCTTATTTTATTGAGTTAGGAGATATTTATAGAGTAAATATAAACTCAAATATTGGAAATAGTTGGTATCCACTGGTTACCTTTTATGATAAAGGTTTTAATGCAATTGAGGTAGTTGAAAAAGAGAGTTTAGAGAAAAGTTTGAAACTTACTGTTCCAAGTGGAGCTAAGTTTATGAAAATTGATGATTTTTATGCCCTAACAAATATTAAAAATGGGCTTACTATTACTAAGGAGTGATAAAAATGTTTCCAGAGATTGAATTTGAAAGAATGAAAAGACTTCCAAACTATGTATTTGCAGAAGTAAATGCAATTAAAATGGAAGCAAGAAGAAATGGTGTTGATGTTATAGATTTTTCTATGGGAAACCCAGATGGAGAAACACCAAAACATATTGTTGAGAAATTAAGAGAAGCTTCAACTAAACCAAAAAACTATGGATATAGTGCAAGTATTGGAATATATAAATTAAGACTTGCTATTTGTAACTGGTACAAAAGAAAATACAATGTTGATTTTTTAGACCCAGATAAACATGCATGTGCAACAATGGGTTCAAAAGAGGGTTATGTGCATTTAGTTCAAGCAATAGTTAATGTAGGAGATGTTGCTGTTGTGCCTGATCCAACTTATCCAATTCACTCTTATGCTTTTATGCTAAATGGAGCTGCAATACATAAATTTGAGCTAGTGTTTGATAATGAATTTAAAGTAGATGAAGAGCTATTTTTTAGAAATCTTCAAAAAACAATAGATGAGTCAATTCCAAAAGTAAAATATGTAGTTGTAAACTTCCCACACAATCCATCGTGTGCTACAGTAACTCCAGAGTTTTATACAAAACTTGTAGCTATGGCAAAAAAAGAGAGATTTTATATAATCTCTGATATTGCTTATGCTGATATTACTTTTGATGGATATAAAACTCCATCTATTTTTCAAGCAGAGGGTGCAATTGATGTAGCTGTTGAGTGCTTTACTCTTAGTAAATCATACAATATGGCTGGATGGAGAGTTGGATTTATTGTTGGAAATGAAAAACTTGTAGGTGCTTTAAAAAGAATAAAATCATGGCTTGATTATGGAATGTTTGCTCCAATTCAAATTGCCGCTACTGTTGCTCTTGATGGTCCACAAGAGTGTGTAGAAGAGATAGTTTCTAAATATGAAAAAAGAAGAGATGTTATGCTTCAGGCATTTGAAGAGGCTGGTTGGAAAATGGATAAACCAAATGCTTCTATGTTTATTTGGGCAAAAATCCCAGAAAAAGCTCAACATTTAGGAAGTTTAGAGTTTTCTAAACAACTTTTAAGAGAAGCTCAAGTTGCTGTTAGCCCTGGAATTGGTTTTGGGCATTATGGCGATAAATATGTAAGAATTGCTCTAATTGAAAATGAGAAAAGAATTAGACAAGCTGCAAAAAATATAAAAAGATATTTAAAAACATTAGAATAGGAAAAAATAAAGATGCTTAAAGTTGGAATTATTGGAGTAGGAACTGTTGGAACAAGTGTTGCAAATATTTTAAAAGATAACAAAAATATTATAACAGCACGAGCTGGAATTGAGATTGTTCCAACTCTTGGAGTAGTTTCAAATTTAGACAAAAAAAGAGATGTTGAAATTGAGCTTACAACTGATATTAATAGAGTTTTAGAAGATGATAGTATTGATATTGTTGTTGAGCTTATGGGTGGAGTTGAGAAACCTTATGAGATTGTAAAAAAGGCTTTAGAAAAAGGTAAAGCAGTGGTTACTGCAAACAAAGCACTTTTGGCATATCATAGATACGAACTTCAAGAACTAGCAGGTGACACACCTTTTGAGTTTGAAGCTTCAGTTGCTGGTGGAATTCCAATAATAAATGCCCTAAGAGATGGATTAAGTGCAAATAATATCAAATCTATTCAAGGAATTATGAACGGAACTTGTAACTATATGCTTACAAAAATGATAAATGAGGGTGCAAGTTACGATGCTATTTTAAAAGAGGCTCAAGATTTAGGTTATGCTGAAGCAGATCCTACTTTTGATGTAGGTGGTTTTGATACAGCTCACAAACTTTTAATCTTGGGTTCAATTGCTTATGGAATAGATGTAAAACCTGAAGATATTTTGATTGAAGGGATTCAAAATATAAAACAAACAGATATAGAGTTTGCAAAAGAGTTTGAGTACAATATTAAGCTTCTTGGAATTGCAAAAAAAGTTGATAATCAAATAGAGCTAAGAGTTCATCCTGTTTTAATTCCACAAGATAAAATGATAGCAAAAGTTGATGGAGTTATGAATGGAGTTTCAGTAATTGGGGATAAGGTTGGGGAAACTATGTATTATGGAGCTGGAGCTGGTGGAGATGCGACTGCTAGTGCTGTTATTGCAAATATAATTGATATTGCAAGAAAAGGAAAAGGCTCTCCAATGCTAGGCTTTGAAAAACAAGTTGGAACAAAACCAACTTTAATGCCAAAAGATGAGATAAAAACAAAATATTACCTAAGACTCGAAGTTGCAGATAAAAGCGGAACTTTAGCAAAAGTTGCAAAAGTTTTCGGAGACAATGAAATCTCAATAGAAAATATGATGCAAAAAGCAAAAAAAGAACAAAAAGCAAACTTGCTTCTTACAACTCACACTTGTATTGAAAAAGATATTTTAAAAGCTATAAATGAGCTTGAAAACTCTGGAGTGGTTCTTAAAAAACCTGCGATGATAAGAATAGAAGATAAATAAATCTTCTATCTATTTAATAAAAATATTACATTTTGTAATGTTTTCTGATACTTTTTATATTTTTAGGTATAGTTACAATTAAAAGGAGTTATTATGACAAAATTTGAAAATAGCTATATTGAACAAAACAAAATTATAGATAAACAAAATAAAGATTTTAATATGACTCTTAAAGCCATAGATTTATTTGCAGGAATTGGTGGAATAAGGCTAGGATTTACAGAAGCTTTTGGAAAAAATATTGAGTTTGTTTTTTCAAGTGAAATAGACAAATATGCACAACAAACATATTATGCAAATTTTGGTGAAGTTCCACATGGAGATATTACAAAAATAAGTGAAAAAGATATTCCACCACACGATATTATACTTGCAGGGTTTCCTTGTCAAGCCTTTAGTGTAGCTGGACTTAGAAAAGGTTTTGAAGATACAAGAGGAACACTTTTTTTTGATGTTGCTAGAATTGCAGCATATCATAAACCAAAATTGATATTTTTGGAAAATGTAAAAGGTTTTGTAAATCACGATAAAGGAAACACTTTTAGAGTTGTAAAACAAACTTTAGAAGATTTAGGATATAAGGTTTTTTCAAAAGTATTAAATGCAAAGGATTTTGGAGTTCCACAAAATAGAGAGAGAATTTATATAGTTGCTTTTAGAGATGATATAGATTTTGAGTTTCCTAAAGCAATTGAAAAAGATATTAAATTAGGAGATATTTTAGAAAAAAATGTTGATGAAAAATATACAATTTCAGATAGACTTTGGGCTGGACACCAAAGAAGAAAAATTGAACATAGGCTAAAAGGAAATGGTTTTGGCTACTGTTTGTTTAATCATAGTTCAAAATATACAAGTACAATAAGTGCAAGATATTATAAAGATGGTTCAGAAATTTTAATTGAACAAGAGAATAAAAATCCAAGAAAGCTAACACCAAAAGAAGCTTGTAGGTTACAAGGTTTTGGAGATAATTTTAAAATTATTGTAAGTGATACACAAAGTTATAAACAGTTTGGAAATAGTGTTTGTGTCCCAGTTGTTAGTGCAATATCAAAAAAAATAGAAGAAAAACTAAAAAAGGATTTTTAATGGGGATTGAAAAAATAAGTATAAATAAAAATAAATTTGATATAAATTTGAAGTTTTATTTTATTCTAAAATATTTTATGAAAGCAAATTTAAGTGATAAAGAGATAAATAATATATTGGTTTTATACTCTTTAAATAAAGGCTTAACTTTAAAAGTTGAACTTATAAGAAAATATGAAGAGTTATTTGGTAAAACAAAAAACGGTTTAAATAAAATTAGTTTTTTAAATGATATTTTAGAATTAATCGAAAATGATACAGATATTAAACTTTATATATTTTCTTTAAAATTGCTTTCAATCAAAGCTTTATTATTGCAAGAAGCAAAAACTAGAGATTTCCTAGATACTTCAAAATTATCAAGTCTAAATCCATTATCTTTGGAATATGATAAAATAACGGTGATTAAACCATATTCTACAAGAGTTAGTGGAGCTTTACTTAGTCTTATTTTTTTTGATAAACTTGAAAATGCTGATACAACTTTTCTTTCAAGTGATACAACAGATTTTTTAAAACTACTATCCAAAGAAGCTATCTTTTTAAAGAAAAAAGGAGTTGAACCAAATCAAATTTTTATGCTAATGTTTAGTGAAAGTATAAATCAATCAATTACAAGCGATAGTGGTTCAAACTATGAAGATAGGATATTATCAGTTTTAAAAGCTATTGGAATTGATGAAAAAAACATTTCTAAAACTCATGATAAAAATGATAGTTCAACAGAGTTTGATTTCTTTTTTGAATTAAATGGAAAATTTTATGGAATAGGTGCTAAGAGAACTTTGAGAGAAAGATATAAGCAGTTTATAAAAACAGCACAAATGACAAAAATTGATATTATGATTGAGATAACTTTGGGAATAGATTTAACAAAAGAAAAAGTTGAAGCTATACGAAATCATAAAGTTTATCTTTTTGTTGCTGATGAAATTTATATACAAAATGAATATTTACAAAAAATAGATGGTGTATTTAGTGTAAAAGATTTAACTATTGATACTTTAAAAAAATTAAAATAGAATAAAGGAGTTATCTTGACAAAACCTGAACAAATTCAAACAAATATCAATACTAACTCTTTAAAATTTAAAAACAACACCCTAAAAGCCATAGATTTATTTGCAGGAATTGGTGGAATAAGGCTAGGATTTACAGAAGCTTTTGGAAAAAATATTGAGTTTGTTTTTTCAAGTGAAATAGACAAATATGCACAACAAACATATTATGCAAATTTTGGTGAAGTTCCACATGGAGATATTACAAAAATAAGTGAAAAAGATATTCCACCACACGATATTATACTTGCAGGGTTTCCTTGTCAAGCCTTTAGTGTAGCTGGACTTAGAAAAGGTTTTGAAGATACAAGAGGAACACTTTTTTTTGATGTTGCTAGAATTGCAGCATATCATAAACCAAAATTGATATTTTTGGAAAATGTAAAAGGTTTTGTAAATCACGATAAAGGAAACACTTTTAGAGTTGTAAAACAAACTTTAGAAGATTTAGGATATAAGGTTTTTTCAAAAGTATTAAATGCAAAGGATTTTGGAGTTCCACAAAATAGAGAGAGAATTTATATAGTTGCTTTTAGAGATGATATAGATTTTGAGTTTCCTAAAGCAATTGAAAAAGATATTATAAAATGGAAGTCAATTTTTCGATTGTTTTAAAAAAAATTCTGCCATCTTAAAATCTATCTCTTCATCTATATCAACCGAACTTCTTCTATCCATAATATATGCAAAAATATTTTCTTTTAGAAAAAAGCTTTTTTCCTTTAAAAGCAATTCCGTTTTACAAATATATATAGCACCATTTAGTCTATAATATTTTTCTAAATCTTGGCTTCTTTTATTTAAAACTTCATCTTTTAGAAAATCATTCATAGATAAAGTATCATCTAAAGTATTGCTCCAAAGTGGGCTATGCTCCATTTCACAAACACTTATAACCGCATCTGCTTTTTTTGATTCAAAAAACTCTATAGATTCATTTATATGTTTACTATTTCTAAGCGGGCTTGTTGGTTGTAGTAAAACTATATATTCATATTTTTCTAAACTATCAATAGTGTGCTTTATGGCATCAAAAGTTGTAGAAGTGTCACTTGCTAAATAATCTGGTCTTTTGATGGTTTCTGCACCAAATTTTTTTGAAATCTGTAAAATCTCTTCATCATCACTACTTACAACAACCTTGTCTATATATTTACTATTTAAGGCTGCTTCAATACTATAAGCTATCAATGGTTTTCCACACAAATCAAGTACATTTTTTCGTGGAAGCCTTTTGCTTCCACCCCTTGCAGGAATTATTGCTAGAAATTTATTTTTCATCAAATATCCTAAAATACTCATTTTGTGCTTGTTCAAAATCACTCATTCTTCCAATATCAAGCCAATATTCATGAATAGGAAAGGATAAAATTTTCTTTTGCTTTTCTATTAAAATACTAAAAAGTGTTGGCATATCAAAAAACTCATCTTTTGGAATAAATTCAAAAATATTTGGAGATAGTACATAAATCCCCGCATTTACAAAAAACTTTTTTACAGGTTTTTCTACTATTGAAGTGATATTATCTTCATTTGTTTCTACTACACCGTATGGAATTTGATAGTCGTATTCTCTTACACACATTGTAGCATTTGCATTTGCAAAAGAGTGGAAGTCAAGAAGTTGTGAAAAGTTTATATCTGTTAATAAATCACCATTCATCACAAAAAAAGGTTCATTTGGAGTATTTTCTAAAAGACTCAAAGCTCCTGCTGTTCCAAGCCTTGTAGTTTCTTCAATATAGTCAATATTCACTCCCCATTCACTCCCATCTTTAAAATACTCTCTTATAATCTCGCCTTTGTAGTTTAAACTTATTGTAATATTCACAAAACCATGATTTGCAAAATTTTTAATAATAGTTTCAAGTATTGGCTTATTTCCAACTTTTAGCATAGGTTTTGGGGTATCTTCTGTAAGCGGTCGAAGTCTTGTTCCCAAACCTCCTGCCATTAAAATAACTCTATTTCTTTTTGTAGATATAGATAATAAAGATGAGAGATTTACAATATCTACAAGATAATTTTTTTCATCTAAAATAGGAATTTGATAAACCTGATTTTTGATAGCTTGTTGAATAATTCTATCTTTTGAATCGCTTGATTTTGCTGTAATTGGTGTAGAACAATAAATATTTTCTATACTATTTTCAAGAGTATATCCTTTTAGTAATGCTCGTCTTATATCTCCATCTGCAATAACACCTAAAAATTTATCTTCTTTATCAACAACTATTGCAACTCTTATCGCACCTTTATCTATAATATTTAATGCCTCTTTTATTGTAGAAGAGTCTTTTATTTTTATGTTTTCTATATTTTTCATAAAATTTCCTTCATAAGTACAAAACTCTCAGCATATTCACAACCACTTGTAGCACCTCTAAAAGTGGCTAATGCTTTTATATTTCTTTCACTTCTTGGAAAAGGATGTGGTGCAATTTCACTTTCAAAAACTCTCATAATTTCTAGTTTTTTATCCATAAACTCACTAATATCCACAAAAACATTTGGGATAAAGCTTGCCTCTACACTACTTGGTGCAAACTCTGTTTCACTTAGAGTCTCTATCATATATATTTTTTTTATAAACGGGTATCTAAAAGTTTTTGTACAAGAAAAACTTGCTTCAAATATTTTTCTATGATCGCTATGAACATCGCCTTTAAAAGGTAAATATATAATATTTGGTTTTACTTCATTTATCACTTTTGAAATTTTTTCTACAAGTTCACTCATAGAGTATTCATCTATTTGCATGGTTTTTAGTCGTAAATTATGAACACTATCAAAACCATAAAGAGCTGATACTTTTTCTATCTCTTTTTCTCTTGTTTCATAGTAGCTATGAGATTTATCAATAGTTGTACAAATAAGCCAATGTATCTCATCGTCATTTGCTTTATGTTTTAGCAAAGTTCCACCACAACCTAAAGTTTCATCATCTGGATGAACTGCTATTATTAAAACTTTGTTTTTCATATTAAAGCCTTTTCTTTTAATATTTGATATATCTTAATATTTAGAGGTAATGAAGAATATTGTTGAAAGTTAAATGCATTTTTAAGGTGATTAGCATTTAATTCTTGTGATAGATTTGGTTGTACACTAGTTCTATAATCTATTTCTATTTTATTATACTTAAGAAAATCTAAAAGATTTGATATATCATCAAATGTTATTGCTCTAAATAAATCATCAGAATTTTCAATATAAATATTTATATAATTTTTATAAAAATCAATAACCTTTTGTTTTTTTTCTTGATAGTCATGATATTTTTTTAATTGAGATATTAGAAGCGATTGATTTAATCTTGATAGTTTTGTATTTAATGCTAAAAGTTTATCTTGTTTGATATCATAATTATTATTGAATATTTCTATTTGGCTACAAATCAATCCCCCAATTCCAGCTGTAACTGGTTTTGTTGAACCAAAAGAAGATATTGCAAAATCGCTATATTCTCCTATTTTGTAATTCCTCTTAGAAAAAATCGAAGTAGAAAAATCTTCTATTAATTTTATATTTGGGAAGTTGGTTTTAATTTTTTGTATAATACCTGAATCTATCATATTTCCATACATATGAGTTAATATTATTACTTTTGTATTTGAAGATATTCTTTCTGAAATTGTTTCATAGGAAGGCAAAAAACTATTTTTAGATTTTAAATCACATAAAATACATTTAGTGTTATGTTGAAGCACTGTATTATATACAGACCAACAGTTTATAGGTTGAATAATTATTTCATCATTTTTAGATAAATTTAGATATTTTAATATAATATTTAAAGATACTGAAGCTGAAGTTGTCGTATTTATATAATTCATTTTTACATAATCTAAAAACATATTGCATATTTCTATTTCTAAATTAATATCAAAACCAACAAATTCTTGTTCAAAACATTCTTTAATATAATCAAAATCTTGCTTATCCAAATTTGGATATGAATGAGAAATTAAAGGCATAGAGGGTCTTCTATCTTATGCAATAATGTATTAAAATTGATTGACTTAATCAATTTATATGCTTTTTGTCCACTTTTACCATCTCCAAAAATATTCTTAATATTTTCTAAATTCTTTATGAATTCAGCTGAAGTAATTTTAATTATAGATTGTTCTATATCCGATTTATTAGAATTGCAAAAAATAACATTATCTGTTGATAGCCTATTTTTTTGTCTTAATCCAACATTTATTGCTGGGATTGGAATAGAAGCAGCTTCTAACAGTCCTGCTGATGAATTTCCTATTATAAACATAGACTTTTTAAAAATTGTTAAGAATATATCTCTATCTAAATTTCTAAAAAAATAAAAATTATTGTCATTTTGATATTTATTTATTGAATTTACTATATCAATATTCCCAGCATCTGTGTTTGGATAACTTACAAAAGCAAAAATTTCTTTTTCTTTTAATGCTTCTAAAATATTTTCAAAGGCTTCGTTTTCTTCAGATATTGGATGATATATAAGTAAAGCAAATTTTTCAGCTATATTAATATTTAAAATACTAGATATTTTATCCATAGATATAGGCACATGTGATACAAATTTATCTAATGCAACACTCCCTATATTGTATATTCTTTTTTCTGATTCTCCAAGCTTTATTAATCTTTGCTTATGTTCTTCACAAGATACAAAATGAAAAGTTGCAAGTTTTGATGTTGCGTGTCTAATAACTGTATCTTCATGACCAGCCATTTCATGGTCTCCACCATAAAAGTGAATAGTTGGAATTTTTAGATAAACTCCCAATAAACCATATACAAATACATCCTCTCTATCTCCTGCAAAGATAATCAAATCAGGATTAAAATTTGCAACTAAATCTATACTATTTTGCAGTAATATACTAGCTGTTTTCAATTTTGATTTTAATGTATTTGAGTTTATAAGAGTTTCTAGTTCTGCCAAAATTTCAAATCCATCTTGTTGTATTTGTTTTTTTGTATACCCAAAATTTTCTGATAGATGAGCACCCGATATTACTAGTCTAAAATCAATATCTTTATCTTCATGTAATAGTTTATACAAAGGGCTTAATAAATCATATTCAGACCTAATAGAAGTAAATGATAAAATTTTCATTTTTGAATTCCCTTATTAAATAAAAAATCTAAACAAGAAAGACCAGAAACAAACTCTTTATTTTTATATTGTTCATAAATTGGATGTTTAAAATCTTGATATACCAGTTTTATACCTTTTTCTTTAAAGTTTTCCTCATTTTGATAAGATTTTGCACCAATTCCAGATAGATAAGTTGTTGCTTTTACTTTTTCCAAGATTTCTAAAACCAAATCTTCTTTTTTTAGATTCTTATCTAGGTTTAAATCAGAAGATTTAATAATCTTAGTTTTGATACCTAATAAATCTAGTGATATTTTCATAGAACTAAATAAAATTTCATCAAGATTTACTAAATTTTGACTATAAAATTTTTCTAAATAAGGGTTTATTTCATTCAAATAAGGGTGTTTTTTATAATTAAAAAATAAAAAGTCATAATGTTTCTTTTTCCATCTATTATCAATAGTTTCAAGCTCATCTATATTTTTAGATAGATAATTCTTTTTATTTATTGGAATAGTTAGTAAATGTTCTTTTAGCTGATTTGATAAAAATATATTTCTATGCTGATAGCCATTATCTATTAGTTGTACACTATTTAAATAAACATATAAATCACTTTTTTTAATCTTATCTATAAGTCCAAGCCATGGAAAATAGCTTGGCTGATGAATAGAAACTATCATAATTTCTTAAATACTCCATAAAAGTGGGAATGAAAATCTTCTTTTTTGTAAGATAGCCGTTCTTCATGCCCTAAATCTAAAGTCTCAAAATCACTAAAATATTTTTCAAAATCTTTTTCATCTTTTGGTATAACAACAATACAATCTTCTTGAGAAGGTATATTATTATTTATTTTATATGTATTTGTAGAGATATAATTTGAATATTTCATTGAAATATCTCTAGGTGTTGCTAAAGTGGTTATTAGCAAACCATCTTTTTTTAGGTATTTTTTAAAATTATCTATAGCTTTTTGTACACTATCGTTTGTATTGTAAGATATAACATGCCAAGCTACAATTAAATCGAACTTATTTTCAAATTCTGGTATAAATTTATCCGAAATAACAAAGTTATGTTCATTAAATTTTGAATTATTAATAAGTCTTTTTTTTGTCATATTCTTTGCATTATTTGATATTTCTAATCCATAAATACTTGATATTTCATTTCTATTTATTAAAAATTGAGTATTATTTCCTGAACCAAATCCAAAATCAAGACAAACAGCTTCTTTAGGTAATATTCTTTTTATTCTATGATAAGTAACAACCAAAGCTTCATTTGGATATTCTAAGTACGATTCACCTTTTGAGTAAATATCTTCCCAGTTCAATTTATTTTCTTTCATAACAACTCCTTAATTTTTGAATATGTATCTTTTATTACTTGACTTTCAAAGAACAATCCCTCTTCACTTAAAATACCAATTGTAGTAAGATTACTTAAATTTAATTTCTTAATATTTTCTCTTAACTCACTTAATATATTTATATTATTTTGTGTTAATAAAGGAAAACCATAATCCAATATTTCAGTTTTTATAAAACTTGTTTTAGTTTCTTTTGAGATTAAATTATACTCAATTAATTCATTTATTAGTTTATCTTCTAACTTGTTTTTGTTAATTTCTCCAAAATGTAAGGATTCGATGGTAATTGGATATTTATTATTTCTTATAGCCTCCCTACAGTAATTAATATAGTTATCAACCCTAAAAATAGAACTATTTTCATCATAAGAGTATATAAAACTTAACTCATCACAATTCAATTTTTTGTCTATAAGTAAATTTGTAAGAACAGTTTTGGGATTAGAATCAAATTTATAATTATTAGATTGTTCTAAATTTAACATTTGAGATAGTGGGTATAGTCCTACAGATGATATTAGATTGTCTATTTTTAGTTTTTCTTTATTGATAGTTATGGATTCAATACTATGATTATTATAGTTTATTTCTGAAATAGTAGAGTTGAAGTGAAAAATAACATTCATATCTTTTAGTTTTTTTTCTATAGCATCTATAACTCTATAAATACCAAATTTATTAGGATATAAACTTCTTAAATGAGCTAAGTGTTTATTTGGTAAATTTAATTGTTCTGTATAGCTTAATCTTGAACCAATTTTTTTACAATCAACTAATTCTTCCATAAGATGCTCTTCAAATAAAACTATTCTCGTAAATTGTGTTAAAAAAAGGACCATACTATTTAGCTTCTTTGGATGTGTTTTATATAGTTTTTTTAGTGCAGGAGTGATTATTTCATCTGTTATTTTTTCTCCAAATAAATATATAGAATAAGAGTAAGCATCAAGTTTATTTATATTTCCTAACTCATAATTTGTATTATTTAAGTTGCTGAAAAAGTCTCCTATATACTCTTTAATATTTTTATTTTCTCTAATATCAATAAAGGGTGAATTTGTCTGGAGTTTTTTGTTGTATAAAAGACCAGTTAAGGCTCGTATTTGCCCATTTATTGTTGTGGTTGTTTGCCACTCATCTTGTGGTAAAAGATTATAAAAGAAATCATCTATCTCTTTTATTCCTAACTCTAAAATATTGTGTGCTCCATAGTCAAAATGACCATATTCTCCATAGTCAAAAGATTTTAGTAAACCACCTAATTTATCTGTTTTCTCCACAATATGTACTTCATATTTATTACTTTTTGCAAGTAAATATGCAGAAAATAATCCTGAAATACCACCACCTATAATAACAGCTTTTTTCATTCTATTACTCCAAATTCAATTCTAGTGCCTTTTACTACACAAATTTTTCTTTTACTCATTTTTTAAATCCTCTAGCAGATTTTCTAGTTTTTTGCTTATCTCTTTTGTTGTAGGAAGTAAGTTTTTATACTCTTTTGGTAGAGTTTCTGTTAGCTTATATGTTGCAACTCCTATTGGTTGATTACTATCTTTTAAAGCATACTCTACTGTTGTTCGTTTTTTGTCTTTACAAATAATTATTCCAATAGATGGATTTTCATCTTCTAGCTTTACTTTGTCGTTTAGTACTGATAGATAAAAATTCATTTTTCCTGCATATTCTGGTTTAAATTTTCCAATTTTTAGCTCTATTGCAATAAGAGATTTAAGTCGTCTATGATACAAAAGTAAATCTATAAAATACTCTTCATCATCTATTTCAAGGCGATATTGATTTCCCACAAAGGTAAAATCTGTCCCCATTTGAGCCAAAAACTCTCTTATGCTGTTTATAAGTCCTAGTTCTAGCTCTTTTTCATCATATTTTTCACTTAAACTTAAAAAATCAAAATTATACTCATCTTTTACAGCTAAAACTGCTTGGTTTTTATATTTTTCTACAATAGTATTGTCAAAATTTGTTTGGTTTAAAAGAAATTTTTCATAAGATTGGTTTTCGATTTGATTTATTAAGACATCTTTTGTCATACCAAACTTTATAGTTGTTTTAATATAAAATTCTCTTTCAAGATTATCTTTACATTTTTGGAAAATAATTACATTTTTTGTCCAGCTAATTTCTCCAACCAATGGTTGGAGTTTTTCATTTTGATAGTATTCAAGATAAAATTGTCGCATATTCCAAAGGTTTTGCATACTAAAACCTTTTATTCCTATAAACTCTTTTTGCAGTTCATTTGAAAGATTTTGAACCACTGATTTCCCCCAGCCAAATTTTTCTTGCTTTTCTACAATATCTTTTCCAATCTCCCAATATAGGTTTATAAGCTCTTTATTTACAGCTTTTAAAGCTTCATATTGAGAAGATAAAATCTTAGTTTTTATCTCTTTTACAAAATTTGTGAAGTCGTTTTCTAAGATAGCTATATCTTGTTTCATATCAACTCATCTTCACTATAATCTTTTAAAGCAATAGTTCTTATAACTTCGTCCCATCTCATAGGGCTTATTCCATTTGCTGGTCTTTTTATAGCAAGGTTATCTTCACTTAAAATTTCACCTTTTTTTATAGTAGTTTTTGCAACTATAGATTTTCTAGCTATTGCTTTGTTTTTGCTTTCACTTGGGCTTGGTTTTTTTACACTACTTCCTAAAGCTAATTCTATATTTCTTATAGCTTTTACCATAGCTTTTAGCTCATCTGGTTCTAAACTTGCCTTATGGTCTGGTCCTTCCATAGTTTTATCCAAAGTAAAATGTTTTTCAATTACAGTTGCACCCAAAGCCACAGCAGCAGTTGGCACTTCTATTCCTAAAGTATGATCACTATATCCAAACTCTACATCAAAAGTTTTTCCAATAGTAAGCATAGCTTTTAAATTCACATCTTCCATAGGAGTTGGGTATTCTGTATTTGCATGTAAAACTGTGATATTCTCTTTTTTTGTTCCAGCTTGTATTAAAATATCCAAAGCATCTTCTATCTCTCCAATATTTGCCATTCCTGTTGAAATAATTACTTTTTTATTTAGTTTTCCAATATATCTTAAATATGGTAAATTTGTAATCTCACCACTAGGAATTTTAAATATTTCAAGTCCTAGATTATGTAAAAGCTCAATACTATCATGGTCAAATGGAGTAGATAAAAACATAATATTTTTTGAGTTACAGTAAGCTATAAGCTCTTTATGGGTATTTACATCCAGTTCTAGTTTTTTTATCATCTCAAATTGTGATTCATTTTTATCTGTTGTTTGTTTTTGGTATTCTGCTTTTTGTGCATTTTTAGATACTAGATTTTCAGCTTTAAAGGTTTGAAATTTTACTGCATCTACACCACTATCAACTGCTACATCTATAAGCTTTTTTGCTAATTCAATACTTCCGTTATGATTAACTCCAGCTTCTGCTATTATAAAAACTTTTTTCATCTTACTAAACTCCCTGCTTTTATAAATCTATCTATTATGCACTCTTGTTTTGAAGTTGCATTACTTCCAAAAAATGTATTCTCTTTTACTAGCACACCACCGTTTAAAACACTTGCAGTTGAAATATGGCAATTGTCTTCTATTATACAATCATGCTCTATTAAAGCTTTTGAGTTAATTATACAATTTTTTCCTATTTTTGTATTTGCATTTATTAGTGCATGATGCATTATTACTGTTCCTTCATCTATTTTTGAGTGTTTTGAAACATAAGCTAGAGGCGAAACTATAACAGGTAAAAAAAACCCTATATCTTTAAGTTTAGCAAAAAGTTTTACTCTTAAACTATTTGATTTTATATGCCCAATTGTAATAACTGCATTTTTACAAGTTTTAAAAAGCTCTTCTAAATCATCATCACAAGCTATTATCTCATAATCTAAAACTTTTTTACCTATATTTTCTTTAGTATCTACTATTCCAATTATTTCATATTTGTTTTCTTGCTCAATTACATCAATAACACTGTGACAATGTCCACCACCACCAATAAGGATAATTTTTTCTTTCATTTTATACTCTTACGCTACTTGGAATATTCACAACTCTTTGTTCCAAATATTTTGCATTTGTTAAATCACTTTTTTGGCAATCTTTATACATTTCCAACTCATTCATAAGTTTCCAAATAGGTCGGCTCATAACTCCTTGTTTATTTGAAAATTCTAAAAACTCATCTCTTTTTTGTACATCATCAAAAATTATAGCTTGTAGCCAATAGTTTGATTTAGAGTTTTTTGGTTCTTGCATAAATTTTATGCTATTTGAAGCAAAAAAATCTTTATATATATTTGCTAACTCTCTTTTATTTTCCAAAAACTTATCCAAATTTTCCAGTTGAGCTACAAGCAAAGCTGCATTTATATTTGGCAATCTATAATTATATGCTATTTCATCGTGTACATATTCAAAAGGGTGTGGGATTTTGGCTGTTGTTGTAATATGTTTTGCTTTTTTTGCTAAAGCTTCATCATCTGTAACTATTACTCCACCGCCACCACTTGTGATTATTTTGTTTCCATTGAAAGAAAATGCTCCGATTTTCCCAAAAGTTCCAGTATGTTTATCTTTATAAAAACTTCCTAAACTTTCAGCTGCATCTTCCACTAGTGTTATATTCCAACTATCACAAATGCTTTTTATCTCATCAATTTTGCAAGGATGTCCAAAAGTGTGCATTGGAACACAAGCTTTTATAGTTTTTCCAGTTGTTTTATTTATACAAATTTTGTCTTTTATCTCACAATTTGTTTCCAAAAAGTTTTTAAGTGATTTTGAACTTAACCCCATAGTATCTAAATCAACATCTACAAAAATAGGTTTTGCTCCAATATAGCTTATTGTATTGCAAGTAGCTATAAAAGTAAGTGGTTGAGTTATCACTTCATCATCTTTTTTTACATCTGCTAAAATAAGTGAAATATGAAGTGCTGCTGTTCCATTTACTGTTGCTATTGCATATTTACTTCCTACATATTGGGCAAACTCTTTTTCAAATCTATCTACATATTTTCCAACACTTGATACAAATGTACTATCTATACATTCGTTTAAATAAGCCTTTTCATTTCCAATAAATCTTGGCTCGTGTAATGGGATTTGGGGGATGGGATTTAGGGGATGGTTTGTGTGAAATATTGTTTGTATAAATTCTACAATTTCTTTATAATCCATTTTTTGCCTTTATTGAGTTTATTAATGCACTTAGCATTTTTATTATAGTTTCTATTTCATTTTTTAATTTTTCATATTTTACTATCTCTATATACCCTAAATCTTTTGATAAAAGTAAAAAATATTTAATCTCATTTGCACTTCCTCTTGAAATATACAAAAAATTTACATAATCTTTACTTGTATTTCTACTGTTTCCTTCTGCTATATTTGATGGTATCGAATATGAAGCTCTGATTAACTGGTCACAAAGTTTATATTTTTCCTCTTTTGGAAAATTCTCAACTGTTTTATAAATATCTAAAACAAATTTATGTGAAAGCTTGTAAACTTCTAAATTTTCATAAGTCATATTTCTATCTCCCTATATCCTAAATCCTATCCCCTAAATCCCACATCCTATATCCCAAACCCCATATCCTAACTTACATTTTCCCATCTAAATATTTCCCTGTCTCTTTATGCCCAAAATCTGGAATTAGCTTAAAAAACTCTTTTACAATGTCATCTTTTGTCCAAGATAGATTTTGCTTATAGTTTTTGATAGTTTTCTCAAAATCATTTAAAAGTTCTTCATCGTATATTGCTTCATTTTTTATAATCCCAAGATTTATAAATCTAGCCATATCTAAAATTTCATTTTCAGTGAAAAACTCTTCAAAATCTTTTTCTCCTGTTGTGTCACTAGGAGTAAACAAGCAAGGATAGTAGGATTTGGGTATTGGGATATGGGAACTAGGATTTGGGATTTTGTCTTTACTATCCCCTAAATCCAATCCTCCAAATCCTACATCCTGTATCCTATCTCCTAAATTTTTTGCTTTAGCAAAAAATTCTCTTGCTTCATCTTCATTTTTACATAAATGTGGCTCATATCCTAAATCTTGCAGATATTGTACAGCTATTTCAGAGAATGTTATAAGATGTAGATTAACACTTAATTTTGGGAAAAATATATCTCTATTCTCCCCAAAGATACAAGACATTAAGCATAGTTCACCACTTTCTTGTGGAGTTACAAAATATCTTTTTATATCATTTGGAGCAACTAGAGGTTGAGATTTTTTTATTCTTTGGTCAAATCCGTGTAGAAGTGAGCCATCAGAAAAAGCAACATTTGCAAATCTTGCCATTGAAACATCTATTTGTTTTGATTTTCTATTTACAAACATCTCCATAATTCTTTTACTAGCACCCATCATATTTACAGGATTTGCAGCCTTATCTGTACTTACACAAAAATATTTTTTAGTTCCATTTTGTATAGCTTGTTCTAGTGTTTTATCAGTGTTGAAAATATTTGTTTCTACCATTCTCATAAGTGTAAATGGGTCTTTTTCACTTCTTACATGCTTTAAAGCTGATAGATTTAAAACATAGTCATATTTTCCATCGGCTTTTACAAAAGCATCATATTCAAGAGAGCCAATATCAAGAGCAAAGGTTTGAAAATCTCCATCTATATAGCCAAAACTACTTCTTATATCTCGAACTAACTCTACCATATTGTTTTCACTAATATCAACTACATGAAGCTTTTTAGGGTTTCTTTTAAATATCTCTTTTGTAACTGCTTGTCCAATACTTCCAGCTCCACCAAGCACCAAAAAAGTAGAGTTTGATACAATTTTTGAAAGCTCTTTTTCATGATTTTTTATATCTTCTACGAATAACTCTTTTGTTCGTCCTATTAGATTTAATATTTTGTTCATACATTCTACTTTTTTATTAACTTATCCCTTATTTTAACATATTATATGTATAATAAAACAAATATATTTTTTTAAGGGTATTTATGCAAAAGACGATTCCAGATAACATATTAAAAATACAAAAGAAACTTGCAACTTTTGAAAAAGATTCAAGAAACTACAAAAAATATACAAAAATTTTAGCAAATCATATAAAAACTCATACTATGAAAAAGAGGGTAAACTCACATATTAAGACTATAGAGACTATAGAAAATATCCGAAAAAACGGTATTGAAACTATTTTAAAATAAAAAATATTGCAAAATGCAATATTTTTAACTAGTTTCAAAAAATTCTGCTAAGATTTCAAAATAAAATAAGAATTAAGAAAAAGATGAGGTAAAACTATGGATGAAAATCAAAAAAAATCACTTGAACTTGCTATAAAACAAATTGATAAAGCCTTTGGAAAAGGAACACTAATAAGACTTGGAGACAAAGAGGTAATTCCAACAGAAGCAATTAGCACTGGTTCTTTAGGACTTGATTTGGCTCTTGGTGTTGGAGGTATTCCAAAAGGAAGAGTAATTGAGATTTATGGACCAGAAAGTTCTGGAAAAACTACTTTAACTTTACATGCTATTGCAGAAGCTCAAAAAGCTGGTGGAGTTTGTGCATTTATAGATGCTGAACATGCACTTGATGTAAAATATGCAAAAGATATTGGAGTTGATACAGATAATTTACTTGTTTCTCAACCAGATTTTGGTGAACAAGCTCTTGAAATTTTAGAAACTGTTATTAGAAGTGGTGCTGTTGATTTAGTTGTAGTGGATAGTGTGGCAGCTTTAACTCCAAAAGTAGAAATAGATGGAGATATGGATGACCAACAAGTTGGAGTTCAAGCAAGGCTTATGAGTAAAGCTCTTAGAAAAGTAACTGGGCTTTTAAGTAAGATGAATTGTACAGTTATTTTTATCAACCAAATAAGAATGAAAATAGGAATGACTGGATATGGAAGCCCAGAGACAACAACGGGTGGAAATGCACTTAAATTCTACTCATCTGTAAGACTTGATATTAGAAGAATTGCAACACTTAAACAAGGTGAAAACTCAATAGGAAATAGAGTAAAAGTAAAAGTTGTAAAAAACAAAGTTGCAGCTCCATTTAAACAAGCTGAGTTTGATATTATGTTTGGGGAAGGTATTTCAAAAACTGGTGAGATAGTTGATTATGGTGTGAAACTTGATATTATTGATAAAGCTGGTTCTTGGTTTAGCTATGGAGATACAAAAATTGGTCAAGGTAGAGAGAATGTTAAGGTATTTTTAAAAGATAATCCAGCTATTGCAAAAGAGATAGAAGATAAGATTTTAAACTCTATGGGTGTAAATGATGCTATTATAACTGGTGGAAGTGATGATAGTGATGAAACTTCTGAACTTGATGATTAATCTTTAATCTTATAAATATAAATTGGTTGAGAACTTTTCTCATACCAATTTTCTCAAAGTAAACTACATAAAGTTAAATTTATTTTTATAAAAGCAAACAACAAATTTTTTTTAGCTATAATCTTAAGAAATTACAAATTTAGGAGACCTAAGTGGTATATATAGATAATGTTTATGCTGATGAAGTAATGGATAGTAGAGGAAATCCAACAGTAAGAGCAACAGTAATCTTAAGTGATGGTACAAAAGCTAGTGCAATAGTTCCAAGTGGTGCAAGTACTGGAAAAAGAGAAGCTTTAGAGCTAAGAGATGGTGATAATAGATTTATGGGTAAGGGTGTTTTAAAAGCAGTTGAAAATGTAAACACTAAAATTGCTGATGAATTAATCGGGCAAAGCCCATTTAATCAAGCTGAAGTAGATGCAATTATGAAAGAGTTAGATGGAACTCATAATTATTCAAATTTAGGAGCAAATGCAGTTTTAGGTGTTTCTATGGCAACTGCAAGAGCAGCTGCAGCTTCACTTAATATGCCATTATATAGATATTTAGGTGGTGCAAATGCTATGACTATGCCAGTTCCTATGTTTAATATTATAAACGGTGGAGAACATGCAAATAATTCTGTTGATTTTCAAGAATATATGATTATGCCAACAGGAATTGAAAACTTCAATGAAGGTTTAAGAGCAGTTGCAGAGATTTATCAAAATCTTAAAAAAATCATTGATAAAATGGGAGAAAGCACAGCTGTTGGAGATGAGGGTGGATTCGCACCAAACCTAAAATCAAATGAAGAACCAATAGCTGTTATTATGGAAGCAATTACAAAAGCTGGATATAAAGCTGGTGAGCAAATCTCTATAGCACTTGATGTAGCTGCTAGTGAATTAATCAATGATGCAGGTAAATATGTATTAAAAGGTGAAAATAGAGAGTTAAGTAGTTCTGAAATGGTTGCATACTATGAAGAATTATGTGCAAAATATCCAATTGTTTCAATTGAAGATGGATTAAGTGAAGATGATTGGGATGGTTGGCAAACTTTAACTCAAAGATTAGGACACAAAGTTCAATTAGTTGGAGATGATTTATTTGTAACAAATGCTAGTATTTTGGCTGAAGGAATTAAAAAACAAATTGCAAATGCAGTTTTAATTAAACCAAATCAAATTGGAAGTGTAAGTGAAACTATGCAAACAATTAGACTTGCTCAAAGAAATAATTATAACTGTGTAATGAGTCATAGAAGCGGAGAGAGCGAAGATGCATTTATTGCTGATTTTGCGGTTGCACTAAACTGTGGACAAATTAAAACAGGAAGTACAGCAAGAAGCGATAGAATTGCAAAATATAATAGATTATTAGAAATTGGTGCTGAAATTGGATATGCTGAATATTTAGGCAAAGAACCATTTTCTAAAAAATAATGAAAAAAAAGAAAAGCGGTTTTGGAATTTTTATGTTAATAGCGATTTTATCGCTATTAGCAACAGTATATTTTTCATATTATGTAACAAATGTTCTTTTTGGAGATAACTCTTTGCAAGTATATAACTCTTTGAAATTCAAAAAAGAGTATCTTGAAAATGAAATCTCAAGATTACAAAAAGATAATGCCTATTTACAAAAAGAGTATTTTGAACTAAAAAATTTGGAGCCAGAAGAATGAAAACTCTATTATTAACTACAACATTAACAGCATTTTTAAGCCTTTCTTTACAAGCTAGAGAAAACCCTTTTATACTATATGAAGAGAAAACAGGAAGAGTTATAGAATCTCCATCTAAAAATAAAAGTGTAACAGATTTAGAAGAAGAGCAATTTATAAGAGATTATCAAAATGGAACAAAACAATCAACAGTAGAGAATGAGAAAAAAGCTCCTACTCAAGTACAACAAGAGAAATCTTATTCAAAAAAAGAAGTTGATTCTTTGATGTTAAAAACTAAATATGAAGCTGAACAAAAAGCAAAAGCTTTGGTAAAAAAAGAGTTAAAAAAAGAGCCAGAACAAGTTGTTTATGTGAAACCTAGAGCTGATACAATTACAAATGAGACACTAAATTCAAGAAATATTTTGCCATTTGTAAAAATTGATTACAACGATAATAAACTTTTAATAAGTTCTCAAGATGAAGTTTTTAAGAAGTTTTCAATAAATAAAGAGAATAAGTTGGTTATAGATTTAAAAGGAAAAAGAAATTTTAATGGTACAAGATATGAATTAAATTCTAGTAATTTTCAAGCCATCTCAACAGGAAATCATTCGACTGATGGTTTTTATAGAATTGTTGTAGAGCTTAGCTCAAAACCAAGTAATTATAATTTTGATTATAGCGATTCTATTATCTCAATTTCAAGAAAATAACTAGAAAAATCTAGTTATTTATTGATGACAAGCAATTGCTATTTCATAACCTAATTTTGTTATTGCTTTAATATCATCTTCTGCACTAGCTCCGCCAGTTGTTAAGTAATCGCCTACAACTATAGCATTTGCTCCATGTTTAAATACATCATATTGGTTTTCACCAAACATTAACTCTCTTCCACCAGCAATCATAAGCATTTGATTTGGAAGATAAGTTCTTGTTAATTCAACTAGCTTAAATGCTTCATCTTTTGATAAAGGATTTTTTACTATTGGTAGGGCCTCATTTGGATGAAAGAAATTAATAGGTACTGACATAGGCTCTAAAGAAGCAATTGCTTCAAGCATAGAAACTCTATTTTCTTGTGTTTCTCCTAAACCAAAAATTCCACCAGTACATAAATGAAGTCCTGCTTTTTTCGCATCTAAACAAGTATTATATCTATCGTCCCAAGAGTGAGTTGTACAAATTGTAGAATAAAATTCTCTAGCTGTTTCTAAATTGTGGTTATAGTTTTCAACACCATGCTTTTTTAGCTCTTTTAGTTGTTCAAAAGTAGCAAGACCATTACAAGCAATTAAAGAAATATCTGGAACTGCCTTATGTACGGCATCAGCTGCACGGCATACATAATCTAATCTTTTATCATCAAGTCCAGTTCCAGCTGTTACCAAACAAAAACCTACGGCTTTATTTGCTCTTGCTTTTTTTGCCTCTTCTACGATTTGCTCTATCTCTTTTCTTCTATATCTTTCAATATCTGCTTTGTACTTTACACTTTGTGTACAAAATTTGCAATCTTCATTGCAAGTTCCACTTTCAATATTTGATATTGCACATAAATATATTTGATTATTTTGCATATTTAAACTCTTCTTTCATAAAATTATTTTCATCTGTTTTTCTAAAAAATCTCGTGATTATATACTCATTTTCATTAATCTCAAGTTTCACACAAGAAATAAAGGGCATTTCTCTTGCACATACTTCTCCTGGGTTTAGAAAAAGTGTTTTATTGATATATTCGCAATAAAATTCATGAGTATGCCCAAAAATAACTACATTTGAATCAGGGTTTAAGTAGTTCGGAATGTGTATAAGTTTAAAGCTAGTATCTTTTATTTTAAAATAGTAAGGCTCTTTTTTTATGTTATATTTATCTATTAAATTTATTAAATGAAAGTCATTATTTCCAAAAACTTTTATGGTTTTTAGATTTGAATCCTTTAAAATATCTAAAGCTTCTTGAAAGCAAAAATCTCCAGCATGGATTAGATATTCACACTCTTCATTTTTTAAAAGAGATATACACTCTAAAAGATAGTCAAGTTTACTATGACTATCTGATATGACTGCTATTTTCATTTACTCTTTTTTTGCTTTTGTAGTGGTTTTTTTAGTTGCCGTTTTTGTAGAAGTTTTTTTTGCTGGTTTTTTAGTAGTTTTGCTATCTTTTTCGATAATTTCTAAGCACTCTTCTAGGCTTAAATCTTGTGCATCTTTTCCTTTTGGTATTTTAAAGTTTTTTCTACCTTGTTTGATATAAGCGCCGTAAGCTCCATTTAAAATCTGAATTTTCTCTTTTTCAAACTCTTTAATCAAAGCTTTACTTTTTGCTTCATCAATTTCTTCTATAATCTCTCTTGCTCTTTGCTCATTTACAGTATATGGGTCATCAGTTTTAAGTGAATAATATTTTGTTTTTACTTGTAAATATGGACCAAATCTTCCAATATTAGCTTTTATCTCATTTTTATTTTCATCAAACCCTACAACTCTAGGAAGTGTAAATAAAAATAGAGCTTCATCTAAAGTTATTGTATCCATATTTAGATTTTCTGGAATTGCAACAAATTTTGGTTTCTCTTCATCATCTTTTGTTCCAATTTGAACAAAAGGTCCAAACCTTCCAACTCTAGCACTTACAGGTTTCCCACTTTTTGGGTCAATTCCTAGCTCTCTTTGTTGAATATAATCAGATTTACTAATATTTTCTTCTTTATCTTTTATTGTATTTTTAAAATCTCCATAGAAATTCTTCATTACTTCAACCCAAGCTTTTTTCCCACCAGCAATTTCATCGAACTCTTCTTCAATTTTGGCTGTAAAACCTAAATCCACAATATTTGAGAAGTGATCAGTTAAAAAACTATTTACAATCTCGCCTGTAGCAGTTGGAATTAATTTTTTATCTTCAGTTTTCTCAACATACTCCCTTGCTTGAATAGTTGAAATTGTTGGAGCATAAGTTGATGGTCTTCCAATTCCTTCACTTTCAAGTTTTTTTACAAGCGAAGCTTCTGTATATCTTGCTGGTGGTTTTGTAAAGTGTTGTTCGCTTGAGATATTTTCTAAGTTTAAAACAGTTCCTATTTTTATATTTGGTAAAATTTTCTCACTACTTTCCAAAACCTCTTCTGGATTATCGCTTCCTTCTGTATAGGCTTTCATAAATCCAGCAAATAAAATTCTTTGCCCTTTTGTTTGAAATTCAAACTCTTGTTTTGCTCCAGCTTCTATTTTATAAGTTGTGTTTGCAATTTTTGCAACAGCCATTTGTGTTGCTATTGTTCTTTTCCAAATAAGACTATAAAGTCTATATTGTGCAGAGTCCAAATAGGCTTTTACATCCGATGGTTTCAAACTCATATCAACAGGTCTTATTGCTTCGTGTGCTTCTTGTGCACCTTTAGAAGATGATTTAAAAGCTCGTGGTTTTGCTAGAGCATAATCTTTTCCATACTCATCTTCAATAACAGTTTTTGCCATAGAAGTTGCAAGAGTTGAAAGATTTAAAGAGTCTGTTCTCATATAAGTAATCAAACCACCTGTGTGATTTGGAATATTTGCTGTGTTTCCTTCATAAAGCTGTTGAGCAATCATCATAGTTTGAGCAACACTAAGTCCTATCTTTCTACTTGCTTCTTGTTGCAGTGTTGAAGTTGTAAATGGAGGAGCTGGGTTTCTTGTGCTTTCTTTTTCTTCAATATCAATAAGAGTGAAATTTCCACCATTTAAAGAAGTTTCAATCTCTCTTGCTTGTTTTTCATTTGTAACTTTGATATTTTTACCATTTTGTTTTGCTAGTTCACTTTGAAGTTCTGGGTTTAAAAAATTTGCTTTTATTTTCCAAAACTCTTCAGGCACAAAAGCTCTTATTTCGTTTTCTCTATCTACAATAATTCTTACAGCAACACTTTGAACTCTTCCAGCGCTTAGTCCATATCGCACTTTTTTCCATAATAGCGGTGAAAGCTCATACCCAACAGCTCTATCAAGTATTCTTCTAGCTTGTTGTGCATCAACTAGATTTTGATCCACATCTCGTGGGTTTGCAAGAGCATTTAGTATTGCATCTTTTGTAATTTCGTGAAAAACTATTCTTTTTATTGGGTTTTTTTCAATTTTTAGTGCAGGTATCAAGTGCCAAGCGATAGCCTCTCCCTCTCTATCTTCATCGGCCGCTAGATAGATAGTTGTATCTTTTGTGATATTTTTCTTTAGTTCAGTAATTACTTTCTTTTTATCTGTCGTTACTTGATAGCTAGGTTTGAAATTGTCTTCTGGGTCAAAACCTAAAGTTGATTTTGGTAAATCTCTTACATGCCCCATAGAAGCCATTACCGTATAATCTTTACCTAAAAATTTTGATATTGTTTTTGCTTTTGCTGGTGATTCCACTATTACTAAATTTTTCACTTAAACTACCTTCATATTTTCTAAAAGTTTGCATTTTAGCATAAGAAGAGTAAAACTCCATAAAATATATATAATATTTATAAAAATATTAATAAATTTATATGCTGTCTTAATTTTGGACAAATAAAATTAAACTGAAATTATATTGACATAAACACACATTATGTGTTAAAATTCTTTTTAAATAAAGGATTAGAGATGATTTTAAATAGTACAAAAGTTAGAACAAATGTTTATCTTGATGCAACTACTAAAGAAAAAGCTCAAGAGATTTTTAAACAATATGGTTTAGGATTGAGTGAAGCTTTTAATATTTTTTTAACACAAAGTGTGTTGCAAAGAGGGATTCCATTTGAGATAAAAATCCCAAATGATGAAACACTTGAAGCCATAAAAGATGCAAGAGCAAAGAAAAATATGCAAAAAATTAGCCTTGATGATTTGAAAAAAGAGATATAGATGCTTGAATTAGAAGTTCATAAAACATTTATAAAAGATTTAAAAAAAGCTCAATTAAATTCTACAAATAGTGCAAAACTATTTTTATATATTTCAAAACTTTTAAATAATGAAGATTTACCAAAAGAGGCAAGAAATCACTATTTGAGTGGTGAATGGAGTGATACTCAAGAGTTTCATATAAGTGGTGATTTACTTGTAATTTATATGATTAATGAAAATAGTTTACAACTTCTTAGAATAGGAACTCACTCACAACTGTTTAAAAAATATTAGTAGATTTATTGACTCTTCGTTATAATAAACCCCTATTTAACATAAGGAGCGGTAAATGTCTAATAAAAAATTAATATCTACAACAGCTTTAGCAAAAAAACACTCTATTGTAGCAAAAGATCTTTTTGTTATTTTTTCAAATTTTGGCTTAATAGAAAAAGATGAAAATGATGTTTGGATTTTAACTTCAAAAGGTCTATCTTTTGGTGGAGAATACCTTGAAAGTAAACAATATGGAAGATATATAGCTTGGGATGAAGATATTGATATTAATAGTTTTAAAATAGAGCTAATTACTTCAACAAAAATTGGACAGCACTTTAACTTATCTGCAAGAAAAATAAATGTTATATTATCTGAAATTGGTTGGACAAAAAAAGGTATAAAAGGTTGGGTTTTGACAACTCAAGGGGAAAAAGTTGGTGGAGTTCAATCTGAAGATTTTAAATCTGGTATTCCTTATGTTGTTTGGTCTTTGAATATTTTAAATAATAAAACTTTGGTTTCTACAATTGAAGATTTAAGTGGAAATATTGAAGAAGAGAATGTAAATAAAGAAGAGAACAAAAAAGAGGATTTTAGAGAAAAATTTGAAGCAAAACATAGAGCAACAGATGGACATTTTACAAGGTCAAAAGCTGAAATGCTGATTGATAATTGGTTGTATATGTTTGAAATTGTTCATGCTTATGAAAGAAAGTTACCTATTGAAGAAGATGTTTATTGTGATTTTTATATTCCAGCTGGAAAGGTTTATATAGAGTATTGGGGATATGAAAATGATGAGAAATATTTAAATAGAAAGAAGAAAAAACAGGATATTTATAAAAAATATAATTTAAATTTAATAGAACTTGAGGATAAAGATATTCAAAATTTAGATGATGTTTTACCAAAATATCTTTTAAAATTTGGGATACAAACTTTTTAATATCTTAAAAGAATGATTAAAATCAATTATAAAGGTAGTGTTCAAAATTCTGTGTCAGCATTAGATAATTACTAATATTTTATCATAAATTTAAACTATCATCAAGCCG
>JBDHWU010000020.1:0-37073 GCA_039810345.1 Aliarcobacter sp. | reverse complement strand
AACAATTTATTAGATATTTTTATTTTATCTAATAAACTGATATTTTTAGATTTACACAGTTATTTTTATACTACCAAATCCCATAAAGCAAAGTGGGATTTGTTTTTATTTATTTAAAATATCTAATAGTTTTTTTAGTATCTCTACTTTATCAATATATTTTTCATTAAATATTCTATTTTCTATCTCATTTTTTACAAGACTAATACTATTTTCACACTCTTTTATTGCTTCAGCAAACTCTTTTTTTGTTAATTCACAAGTTTGAAGTGCAAATCTTTCAAGATATTTTACACTCCACCATTTTTTACTTCCAAGAAGCAAAAGTGCTGGAATATCATTTTTTATATAAACTGTTGTAAGTATTAGTGGTAACAAAGAAGTAATTAAATTAAAATTATTAATTAGATACAATATGAATATTTTAAAACTATTTTGATAATATATTTATCATAAATATTTTTATTTTGGAAAGGAATATGAAAAAAGAATTTGAAAATTTTAAAAATGATTTTACTAATTAATCGATATAGCAAAAATCAAAAAAAGCTCAAAACTTTATGATATTACAAGAAATTTAACAATTTAAAAATTGCCCTAAATCTCTATTTTTTCTAAGTTTATTATAATTTTTTACACTTCCATGCATTGAAATATAAATACCATTTTCTATATTAGAATTTAAAAATCCAATTGCACTTGCAAAATTCAAAGTAGCTTCAATTTTATTTATTGATATAGGAAGCATTGAACCAACAAAAATAACTTTCTTATCTTTTATATTTGATGATATATATTCAGCACTCAAATCCATAGTATCAGTTCCATGAACTATAATAAATTCACTATTTTTAGATGCATTTATAGTTTTAACCATAAGTTCTCTATCTTGATTATTCATATCTAAACTATCTTTAGAAATAATATTTATAACTTCAAAATCAATATTATAACAAAAGCTTAAGATTTCATCCAAAGCTTTGTTATCTTTTGAAACTTCCAATTCTCCATTAATTGGATTATAAATTTTATTAAAAGTTCCACCTGTATTTATTACAGTAATTTTAGATTTTATCATAGTTATGAACCATATTTTTTGGTTGAAGAAGCTCTTCAAGCTCCTCTTTTGTAAACAACTCTTGCTCTAACAAAATATCATAAACCCTCTTTCCACTTTTTAATGCCTCTTTTGCAACTGCTGAACTTTTTTCATATCCTAAAATTGGATTTAGTGAAGTTACAAGTGTTGCAGAATTTAAAACATTATTCATACAAACTTCTGGGTTTGCTGTAATTCCTTTGATACACTTATCAGCCAAACTTTCAAATGCTCTTCTCATCATATTTATAGATATAAATAGTTTATATGCGATTATTGGCTCAAACACATTTAATTGTAACTGACCATGTTCACTAGCAATTGATATTGTTGTATCAGCTCCAATTACTTCAAAAGCAACTTGATTTACAACTTCTGGCATAACTGGATTTACCTTACCTGGCATTATAGAGCTACCTGGTTGCATTGGAGGAAGATTTATCTCATTTAATCCAGCTCTTGGACCTGAACTTAAAAGTCTTAAATCGTTACAAATTTTTGAAATTTTTATAGCAATAGATTTTAACATGGCAGAAATTTGAACAAATGAACCAGTGTCTTGAGTAGCTTCTATCATATCATTTGCTTTATAATAATCAGTTCCCGTAACACATCTTAAATTTTTTATAACTCTTTCTTGGTATTCTGGTTTTGTATTTATTCCAGTTCCAATAGCTGTTGCTCCTAAATTTACCTCTTTTAATAAATTTTGAGCTGTTGTAAGTCTAAAAATATCATCATCTATCATTGTTGCAAATGTTTTAAACTCTTGCCCTAAAGTCATAGGAACAGCATCTTGAAGTTGTGTTCTTCCCATTTTTAAAATATCTTTAAATTCAAAAGCTTTATTTTTAAAAGCATCTCTTAAAATTTTAAGGCTATCTTGTAATTTAAAAATCAGTTCGTAAAGTGTTATTTTAATTGCAGTTGGATATGCATCATTTGTAGATTGGCTCATATTAACATGATTATTTGGGTGAATTATATTATATGTACCTTTTTTTTCTCCCAAAATTTCCAAAGCTATATTTGCTATAACTTCATTTGCATTCATATTAGTTGAAGTTCCAGCTCCACCTTGAATAGGATCAACAATAAATTGTTCATGATATTGTCCTTCTATTATTCTATCACAAGCTTGAACAATAGCATTTTTTTGTTGTTCACTTAAATCACCTAACTCAAAATTTGTTAATGCACAAGCTTTTTTAACTTTAGCTAAAGATATTATGAAGTTTGGAAATATAGAAATTCCAATTGTAGTAATATTAAAATTCTCTTTTGCTCTTAAAGTTTGAATACCATAATATTTATCGTTTTCAATCTCTTTTTCGCCTAAAAAATCTCTTTCAATTCTGTGTAAATTATCCATATAAATCCTTTAAAATAATTTAAAGGAAGTATAGAATAATCCTACACAAAGTAGCTTTAAACTATTTTTTTTCTTCTATTAGTTTATCCACTATTTTTATTAAATAATTTGCAGATATTTTTGCACTTTTTTCTAAAAACTCATCAAAATCAAACCCAGCATCCATATTTGCACTATCACTAATTGCTCTTAAGATAAAAAATGGAATATTAAGTGCATCGCAAACAACAGCAACACTTGCTCCTTCCATCTCTAAAGCATCAGCATTAAAAGTTTTTTCTATAAACTCTTTTCTCTCATTTGAGTGTACAAACTGATCTCCAGTTGCAATAATTCCATCTATTACTTTTAAGTTATTCTCATTTGCAACAGCTTTAGCAATACTGTTTAATTTTTCACTACTATTTACAAATACACTTCCACCTGGAACAAAACCATGTGGATGTCCAAAAGCTGTTATATCAAGGTCATGTTGACAAAGTTTATTTGCAATTACTAAATCTCCAATATTTAATTTTGGATTAACTGCACCTGCAACACCTGAAAACAAAAGTGTATCACAAGAGAATTTTTGAATCATTGTTGAAGCTGTTAAAGATGCAAAAACTTTTCCTATTTTTGAGTTTGCAATTACAATATCAAGACCTTTATAGTTTAATTCATAGTATCTATTGTCTGCATACTCAACAATATTATAATTTTTAAAATATGCTAAAAGAGGATCAATCTCCTCTTGCATAGCTCCCATTATTGCTAATTTATGCATTTAAAGCCTCGATTGTTTCATTTAATGTTTTCATATCACTAACATTTAATGTAGGTTTTGAAGTGATTTTTTTATTTAAACCTTTTAAAACAGCACCTTGTCCAAACTCTATAAAGCAATCAACCTTATCTTCAAAAGCTTTAATTGATTGTTTATATTTAACTGGACTTACAAGTTGTGAAGCTAAAAGTTCAACTGCTTCATCTTTTGAAGTATAAGAACTAGCACTTACATTTGCTACAACACTTAAAAACTCATCTTGTAAATACTCCATTAAATATGGTTTTAGATTTTCAACAGCACTTTGTAGAAGTTCACAGTGAGAAGCAACACTCATATCTAAAACTAATGCTCTTTTTGCACCAGCACCTTTAAATACATCAACAAGGCTTTCTAAATCAGCTTTTAACCCTGCAAGTACAAGTTGCCCATCCATATTATAATTTGCTGGCCAAACTTTTAAACCTTTTTCTCTTTGCTCTTTACAAATATTTTCAACTGTTTCATCATCTATTCCAACAAGTGCCATCATTCCAGCATTTGCACCTTCACATGCTTCAGCCATAAAAGTTCCTCTTTTATTAACAAGCTCAATAGCATCTAAATAATCAATAGCACCAGCAGCAACAAGTGCTGTAAATTCTCCTAATGAATGACCTAATACAAACTCTGGATTTATTTCATATTTCTCTTTAAAAACTGCAAGTGCAATAGAACTTACAAGTAAAATCGCAGGTTGAGTAAACTCTGTTTTTCCTAAATTATCATTTTCTTCAAATAATAATTTCTCAAAATCTATATTTAATCTTTGACTTGCTTTTTGTATCATCTCTTTTGCAATATCACTATTTTCAAAAAAATCTTTTCCCATTCCAATAGCTTGACTACCTTGCCCTGGAAAAATAAAAGCTACTTTTTTCATAATAAAAACCTCTTAATTTATAAATTTTGATTAAAAAACCATATTTAAAAGCTTCAAAAAAAAGCCCTTAAAAATAGTTTTGCCCAAATGTATAAATACACTTGGGCAAAAAAAGAAGTGTCTAAACCTTAGACCTTAATGACATCCGCAACCACCGTGTCCGCCACCTGTTCCACATCCACCACCATGGCTATGTCCATGGTCATGATCGTGGTCATCGTGTCCACTTGCACATCCGCATCCACCACCAGTTCCACATCCACCTGCAGAAGAGTGACTATGTCCACCTCCTCCACAACATCCACCACCCATAGCAGCAAATCCACCAACTACACCTGTTTGAACTTCTTCATCAGTTGCATCTCTTAAACTTAAAATAGAAACCGTAAACATTAAAGTTCTTCCAGCCATTGGGTGATTATAATCTATTGTTACATTTGAATCATCAAAAGATTTTACAACTACTTGAATAGTTTCTCCATGTTCACCTTGACCATAAAGACTCATACCTTCAACTAATTCTATACCAGCAAATTGCTCTTTTGGTAAAGTTTGAACAGCATCTTCGTTATATTCACCATATCCATCTTTTGGCTCAACAAGTACATCAGCTTCTTCATTTGCTGACATATTTACAAGTTTATCTTCTAAACCTTGAATAATTTGACCTTTTCCAGAAACAAACTCTAAAGGAGCTTGTCCCACATTTGTATCTAATTGCTCACCTGTCTTTGCATCTTTTAATGTATATTCAATTCCAATTACTTTGTTTGACATTTAAAATCCTTATTATAAAATTTATTTTAATTTAGATAATCTATTTTTAGCATCTTTCGCTTCAGAACTATTTGGGTAAAGATCTATCAAAGTTCCATAAAAGTTCTTTGCATTTTCTTTATCTTTAGTGTTCTCAAATGAAATAGCACTGTGCAATAATAGTGTTGGCATATAAGCTGCCTTGTCATTTAACATAGCAGATTTTTTAAAATGATTTATTGCAACATCATATTTCTTTCTTATATACCACATTTCAGCTAAATAAAAATTATTTTCAGCTGGTTTATAATTTATATCTACAAGTTTTTGATATTTTGGAAGAGCAGAATTAAAGTTTTTTGAATCAAAATCTTTTTTAGCTTCACTCATAAGTTTTGATTTATCTTCTGGAGTTTTTGGGTCAATAACAGCTGCTTCAACTTTATTGTCTTGTTCTACACTTAAATTTGTTTCTTTTTTATCACTTGTTTTTGTTGGGCTTACATTTTGCG
The DNA here is from genome assembly GCA_039810345.1 of Aliarcobacter sp. Lineage (GTDB taxonomy): Bacteria > Campylobacterota > Campylobacteria > Campylobacterales > Arcobacteraceae > Aliarcobacter. Next base: position 31,646 of record JBDHWU010000020.1, on the reverse strand, counting down.
TCTTAACGCCTAATGACTTTTTTAGCGCTTCAAACTCCTCTCTTGTAATAAATTGCTTCATATTTTTCTCTAATTCATTAGAAGAAACATATTCTGAATTAATTTTATTTACAAGTGCTGAGAGTTTAGAAACAGAAGCTTTTAAACTATTTACTGCTTCATTTAAATTTGCATCTACTGGTTGATTTGAAGTGTTATTAGATGAACCTACATCTAAAGATGACGAATTTACTCTACTTATTAAATCATCAAGCTTTTTGCTAGTTGTATTTAATCGTTTAGAATCACCCTCAGATGTAGACTCTAAACCATCTAACCTATTATTAATTGAATCAACTAAACCTTTAAGGTCTCCAACTTTTGAAGTTAAATCACTAATATTTGATTGATTTTTCATAATATGTTTCTCAGTAGAACTAAGACCATATGAAGAATTTCCAGAATTTCCGTAAACTGAAACTTCTTCAGCTACGGAAATTGTAGATACTACTAATAAAGGTAGAAGGTATTTAGTCATAGAATTATTTGCTTAATTCGTGTTCAACTCTTCTGTTTTTTGACCAACAATCTTTAGTTTTTTCAGTACATACTGGATTGCTTTCACCTAAAGAAATTAAAGAGATGTTAGCTGAAACACCATTTGATACTAAAACATCTTTAACTGCATTTGCTCTTTTTAAACCTAATGCATAGTTATACTCATCACTTCCCCATTCGTCAGTGTTTCCGAATACTTTTACAGTTGTATCAGATTTTAATGGAGATAATTTAGAAGCATTGTTTGTAGCTTTTTCTTTATTCTCAGATGTTAAATTATATTTATCAAACCCAAAATAGATGTGTTCAATTAAAACTTTTTGACCATTAATCATATAATAGTTACCATTTGCAGCTTTTTCTAATGCAGAAAAGCTTCCATCTTCAATTCCTGATCTATTTGATAAACCAGAGTTATCTGTTGTTGATACAGCAGAGTTGTCAGTTTCTAACTCAGCATTTTTCTCACTACAACCTGTAGTAAATAATAAAGCTGAAACTAAAACAGAGTAAAGACCTAATTTTTTCATATTTTTATCCTTGAAAGTTAATATTCGTGAAATATTATTAAATTAAAGCTTAATTATTGTTTAGATTTTTTTGGTTTTTATTAAATTTATATTAATTTGTGAGTATATTTTGTATATTTTGATTAAAGGCTAAAATAGCCTTTAATTTTACCAATCAATTGATTGTATTCTTTCACCCTTTAGAGGAAACAAAAATGATTTATTAAACTCTAATCTTATAATTCCTAAAGAGCTAACTCCTCCATAATTTTTTATAAACAATAGAGTTTCTCCATCTGGTGAAAATTTAGGAAATTGATTAACTCCACTACTTGTAAGTCTTGTCATATTGTCAGTTTTACTATTTATTAAATATAAGTTAAAACTTTTTCCACCTAGCTCATTATCTGAATCTTTACTTGAAAAAACAATATTATTTTTATTTGATGTTACAGAAGAATTATTGTTACTATGATAAACCATTCTTTCAACTGCACTTGAACCAATAGATTGTGAAAAAATATTTGGATTTCCTAATCTATCAGAAACAAAAACTATTTTTGAATCATTTTCTATAAATTGACCACCAACATCAATTCCACCATATTTAGTAATTTGAGTTTTACTTCTTGATTTCGTATTATATAAAAATACATCAGGCTGACCTGTTGGAGATGCTGTTACTAATAATTTACTTCCATCAGCATTTACATCTGAACAAGCAAGCATTCCATCTGAATCCATAATAATATCTTTGCTTCTATTATAAATATTTAATTTAACTAAAGTAGGTTTTTTATAATTATATGAAGTATAATAGATACTTTTTTGCTCTTTATCTGCCCATTTTGGGAATATATTTAATCCACCGCTTACAACAGTTTGTTTATAAGTAAGAGTATAATCTCCTATCATAATATCAGCATTACCTGAACTTTTATAAACTGCAAATACTACAAATTTTTCCATCCAAGCAATGCTAGGAGCTTTAAAATGGTCATTTATTGAAATAGCTGCTTTATGAGCTAAAAATACACTTCTGTCAATTTGAGAAGTTGTAAAATTTTTTTCTAATAATAAAGCTCTTTGACTAACATCAAAAAGTTTAACTCTTAAAGTATATCCACCATTTGATTCTCTTTGAGAAGCCAAATTTATAAATAACGCAACTCCTTGATTTGATAATGCTAACATATCAGGCATACTATCAAACGATGATAATGGTGTATTTGTATTTGTTAATTCAAAATGTCCACTTACATTTAAATCATCTTCTAAACTCTTTTTTAATCTACTTAAAGTGAAATCACTACTTGAATCACTCGCCATTGATACTGCAACTTTTGGTATTGAATTCGTTCTTTTTACAATATCAATATGTCCATCAACATTTGCAAAAATAGTGCTAAACATTAATGAAACAAACAAAACTATTTTTAACATAATCTCTATCCTTCAAATTTAAAATCAACTGTATACTTTACTTCTTGTCCACTTGGTGGTTTTGGATAAGAAATATCCTTTTGATCATCAAGATACAATCTTATAGATGTATTATAAGATTCACTACTTGATCTTTTAACAAATTTATAATTAAAGTTACCGTTTGGTGAAATTATAACTAAAACAGTTATAATTAAACTTTTATCTTCACTTATGGGTGCTCTTGAGTATAGCATTTCGTATATTTTACTGCCATAATCATCATTTTTATCACCTTTTGATGAACTTTTTGTTTTTGTATTTGTTGCTGTTTTTTCATCTTCTAATAATTTATCAATTTTAACATTATTAGACTTTTTCTCTTTTTCAAATTTAGATTTGAATCTTTTTGGGTCAATAGATTTTTCAACGTTATTAACCTCCTCTTTTACAACCTTATTTGAAGTCTCTTTTACATTTGCAAATAAAGACTTTAAATCAGGTCTTTTTTCATTTGAATTAGAGGTAGCTTTTTCTGGTTGCTTTTCTTCAACAATTTTTTCAACTTTTTTTTCAACCATCTTTTTGTCAGCTATCTCTTCAATCATATCAAGTTCAATAGCTGTTGTTGTTGGAGTTATATTTACAATATCTTTCATTGGTGAATAAATATATAAAAGTACCAAAAAACAAAAAGAAAAATATATAGAAAATGCAATAATACCTGAAATTAGGAACGAAGTACTATTTCTCATTATCACCCATCTGTAACCAAAGCAACTTTAAAGAAACCAGCTTCTTTAACTGATTTTAAAACAAAAACTATATCATCATATTTTAAATCTTTATCAGCTCTAATATAAATTGGAGTGTTTTGATCTTTTCCTTTTGAAAAAAGCAAAAAGTTATCAGCAAAATTTGATATTTCAACTTTATTTTTATTTAAAGTTACAACTCTATCTTTAGTGATAATAATATCTATTTTTGCAACATCTTGTGCTTGTTGTGATTTACTTCCTGTTGGAAGGTTTAGTGTTTCTTCAAACTCAATAACTGGTGCTGTTACCATTAAAATTGCAAGAAGAACAAGCATAATATCAACTAAAGGAGTGATATTTAAATCTGGTTTTTGATTAATATCATACACTTTTATTACCCTTTAGCCGCTATTATAATCTCTGATTGTGCTTTTAAGAAAATATTTAATTCATAAATTTTTCTTGATAAAATTTGATGGAATGTATAAGCAAATATTGCCACTAAAATACCAGCTGCTGTTGCAACTAATGCTTCACTAATTGCTGGTGCTATAATTGAAAATGCCACTTTTGATTGATTTGCAAACTTTGCAAATGACTCTAATATTCCTACAACTGTCCCAAATAATCCAATAAATGGTGATGTTGATGAAATAATTGCAAGCCATGATATACCAACACTAGCATCTTTTATTATATTGATTTCACAAGCATGTAATAACTCTTTTGAAGTAGAGTTATTTGAACATTTGTTTAATGCAGATAGTGGTGAAAATATTGTCTCTCTTGAAGTTAAAGATTCTAATGATTTTTTTTCATTGCTAATTAAAGCATTTATAGCACTATTTCTATAAAAGAAAATCCAAAAAGTAACTATTAGATAAATTGACAATAGCGCTAAAACTATATAAGTTATAGCGCTACTATTTGCCAAATAATTTAGTAATGTATTTATCATGTGCTTTTATGCAAATGAGTTGATTTTTGCTTCAACTGCAGCCATTGAAATATTAGAATCTTTTACAGAATTAACTAATTCTTTCGCAGCTTCAATATTTTTAGCAATTTCAGAATCTTTTCCACTAGTTAATGCAATAGCTCCATCTGCTAATACATCAACTGTTTTTTCATCTACTTTTACATGTCCCCAGTTTATAGCAACAGCTTCAGTAGTATTATCTAACTCAATAACTATTACACCAACAGTTAAAGTTGATACTAGTGAAGAGTGTCCAGGTAGAACACCAAACTCTCCCTCTTTTCCAGGAAGAGTTACAGACTTTACATCTCCACTAAATATTTTACCGTTTGGTGTAACTATTGATAATTTAATTTTATCCATATTAAGACCTTAATGGTTTTTATTTCATTTTCTCAGCTTTAGCTAGAACCTCGTCGATTCCACCAACCATATAGAATGCCATTTCAGGAATGTTGTCATATTTACCATCTAAAATTCCTTGGAATCCTGCGATTGTATCTTTTAATTCAACATATTTACCTGGGCTTCCTGTAAATACTTCTGCAACGAAGAATGGTTGAGATAAGAATCTTTCGATTTTTCTAGCTCTTGCAACTACTAGTTTATCAGCTTCTGATAACTCATCCATACCTAAGATAGCAATAATATCTTGAAGGTCTTTATATTTTTGAAGAACTGATTGAACACCTCTTGCAGTGTTATAATGCTCTTGTCCAATAATATCAGCACTTAGAATTCTTGAAGTAGAATCTAGTGGATCAACCGCTGGATAGATACCTTTTTCTGCAATTTTTCTGTTTAGAACTGTAGTTGCATCAAGGTGAGCAAATACTGAAGCTGGTGCAGGGTCAGTTAAGTCATCCGCAGGTACATAAACAGCTTGAACTGAAGTAATTGAACCTTTTGATGTTGATGTAATTCTCTCTTGTAATTTTCCCATCTCACTTGCAAGTGTTGGTTGGTATCCAACCGCTGATGGAATTCTTCCAAGAAGTGCTGACATCTCAGAACCTGATTGTGCAAATCTAAAGATATTATCAATAAACATAAGAACATCAAGACCTTTTTCATCTCTAAAATATTCTGCCATTGTAAGACCTGTAAGAGCAATTCTATTTCTTGCACCTGGTGGTTCGCTCATTTGTCCATAACATAAGGCAACTTTATCAAGAACGTTTGAGTCTTTCATCTCATGATAAAGGTCATTTCCTTCTCTTGTTCTCTCACCTACTCCTGCAAATACTGAATATCCAGAGTGTTTGAATGCAACGTTATGGATTAATTCCATAATAATAACCGTTTTTCCAACTCCAGCACCACCAAATAGACCAACTTTTCCTCCTTTTGAATACGGAGCTAGTAAATCTACAACTTTAATACCTGTTTCAAACATTTCTGTTTTTGTTGATTGCTCTTCAAATGTTGGAGCTGATCTGTGAATTGACCATCTTTCAGTATCTGCTGGAATTGCAGCACCTTCATCAACTGGATCACCAATAACATTGAAAATTCTTCCTAAAACTGCTTCTCCAACTGGAACTTTAATTGGTCCACCTGTAGCGATACACTCTTGACCTCTGATTAATCCATCCGTCATATCCATAGCAATTGTTCTAACTCTTCCATCACCGATGTGAGCAGCAACTTCTAATACTAATCTATCTTTAGTTTTATCAGCTAAAGTAACATCAATAGCTTCATTAATTTCTGGTAAGTATCCGTCAAATTCAACATCAACTACTGGACCCATTACCTGAATAACTTTACCTTTCATATAGGCCTTCTCCTTATTAAATTATTTTAATGCTTCAACACCACTGATAATCTCTATCAGCTCTGTTGTAATTGCAGCTTGTCTTGCTTTGTTGTATTCAACTGTTAAACTATTAACTTTCTCTTTTGCATTTTTTGTAGCAGCTTCCATAGCCTGCATTCTAGCACTGTGTTCAGCAGCTAGTGAGTCTATTAGTGCATAGTACATATTAAAATCAATATATTTATCAGTTAACTCTCTTAAAACTTCGTCATCATCATCTGGCTCAATATTTAACATTGAAGAAGATTCGCTAATCTCAACTTTTTCCAAAGAAACTGGTAAAAGTTCTCTTATTCTAATCTCTTGTGACAACATATTTAAAAAACCATTGTAAACAACGATAACTTTATCAGTAAGTTCATTTTTAAAATCTTCAACAGCACTATGTATAAAACTAGAAGCTCTTTCATAATCAGGTGCAGAACTTAAATCACTTACTTTTTGCTCCAAGTTTTTACCTTGGAAAGTAAAGAAATCAACACCTTTTCTTCCAGCTGCTCTTAGTCTTACTTTAGTACCTTTTGCTTCATATTCAGCAATAAGCTTACTAACTGTTTTGATTGTTGACATATTAAAACCACCGCAAAGTCCTTTATCAGCAGTTACAAAAACAATATCAACTGTTTTTGGTTTATCATTTTGGATAAATGCTCTACCAATATTTCCTTCATCTTGAACTTTGCTAACTCTAGCAGCAATATCAGAAAGAACTTCATTTATCTTAATTGCATAACTTCTTGCTTGTTCAGACAATTGTCTTGTACGAGTAAGTTTTGCAGAAGATACAAGCTTCATAGCTTTTGTAGTTTTCTGAGTATTCTTAACACTACCTATTTTTAATTTTATCTCTTTTAAGTTAGCCATTTGCTAATCCTTATTTTGCATTAAATACAGTTTTAAACTCTTCTAATGCAGCTTTTAGTGAAGCTTCTGTATTGTCATCAATTTTTTGACTTGATTTAATTGCATCTAAAATATTTGAATATTTTTGCTCAATAAATGCATGTAACTCATTTTCAAATCTTACAACATCTTTAACTGCAATATCATTTAAGTACCCTTTAGTACCAGCATAAATAATTACAACTTGTTTTTCAATAACTAGAGGTTTATTAACACCTTGTTTTAAAACTTCAACCATTCTTTGTCCAAGTTCTAACTCTCTTCTTGTTGCCTCATCAAGATCTGAAGCAAATTGTGCAAATGCCTCAAGCTCTCTATATTGAGCAAGTGAAAGTTTTAGTGTTCCAGCAACTTGTTTAGTAGCTTTAATTTGTGCAGCTCCTCCAACCCTTGAAACTGATAAACCAACATTAATTGCAGGTCTAATACCTGAGTTAAATAGGTTTGTTTCTAGGAATATTTGTCCATCTGTAATAGAAATTACGTTTGTTGGAATATATGCAGCAACATCTCCTGCTTGAGTTTCAATAATTGGTAATGCAGTCATAGACCCAGCACCTTTTTCATCACTCATTTTAGCAGCTCTTTCTAGTAATCTTGAGTGTAGGTAGAATACGTCTCCTGGGTAAGCTTCTCTTCCTGGAGGTCTTCTTAAAATTAATGACATCTCTCTATATGCAACTGCATGTTTTGATAAATCATCATAAATAATAAGTGCATGTTTACCATTATCTCTAAAATATTCACCAATTGTAACACCTGCATATGGTGCTAGGAATTGTAAAGTAGCAGAATCAGCAGCACTTGCATTTACAACAATTGTATAATCCATAGCACCTGCTTCTTCAAGCGTTCTTACAACTGAAGCTACTGAAGATGATTTTTGTCCAATTGCAACATAGATACAAACAACATTTTCACCTTTTTGGTTTAATATTGTATCAATAGCAACTGTAGTTTTACCTGTTTGTCTATCTCCAATAATAAGCTCTCTTTGCCCTCTTCCAATTGGAACTAGTGCATCAATTGCTTTAATACCAGTTTGTAGTGGTTCATGAACAGATTTTCTTGACATAATTCCAGGAGCTTTCTCCTCAACATATCTTCTTTCTGTTGCATTAATTGCACCTTTACCATCAATTGGTTCACCAAGAGCATTTACAACTCTTCCAACTAATGCTTCACCAACTGGTACTTCAAGAAGTTTTCCTAATCTCTTACAAGAAGTACCTTCTCTAAGACCATCTCCTTTTCCAAGAACAACGATACCAACAGAAGACTCTTCTAAGTTAGAAGCTAGACCTTTTTCACCATTTTCAAACTCTACAAGTTCACCTGCCATAACATTTTTTAGACCGTAAACTTGAGCGATACCATCTGCATAAGATACTATCTTACCAGTTTCATTTACATCTACATTTAATTCAAAGTTATCAATTCTTTCTTTAATAATTGAACTGATTTCATCTGCTTGAATTTTTGCACCCATTCAATATTCTCCTTTATAAGTTCTAAACTGCTTTTAAAATATGTTCGATTAACTGAGATTTTAATCTATCTTTAGAAAAAGATATTTCAACACCTAGTCCATCTATATCTACTTTAATACCATCATAATCGCCAACATTTTGTGATAATGACAATTTAACATCAAATTTTTTACTAAATTGTTGCTCAATTGAAGATACAAAATCAGAAGAAAGTACCTCATTTGTATATACAATTCCAACATAACTATTATTCATTTTTGCAATTTGAGTATTTAAATCTTTTGCTACAAATGGTAATAATTCAAATCTTCTTTTTTCACCAAGAAGATTAATAAAGTTTTTCAATGTATTATCAACATTATTTGCTAATGAAATAATTAATTCAACTTTTTTACTATTATTTACTTCAGCAGATGTAATAATAGAGTTGAATTTTTCACTAGAAAATGCTGATGCTATTTGGTTTAAATTATTACTAATAAGAGTAATTTCATCTTTACTTCTACCAGCAATCAAAGCTTTTACATATCGTTTTGCTACTAAATCTTTCATTATGCTACCTTTTTAAGAATAATATTTACTAACTCATTTTGAGAAAGCTTAATATTTTCAGAACTTAATAGCGTACTAAGAACTTCACCAACAACTTGTTTTTTAACTTTTGAAATTTCAACTTTTTGTGATTCTTCTAAATTTTTGTTTAAGTTTGCAATATCAGAATCTATTGCAGCAGAAACTTTTTGTTTAATAGAATCTACATCCGCTTTCGCTCCATCTATAATCTCATTAGCTAATTTTTTTGCATCTACAAGTTTTTTTTGTGCATCAGCAACTTTATCTTGAGAAGCTTTTAAAGTATCTTGAACTTTATCAAGCTCAGCTTGAATACCTAAAGTTCTACCAGCAAAAAATGCTTTAATTTTATCAGCAAGTAAATACCATAAAATCGCGGCAAATATTATAAAGTTAACGGTTCTTTGAACAATATCTGTTTCAACCGCACCTTCGCTCGCAAACATTGCAACAGGGGCTAAAGCCAACCCAAGTAATAAAACTCTTTTCATATTTACCATTCCCCTTAAATTGAGCTAAGCTTATTTTTTAAGCTCTCATTAAATTGAGGCATTGATGATAATAAAGTGTCTTTTAATGCTTTTGTTTCATCTTGTAAGTTTTTAGCAAATTCAGCAGATTTTGCTTCTAAATTTAATTTAGCACTTGCAAGTTTAACATCAGCACTATCTTTCGCTTCTTTGTAGGCTTGTTCTCGAATAACAGCAGCCTCTTTTTTAGCTTTAGCAATAATATCATTTGCTTCAGCCAAAAGCCCATCAACATCTGAACTATTTGATTTTGCATCTTCCATATCTTTTTTGATAGATGCACTTCTTTCATCCATATGCTTTAATATAGGCTTGAATAGACAACTGTTTAGTCTAGCAACAACTAAAAGAAAGATGATACCAGAGCTAAGCAATAGTACAGGACTTATGTCTAACATTCATTCCTCCATATTTTTACAGTTTAGTTTAACTAAAACTCTACATTTTATCAAAATTAACTATAATTTTTAATTAAAGAGGAATAATTTGCTCTTATTTTTTAGATTTTTTTATTTATTGTATATTAAAGTAGCTAGAAATTTTTTCTATATCTTCTTGAGAATTAAACTCAATTTTAAAGTAGTTCTTCTCTACTTTTACTTTTAGTTTGTCATCTTTTAATTTTGACATTAAATTATTTAATGAATTAAAATCATATTTTGTAAAGTTTTTAATTTTTTTATCTTTTTTTATATCTTTTTCTTTTAAATCTTTAATTAACTTTTCAGTTTCTCTAACAGAAAGTTTCTGACCTATAATTGTATCGCAAACCATTTTTTGCTCATCTGCATCTAAACCTAACATAATTTTTGCATGACCTGCACTTATTTTATCACTTGCTAGATTTTGTTGAACATATGGGCTTAACTGTAACAATCTTAATGTGTTTGTAATAGAAGTTCTACTTTTAAAAACTTTTTTTGATAACTCTTCGTGAGTAATATTATGTTCATTTAAAAGTTGTGCATAGCAAAATGCAAGTTCTATAATATTTAAATCATCTCTTTGGATATTTTCAATTAAAGCTAGTTCTCTTAACTTTAACTCATCTTCATTTACAATAATTGCTTTTATTTGCTCAATATTTGCTAATTTATGAGCTCTTAATCTTCTCTCACCTGCAATTAATGTGTATGTACCATCGCTATTTTCAATAACAACAATTGGTTGTAAAAGTCCATGTTCTTTTATTGATTCGCTTAATTCTTGAAGTTTCTCTTCGTCAAAAATTTTTCTTGGCTGATTTGGATTTGGTTTTATTAAAGAGACATCAATTTTTTTTATACCTTGATTTATTCCTGAAGTTGAATTTTCATAAGCAATTTCAACTTCACCTAAAAGTTCTCCTAATCCTCTTCCTAATGCCATATTTTTTCCTTAAATAAATTATCCAGCAATTGCTCTTGCTAAATTAGTATATGCTTTAGTTCCAATAGAGTTTGTATCATAAAGCATAATTGGTTTACCAAAACTAGGACTTTCTGCTAATTTAACATTTCTTGGAATAACAACATAAGATTCATCATCTATTTTAAATAATTTACTCTCAAAATGTTGTGCAAGATCTGCAAAAACTTGTTTTGATAAGTTATTTTGAGAACTATACATAGTTGGTAAAAAACCTCTTATTTGCAGAGATTGATTTATCGTTTGTTTTACTAATTTGATAGTATTTAATAACTGTGCCAATCCTTCAAGTGCAAAGAATTCACATTGAATTGGTATTAAAACAGATGTTGAAGCACTTAGTGTATTAATTGTAATTGGTCCTAAAGCTGGTGGGCTATCAATAATAATATAGTCATAATCAGATTTTACTGTATCAATTTTCCTTTTTAATACAAGCTCTCTCTCTTTTGTATTTTTATAGAACTCTTTTTCAATTCCAACTAATCCTATATTTGAAGGTGCAACTTTTAGGTTTTCAATTTCAGAATCTAAAATAATTTCGCTTAGCTCTTTTGTTCCTAGCATTACATGATAAATATTGTACTCATAAGTATCCCTATGAAAACCCAAAGATGTTGTTGCATTTGCTTGAGGGTCTGCATCTATTAATAATACTTTTTTACCTTCTAAAGCCAAAGCGGCACTTAAATTAACAGCAGTTGTAGTTTTACCTACACCACCTTTTTGATTTGCGATTGAAATTATCTCTGTCATCTTAAACTAAATACCTTTTTATTTTCTATATGTATTGAACCATCTTCATTTAAAACTGCTTGATTTAATGGTATTTTTTCACCATCAATTGTCGTTTTATACTTTTTACTATTTTGAAATTCTATCTTAAATAGACTAAAAATCTGCTTCCACGAAAGAACTTTTTCTATTTCATAAAAATAATTTTTCAAAAGTAAATCTTGAGAAATTTCTATGTCCAAAACCCCATAATCATCGGATACTTCAAGCATATTAATACCTATTCCACAATATAATAAATCTTTACTTAAAGTTGTTATTGTCCCTCCTATTTTTCTATCTTCTATATAAAAATCATTAGGCCATTTTATCCAAACTTTTGAACCTTGTTTTTTTAAAATTAATTTTAAAATATATGTGAAATATATACTAGCACTTTGAAGCGGCAAATCTTTTGGAAGTAAATTTTTATTTAAAACAAAAGAGAAAAAAAGATTTCCTTTTTTTCCCATCCACGAGTTCCCACGGCTACCTATTCCAGCTGTTTGAAAATCTGTCACTATGCACAAAGGGCTTTTATAACCAAACTTTAAAATATAGTTTTTTAGGTAAGTTTGAGTCGAATCAACTTCATTTAATCTTATAATTTCCATTTTGGGATTATATATAATTTTTTTAGATAGTTGTATTAAACCCTAGCTGTTTTATATTTAATTTTCAATATGATTGATAGAACTTAGCACTTCGTTTGACAAACAATGAGAAAAAAATATAAATTACTTCAAAAACCCAATAGGCACTGCAAACATATCAACATCTATTTGTAAAAAGGTATCTCCCATATAAAGCACTATTCCTTTATCAAACTCTTTATTTAGTTCAGATTTTAGATTATAAATATGTTTAAAATCATCTTTTTTTACTGTTTTTGAAGCTTTAATTTCAAGAGCTATAATCTTACTTGAATACTCCAAAATAAAATCTATCTCTTTTTTATCTGTTGTTCTATAATAGTAAATATTTACTCTATTTTTTGCATAAGAGTTTGCTTTTAGAAGTTCACCAAAAATAAAGGTTTCTAATATTTCGCCTTTTAGTGGTGATTTGTCAAACTCATCTTCATTTGAAATTTGAAGCAAATGACAAAGCACTCCTGTATCAATAGAGAAAATCTTAGGTGTTTTTACCAATCTTTTTAGTTGATTATTAAAATATGGTTGAAGCTTTTGTATTTGATAAGTGTGTTCTAAAACATTGAAATAACTATCAAATGTTCTTCCATCAAGCCCTATTTGTGTTTGAATATCATTTTTATTAAAAATAGTTCCACTTCTAAACATACAAAGTCTATACATATTTATAAATTTATCCATATTTCTAATATTTGCTAGTTCTTTTGCATCTGATTCTATATAGGTTCTAATATATGAACTAAACCAAAGATATTTTCCTTTTTGACTATTTATTTTACTAATTTCAGGATAGCCACCAGCTATAATATCTTTTTCAATACTAATTTCTTCATATTTTTTTAAAAGATATTTACTTAAATTGTTTAAAAAAATATCCAAAATGTTTTCACTATTTGAATTTTTCTCTTTTAAGCAAAATGGATAGAGTTCAACTATTCCAATTCTACCTGCAAGTGAGTCTGAAATATCTTTAAATCCTTGAAGACTAGCAGAACCTGTAAGTATAAAATCTCCATTTTTTCTATTTTTATCTACACACTCTTTAATTGAGATTAATATTTGTGGAAGTCTTTGAATCTCATCTACAATAACGGGCTTTGCTAAAGACTCTATAAAGCCTTTTGGATTATTTTTTGCCATTTCATAGATATTTATATCATCTAGTGTTATATAGTTTTCAATATTTAAGTGTAGTGCCAGTGTTGATTTTCCAACTTGTCTAGCACCACTTATAAGTAAAACTGGGAAAAACTTTTGATACTCTTTTATATCATTTATGATTAATCTTCTAATATACATACTTATAATCCTTAAAATTTATGTAGTATATTACAATAATATATATAAATCTGGATTTAAGACCCTAAATAAATTATCCTTAAATTTTAGTTTCCATTTTACAGCAAAAGCTTAGATTATATAAATTATAATCTAAGCTTTATTTACTAAGGAGTTTTTGTGCTTGACCCAGTTTTACCAATTGCTATATATCTACTTTTTGGATATTTATTCAAAATAGTTTTTCAAGATAATTCAAAACAGTTAGTTGATTTTATAATCTATTTTTCGCTTCCAGCAATAGTATTTTCAAAAATCTATCCATTAACTTTAGATTCAAGAGTTGTTGGTTTAATTTTTATGTTTATTGGAATAATTTTATTTAATCTATTTTTATCTTATATTATTGGGAAAATTTTACGATTAAATAGGTTATATTTAGCAACCTTTATGATTATGGCAACATTTGGAAATACCTCTTTTATAGGCTTTTCATATATAGATGCTTTTTATGGTCAAGATTTTATTGTTTATGGACTTATTTATGATATTTTTGGTTCATTTTTACTTTTGGTTTCTATTGGTATGTTTATTATTACTTGGGGAAGTGGTAAAAAAAATAGTATTATGGGAATTGGAAAGTCTATATTTTTATTTCCTCCAATGATTATGTTTTTTCTTACTTTAGTTTTAAAAAATTTTGAAGTTCCAAAATTCTTAATATTAACAAGTCAAAATTTAGGATTAACACTTGTTCCAATCGCAATGATTGCTATTGGTATGAAATTAGAGTTAAAGCATATTTTTTCAAGGCTTCACATTGTAAGTATTGCAGTTATTCTAAAAATGTTAGTCGTTCCAATAGTTGTGTTATTTGCTTTTAAATATTTTTACGGGATTGATCAAACATGGGTAAAAGTAACAATTATTGAAGTGGCTATGCCACCTATGACAATGGCTGCAGTTCTAGCAATAAAAGGTGGATTAGATGAGAAAATTGCGATAAATTCGCTTGTTTTAGGGGTTATTGCAAGTTTATTTACAATTACACTTTTTGTAAACTATTTAGCTTAAAACTTTTATGTTTTAAGCTAAAATATCTTTTAGGTTTAATCTTTGTCCTCTTAAATATTCAATTGAACTTATCTCTTTTTTTGATGGTGCTTGTAAAATTGCAACTTTTATACTTCCTTTTTTGCAACCAATAACAATGAAATCATCTTTAATATCCAAAATTTCTCCCTCAATATTTTGGCTACTTTCTTCTAAAAGTTCTATATCTTTTAGTTTTAAACCATTTTTTAAAAATATTTGTGGCCAAAAAGCATAAGCTTTGTATTTCAAAAAAAGTTCTTTTGCATCTGTAAAATCAACTTCTCCAAACTCTTTTTTTATCTTTTTACAAAAAGTTGCACTATGTTCATCTTGTTTCTTTGGATTTAATCTATCAAAATTATCTAGTGTAATAATAGTTAATTCTGCTGCAAGGTTTGATAACTTTAGAAATGCTTCACTTACAAGCATATTTTTCTCATTTTTTAAATATGAAAAACCCAACATATCTCCACAATCAAGCCCTTCACCCATAAGCATAGAAGTAACCCCTAAATACTTATCATCATTTAAAAGCCCCTCTTGAATAGGACTAGCTCCTCTATAGTTTGGTAATATTGAAGCATGAAGATTTATACAAGGAGCTAATTTTAATATCTCTTTTGGCAAAATTTGACCATAAGCAGCAACAACTATAAAATCAGGGTTTAGCTCATTTATTGCGATATATGCTGCTAAGTTATCTTTTAGTTTTTTTGGTTGTAAGATTGGAAAATCAAGATTATTTTCTAAACAATATTGTTTTATATGAGGAGGAGTTAAAATCTGTTTTCTTCCAAAAGGTTTATCTTCTTGTGTAAAAAGTCCCACAACTTCATAATTTGGATTTTTTAAAATCTCTTTTAAAATTTCTGTCGCATAAGATGGAGTCCCCATAAATAAAACTTTTTTCAATTTATCTCCTTATTTCTTAAAAATTGTTCCGCTATTATGGTTTTCATTTACTAAAAATTCATAAGCATTTGTCAAATCAAAACCACTACTTAAGTACATTGGGATATTTTTTTGCATTAAAAAATCAGCTGCTTTTAGTTTTGTAACTATTCCTCCTGTTGCAAATTGTGAATTTGCACTAGGTTTTTTATTTAACTCTTCTTCGCTTATTTCACTTACAATTTTTTGAAGTTTTGCATCACTAAATTCTCTTGGATTTTTATTATAATATCCATCAATATCAGTTAAAATAGTTAGCATATCAGCTTTAAAATAGTGTGTTATATATGCTGCTAATTGGTCATTATCGCCTATTAACTCTTCAGTTGCAATAACATCGTTTTCATTTATTATTGGTAAAACTTTGTTTTCTAGCAAAATTTCCATAACATTTTTTGCATTTTTTGATCTTTTTCTTGAATCAAAATCATCTGCAATAAAAAGCATTTGAGCGACTGTTATATCGTATTCTTCAAACATCTCTTGATAAGTCTTCATAAGTTTTGGTTGTCCAATAGCTGCTAAAGTTTGCTTATTTGCTAAAATTTTCTTATCTAATTTTAAAGATGTATATCCAGCTCCAACAGCACCAGAACTTACTAAAATAACATCAATATTTTTCTCTTTTTTTAGTATTGATATTAGTTTTACTAGATTTTTCATCCTTTCATAAGCCAACTCTTCGCCTTGAGTTAAAACAGCAGTTCCTACTTTTATAACTAATCTTTTCATTGTACTACTAACCTTTTATTTTCCTAACATTGTATAAAGTGCAAATTTTAACGGTGCAATATTTGTCTTATTTAATGAAGATATTGGCAAAACAAAATATGGTTTTGTGCTATCTTTTTTATTAAATATTAAATCTTGAACAAAATATGGCAAGTTATCATCAAATTTATACTCATTTGTTTTTGAAACTTCAAGATTTAGAGCTTTTAAAAACTCATTTATATCAGCTTCTAAATCCTCATTATAATATGCATCTATTTTTGTTAAAACTATTGCAAAATCCCTTTGAGAAAGCTCTTTTGAAAACTTCTCTAGCTCCTCTTTTAAAACATTGTATTGGTCAATCATAGTTCTATAATTTGCAACATCAATAGTAAAAAGTAGTGTTTTTGTTCTTTCAATATGTTTCAAAAACTCTAATCCAAGCCCTCTTCCATCACTTGCACCATCTATAATTCCTGGAATATCAGCCATCACAAAAGAGTTATAATCTCCAACATTTACAACTCCTAATTTTGGAGTAAGTGTTGTAAACTCATAGTTTGCTATTTCTGGACTTGCATTTGATGTTACAGAAATAAGAGTTGATTTCCCAACATTTGGATAACCAACAAGACCAACATCAGCAATAAGCTTAAGTTCTAATCTTATATTTTTTGTAATACCTGGAAGTCCTGGTTGAAAATATGTAGGTCTTTGATTTCTTGAGTTTTTAAAATGAACATTTCCAAGTCCACCTTTTCCACCTTCAATAAATAAAAATTTCTCTCCATCTTCTAACAAATCATATAAAACTTCATTCGTTTCATCATCTATTATTTGAGTTCCAGGAGGTACAATTAAAACAAGATGTTCACCACTTTTTCCTGTTTTTTGTCTTCCCATACCTGGTTGTCCTTTGTCGGCCTTGAAAACTCTTTTTCCTTTATAAAAAGATAGAGTATCAGTATTGCTATCTACCAAAAAGTAAACATCTCCACCTTTTCCTCCATCTCCACCATCAGGACCACCTTGAACAACAAATTTTTCTCTTCTAAAAGATGCACAACCTTGCCCACCTTTTCCACTACTTACACTAAATCTTGCACTATCTATAAACATAGTTTTCCTTTACAAATAAAAAAAGGGTGTATGGCAAAGCATACACCCTTTATAAAAAAACTAAATCTCTAATTTACGATGCTGCGTAAACAGAAACTTTTTTTCTTTTTTTATCTTTAATTTCAAATTTAACAACACCGTCAATTAAAGAGTAGATTGTATGATCTTTTCCCATACCAACATTATTTCCTAAGTGAACTCTTGTTCCTCTTTGTCTAATAATGATGTTTCCAGCACTTACAACTTCACCACCATATTTTTTAACACCTAATCTTCTACCAGCTGAATCTCTATTATTCTGAGTACTACCCTGACCTTTTTTGTGAGCCATTTTATTTCTCCTTAAATTTTTCTAATGCTTAAGCAGCAATTTTTGTAATTCTAATTTTTGTGAAGCTTTTTCTGAAACCTCTTTTTAATTTAGAATCTTTTCTTCTTCTTTTTTTGTAAATAACAACTTTTCTATCTCTATTTACACCTGTTCCATCTAAAACTACAACTGCTTCAACTTTTGCACTTGATACAGCAGTTCCAGTTTTTAATTCTCCATTATTAACTGCAAGAACATCAGTAATCTCTAAAGTCTCTTTAGCAGCCTTACCAGTGTAATCAATATCTATAATATCACCTTCTGATACTTTATATTGTTTCCCACCACATTTGATAATTGCGTACATCTTCATATCCTCTTCTTGTTTATAAGCATAACTAGGCTTGGTTTTTATACTAATTTGCATTTTTCGAACGGGAATAATATCTAAGTTTTTATTAAACTTTCTTTAATTGCATGTATATCAAAATCAAATATACGAAAATTTATTTAAAATATATACATAAAGGCATTTTAAACATAGTCTAAGTTATAGCAAAATAAAATAAAAAAACAAATTTATTACACAAGGGGATATTACTATGAATATTAAAAAAACTGCAATGACAATTTTTGGAACCCTTGCACTAAGTGTTAGCTCTTTTGCATTTGAGCAAAAAGAAGTTAGTGAGCTAAAAAAATTAAGTGATTTTAGAAGTGTTGAGCAATTTGAGAAATATTACAAAGACTATACTCAAACATGTTTAGATAATGGATATGGTGGAGCAGGTTCTATACCTTGTTTCGTGGCATATGAATTATGGGATAGGGAACTTAATATCTATTATAAAAAACTCTACAATATACTAAATGAAAATCAGAAAAAGGAGTTAAAGAAATCTCAATTAAAATGGCTTGAATCAAGAGATGCCACATTAGATTTTAATGCTAAAATGCTTGATGCTATTTATAATGGCATGGAAGGTACAATGTACTCTCTTATGAGAGCTGGTGATTATAATGATTTTATGTATCCAGTTATAAAAGAAAGAGCCCTGTTTTTAAAATCATGGTTTGAATATTACAAAAAAGAGTTGAAAAATCCACTATCGGAAGCAGAATAATTGAAGATAAAATCAAAATATATTTTGCCACTACTTCTAATAAATAATCTTTTTGGATTTAATTTAGTATTAGATATTGGGCATACGCCAAAGAAAAATGGTACTACAAGTTCAACTTGTATAAAAGAGTATGAGTATAATAAAAACTTGACTTATTCAATAGTTGATTTATTAAAAGATGAAAATGGTTTAAGTATAACTTTAAGTTCAGAGTTTAAAAATCAAGAAATAAGTTTTGAACAAAGATATGAATCTAGTAAAAATAAAGATTTATTTTTCTCTATTCATCACGACTCAGTTCAGGAACAATTTATAAAATACAATGAAAAATCTTGCCATCAAACTGACCATGCAAAAGGATTTTCTATATTTATATCCAGAGAAAATATTGAGTTTGAAAAATCTATTAAATATGCACAAATTTTTGCACAGGAACTTGTTAAAGCTGGATTAACTCCATCTTTACACCATAATGAGAATATAAAAGGTGAAAATAGAGATTTGTTTGATGAAAAATTAGGAATTTACTATTTTGATGATTTGAAGGTCCTAAAAAATGCTCATTCCCCTGCAATACTATTTGAAGCTGGAGTTATTGTAAATAAAGAGGATGAGAAATTTGTACAAACAAAAGAGTTTAAAGAGATAGTTTCAAATGCGCTAAAAAGGCTTAAAGATTAAATTAAGCTTTTTTAGTTTATCTTCTTTTAAATTCGCCCCTATCAAAACCTGCTCTTACACCACAATAATATGAACTACATTCGGAATCTATTTCCAAAAAGATTGTGTTGTTATTGACTTTTATTATATTAATTGAACAATCATTCTCTTTATCTTTCCAAAAAAGCATATTATTTTTCAGTAAGAATATCCCATCAATATAGCATGAATTACCATTTATAGAGTTTATACTAACTATTTCAAAATAATTATTATTGTTAATTCTTATAGTGGAATCATTTTTACTGTAATTTCCAGCAAATGGATTATTAAAAGTTTGTTTATCATAATAGCTATTTAAAAACTCAATTCTTTTTGAATATTGCTCTTTTAAACATTGCATATTTTTGCATGCTTCTCTATCATTTTTTAGCCATGCAAATTGTAAATTTTTTAGATTTTCTTTGTTTGAAACTCTAGACATAGTCTCTTTGTAAGTTGTTGCTAATATATCATCAAGTTTTGATAATTCTGCATCATTACAAATTGTATGCTCAATAAATGTATTTGCCTTTTTACAATTAAAACTAGCAGAGTGCAAAGATAATATAAAAACAGAGATCATAAAAATTAGTTTCATAATATTTCCTTGTAAATATTTGATAATAATTGTATCTAAATTACCTTATTTTTATTTAAATTTAGTAAAATATGTGCTATTTTTCTAGGGGAGCCTCTTTTTGAAGAAATTATTATTATTTTCACTACTTGTAAGTTATGTATATGCATCTGAGCAAAAATATACAATTTCAGTTTGTACTACACAAAGTTTAAAAAATGCAGAGTATTGCAAAATTGGAATTCAAAAGAGTATGCAAGGAAATGTATTTATTATTAAAGAGAGTGACAGTAGATTTTATACATATTTAAATTTATATGAGGATAAAAAAGTTGCAAATATAGACTTTAAAAACTTATCGCAATTTGTAAAAAAACAAAAACCTTATATAAAAAAACTAAATTCAAATAATTTAACAATTCAATCAACTGTAGAAGAATTAGATGAAAAAAATAAAATAGAAGAAGTACTTAAAATAGATGAACCTGCTAAATCATATCAAGAAATTGAAAATCCAAAAGTAGAGCAACAAAATGTAGTTGAAGAAATTATAGATGATGCACAAATAAACAATATTCCTACAGATGAAAAAATAATAGAAGATGTTGTACAATCTAATGAGAATTCCAATTTAGATTTGAAAACTACAGAACATAAAGAAACTTCTACAAATAAATTTGAAGAAAATTTACCGAAAGCTTTTGTTAGCAATGTAAATTTAAATGAGTTTGATAAAATATTAGTAAAAGTGAATTCAAAAACAAATATTATGGAACTAAAAGGTGTACAAGATAGTGGTATTGAAACGCTAATTAGAACTTATATTGTAGCAACAGCAAGACCTGGAGTAAAAAAACCTCAAGGAGTAGGAAATATTTCAGCAATATCTTTAAGCCCTTATTGGTATCCAACACCATCAATAAAAAAAAGCTTTGCTAAAAAAGGCATAAATCTTCCAAATGTTGTTCCACCAAATCATAAATATAACTATATGGGAGCAGCAAAACTAAATCTTACTCATAGTGTAAATGGGGATACTTCATATAGAATTCATGGAACATTAAATGAAAATACTTTAGGTAAAAATGTAAGTGCTGGTTGTATTAGAATGAAAAACTCTGAAATTGTTGAATTAACAAAAGCACTTCAGAAAATTGATTTAAAGAAAATTACTGTAGATTTATTTTAATCTTAAATTTAATGCAATATAAGAGTTTTTATCGTATTTATATCATAAATTATAACTTACTAATTTCCCATTTTTTAACTGTTTTATATTATCTTTTATAATTTTAATTTTCATAATTTTTTGATTAAAGTCTAGCTCTTTATCATAAGTCAAAGAGATTAATTTATTTGAATAAAACTTATACAAAAGAATGAGTAGCTCTTTATCTAATCTTTCATCATCATAATTTTCAAGCTTTTCATTCAAAATTATTTTATTTAGCCTATTGTCATTTATATCATCTAAAAGCAACATAAATTCATCTTTATGATACTCAAACATAGAAGCATCAACAATATCTAAAACTCTATCTAGTCTTTTTGGATTTTCCAAAATGGATTTTATAATACATAATTCTGCTATATCAATTTTAATTTTATTATTTTCAATAACTCTTTGCTTATTGTTTTGTATTTTTACCAAACTCTCTCTAATATTAAGTTTTTGAGCTATATATTTTTTGTATTCATCTTGATTTAATAAAGATAAAGTTTGTAAATAATCATTCGCTTCATTTAAAGCTTTTTGTTTCAAAATAGGCTCATTTATATCATATTTTGAAACAATATAATCAATAGCAAAAGGAATAAATGCTAAAGGTTCTAAAAACATATTATTTAACTCTTCAACTCTTTTTTCTTTTACCATATCAGCAGGATCTAGTCCATTTTTAAAAATAACAACTCCACCATCAAATTCACTTTGGCTAAGCATTACCGCAGCCTTAAAAGCAGCATTTTGTCCAGCATTATCTCCATCATAAGCTAAAATAACTTTTGGCTCCCCTCTTCTTAAAAGTGGCAAATGCTCTTTTGTTAAAGCTGTTCCTAAAGTTGCAACAGCATTATTAAATCTTGCTTGATGAAGCATTATTACATCTAAATAACCTTCACAAACAATTATTTCTTTAGATTTATAAATTTTCTCTTTTGCTAAGTGATAACCATATAAAAGCTTTGATTTATTAAAAATTGGTGTTTGCGGAGAGTTTACATATTTTGCACTATGATTTGTTGTTGTTCTTCCACCAAAACCTACAAGCTTCCCTGTAATTGAGTATATAGGAAAAATTATTCTCTCTATAAATCTTGAATAAAGCCCATTTTCACCTTTATCTATTACTCCAAATTCTATGGCATCATTAATATTATAATGATTTGACTTTATAAAATTAATTGTATCATTTGAGCTACTTGCATATCCTATTTCAAACTTTTCAATTGAAAAATCTGAAATTCCTCTATTTTTTATATAATCAATCATTGAGGTATTTGCAAAAAATGAATTTTGGTAAAATTTTTTCACATCTTCTAAAACTTTTGTATCTCTTAGTTTTTGATTAGAAGCTTCATAATCCAAAGTAAAATTATACATACTTGCAAGTTTTTCAATACTTTCAGGATATGTAAGTTTTTCGTACTCCATCAAAAACTTAATACTATCTCCACCAACTCCACAACCAAAACAGTGATAAATTTGTTTTGTTGGACTTACAACAAATGAAGGTGTATCTTCACCATGAAATGGGCAACAAGCTTTGTAGTTCGCACCAGCTTTTTTTAAATCCAAAAACTGTGAAATCACATCTACAACATCTAAATAGTTTTTTAAATTTTCAATTGACTCTTTTTTTATCATAGTTTGATTATACTATTTTATTATTTTATATGAACTTTTATGTTAGCATACTGCCCAAAACAAAATAAAAAAGGTTTTTCTTGGATAATTTGGTTTTAGAATATAGAGACCCTCTTTTAGGGCTTATTTTAGTAGCTTTTCTTATATTTTTTATTTCATCTCTTACTTATTCATACAGTTTGTATAAAGAAAAAAGTGCGAGAAAAGATTATAGAAAGTTATCAAAAAGGTTTGAACTAGGAAAATTAAAAGAGACTGATTATGTAAACTTATATAAAACTTACAATCTTCCTTTTGACTCTATTTTACTTTTGGCAAGTAGTTTTTTGCATAAAGGAGATTACAATAAAGCCATAAATGTCTATTTATCTTTACTTGAAGTTGTACAAGATAGAACAAAAAAAGAGGAACTTCTTGAGCTTTTAGGAAATACTTATTTAAAAGGCGGTTTTTTACAAAGGTCAAAAGAGGTTTTTTTAAAAGTATTAAAATTCTCCCCAAGAAACAAAAATGTTTTAAAAAGCTTAATGCTCGTTTGTGAAAAGCTAAAAGATTATAAAAAAGCAAAAGAGATAACTGAAGCTCTAAATGAATTAAATGCAGATATTAAAATAGACAAAATATATTTTGAATCTTTATTAATAATAAATGATTCTTTACTATTAAATGAGAAAAAAAGAGATTTATTATATGAAATTTATAAAGAAAATAAAATTATCGAAAGAGTTTTTGCAAGTTTTTTAATTCAATTTGATAAAGATTTTTTATTTAAAAATATTGATAGTTTTGATTGCAAAAAATTAATTGATATTTTGTGGTATCAAAGAAAAGATGATATAGATTTTGATAAAATTAAAAATAATAAATTTTTAAACGAGCTTTATAGTGCAAAAAACTATATAAATTCAGTAGATTCAAGTGAAGATTTTGATTTAAATATTTTAATTTTAATAAATAATCACAAAAAAGAGATAAAAACAAATTTAAGTTTTGAGTTTATTTGTAACTCTTGTAAACACTCTCATCCATTTTACGAATCAAGATGTCCTAGCTGTAATACGGCTCTTAGTCTTGAAGTAAAACACCACATAACAAAAGGTTTTGAACTTTCTAATAACTCTTTACAATAAGATAAAATATATTTTGTGTTATAATCCAAAAAAAATAACAAAGGATAAAGATTGAGTGATTATTCAAAACTTGAAAAGTGTTTGGATTATCAGTTTAAAAATAAAAATCTGATAATCGAAGCACTTACACACAAAAGTTTCAAGAAACCGTACAATAACGAAAGATTAGAGTTTCTAGGAGATGCTGTTTTAAACCTAATTGTTGGAGAGTATTTATATAAAAAATTTCCAACTTCAAATGAAGGAGAACTTAGTAAAATAAGGGCTAGTTTGGTTAATGAAACAGGTTTTACAAAGTTAGCAAACGAAATAAATCTTGGTAACTACATTTTTATATCAAATGCTGAAGAAAGAAACAAAGGAAGAACAAAATCTTCTATTTTATCAGATGCTTTTGAAGCGATTATGGGAGCAATTTATTTAGAAAGTGGTTTAGAAACTCTAAAACCAATTATTCTAAAACTTCTTGAAGAGTCTTATGACAAAATAAACCTTGATGTACTTTTTAGCGATTATAAAACAGCACTTCAAGAGATAACTCAAGCAAAATTTGCCTCTATTCCTGAGTATATAATTGAAGGCTCTTATGGACCTGATCATAAAAAAGAGTTTGAAGTATCTATCAAAATAGATGGAAAAACTTACGGAAAAGCTAGTGGAAAAAGTAAAAAATTAGCTCAACAAGCAGTTGCAAAAATTGCTATTGAAAAACTAAGAGAGGAAGAAAATTGAATAGTTTTGGACATAGATTTAGGTTTTCTACTTTTGGAGAATCACACGGAGTAGCACTTGGATGTATAGTTGATGGAGTTCCAGCTGGATTAAAAATTGATTTAGATTTTATTCAAAAAGAGATGAATAGAAGAAAACCTGGTCAGAACGAGTTTGCTACAAAAAGAAATGAAGGTGATGTAGTTGAAATATTAAGTGGAGTTTTTGAAGGACTTAGCACAGGCACAAGTATTGCTATGATTATTTATAATGAAAATCAAAAATCAAGCGATTATTCAAATATAAAAGATCTATTTCGTCCAGGTCATGCTGATTTTACATATTTTAACAAATATGGAATAAGAGATTATAGAGGTGGTGGAAGAAGTAGTGCTAGAGAAACAAGTGCAAGAGTAGCTACTGGAGCTATTGCAAAACTACTTTTAAATGAGCTTGATATAAAAGTGCAAAGTGGAATTTGTGCAATAGATGGAATTGAATCAGAAAAATTTGACTTCTTGCAAGTAGCAAATAGCCCAATATATGCACTAGATAAGAGTGTAGAAGAAGCTCAAAAACAAGCGATTTTAGATGCAAAAAACTCTCACAATAGTGTTGGTGGAACGGCACTTATAAATGTAAAGAATTGTCCAATTGGTTTGGGTGAACCAATTTACTATAAATTAGATTCTCAAATTGCAAATGCTATGATGGGAATAAATGCTGTAAAAGCTGTTGAAATTGGGGATGGAATATTAGCTTCTAAAGTAAAAGGCTATGACAACAACGACCAAATAAGAAAAACTGGATTTAAAACAAACCATAGCGGTGGGATTTTAGGTGGAATTTCAAATGGAGATGATATAAATGTAAAAGTGCATTTTAAAGCAACTCCATCAATATTTATAGAGCAAGATACAATAGATATTTATAGAAATGAAGTAGCTTGTAAGCTAAAAGGAAGACACGATCCTTGTGTGGCTGTAAGAGGAAGTGTGGTTGCTGAATCTATGATGGCAATAGTTCTAGCAGATATGCTTCTACTTAATATGTCATCAAAAATTGAAAATATTAAAAAAGTTTATAACAAATGCCTATAATAAATAGGTTTTTTGTTCTTTTAATATCTATATCAGTTTTTATTTCAAATCTTTTTTCTTCACAAGAGTTAGCTCAAAAGCTAATTCTTGCATATCCAGATTTTTTAGAAAAATATGAAGATAATTATATTTATTTTAAAGATGGTTCAAAACTAATATTCTCTAAAAAACAAAATTATGAAAAGTATGAAGATAAATTAAATAATGCTACTTTAGAAGATCAAATGAGCATGAAATATGTAAAAGTTGAAGATGATATAAATTTTATTCCAACACAAAATGATGATGCAGGAAGATTTAGGAATGAAGAATTTTTTAAAAAAATGTATGGGCAAAACAAAAAAGAGATAGAAAAAAATTTAGTAAAAATAAAATGGCTTGAAAAAAGTGAAAATAAAACTATTCTTGTTACAAAAATAAATAATATTGATAAAAAACTAGCAAATATAAGTAAAGAACTGGATGTTCTTCCAAAAGAGTACAAAAAATATATTACAAATATAGCAGGAACATATAAATATAGAAATATAAGCAAAACAAATAGACTTAGTTCTCACAGTTTTGGAATATCTATAGATTTAAATACAAAATATTCAAATTATTGGCTTTGGGAGAAAAAAAGTGATAAAATTGCAAATTATAAAAATCAAATCCCAAAAGAGATTGTAAAAATTTTTGAAAAATATGGCTTTATTTGGGGTGGAAACTGGTATTTCTACGATACTATGCATTTTGAATATAGACCTGAACTTTTAAATTAGGAGAATTTTTGATAGTTAATATGAATATTCCTAGAGGAAAAAAATACTCAAAAAGATGGATTGGATTTTGGAGTTTTTTTGTTTTTTTTACCTTTATTTTAGTTACAAACCCTACAAATTTTAAAACTATTGAAAAAAATGATATAAATTTTGAGATTTCTGGAGTAAATGAAAATAATACAAACTCAAATATTTCTCAAGCAAAAGATGAACTTTTTAATATTCATGCAGGAGAAAAAGAGTCTGTAATTTTAAATATAAATTTTTTAAAAAGCTCTTTTGTAAAACTTGAAATTTTTGCTCAAGAAGATTATATTGATGGAGATATTCTATTTGAAATTTTTAAAAATGATAAGCTTTTAGAAAAAGATATTGTTAAAACTGGCGAAAAAACACTAATTATAAAAGATTATTTAACACCAAATGATAAAATAAAACTTGTAGCTTCAATAAATTCAGACAACCAAACTTGGGCAAAGTTAAATATAAAAAAAATAGCAATTAGTGATATTTTTTTATTAATTTCTTCACTTTTCTTATGGCTTTTGGTTCTATTTTTAACATTTAGAAAAAATCAAGCTGCTATAACTTTAGGAATTTATACAATATTTTTACTAGCAATTTATGCTGAATACACTACTTTTAATCAAATAGATATAAAATCACTTTTGGCAAATAGTGGAATTTTAATAGCAATAGCCCTACTTTTAACACTAATTTTCAACTTCTCAAAAAATATAAAAATTGCAAGTATAATTGCTATTTTTACAGCTTTAATATTTTTTGTTTTAGCTTTTGTCCCTTTGATGTTTATCTCTTACAAATTGGCATTTAATATTCCATTAGAAAAAGAAGCTCTTTACTCAATTTTCCAATCAAATACAAGTGAAAGTATGGAGTTTATAACTAGTTTTGTTCCTATTGGTTCTATTTTATTTATTATTTTTTCTTTACTATTTTTATTTTATATATCTTGGTGGCATAGAAATAGCAAGGTTAAGAGTTTTGATTTTACAACACTTTTTATTTTAATAGTAAGCACTTCAATAATTGCAATTTCATATATAGATAATATGAAGCTTCCTAATTTTATACAAGAACATTACAATACTTATATAAAAGAGCTTGAAACATTTAAAGATATTCAAAATAAGAAAAACTTTGATACTAATTTTGAAGCTTCAAAAGAAGAAGTAGGAGAGACATATATATTTATAATTGGAGAGTCTTTAAATAAAAGACATATGCAATTATATGGTTATCCTAGACAAACTACTCCAAATTTACAAAAACTATATGAAAATAGTGAAATTATAAAATTTGATAATGCTTTTTCAAATCATGTTTTAACTATGAGTACTCTATCTTTAGCTCTAACTGAAGCTTATATTGGAAGTAGTAAAAAATATTTTGATTCAGCTTCTATTGTTGATATATTGAAAAAAGCAGATTTTGAAACAATTTGGCTAACAAACCAAAATTTATTGGGAGCTTGGGATAATCTTGTATCAATAATTGCTTCAAATACAGACCAAACAATAAGTATAAATAACTCAATAGGAACAACAACTAGAACACAAAACTATGACGGCGAACTTATAAAATATTTGGATAAATTTTTAGAGACAAAAAGCTCAAAAAATAGAGCAATTTTTATTCATGTAATGGGAAGTCATCTTGCTTATTGCCAAAGATTTCCAAAAGAGTATAAAGTTTATAACGATGATTTAGATGAAAAAACTTTTGGGAAAAATATAGCTTCAAAAAAAGATATTAAAAACTTTGTAAATTGCTATGATAATAGTGTTTTATACAATGATTTTGTGGTATCTTCACTAATAGAAAGCATAAAAAAACAAGAAGGTGTTAATGCCTTGGTTTATATGCCAGATCATGCTGAAGAGGTTTTTAAAGCCTATGCTCATGACCCTGGAAAATTCACTTTTAATATGACACAAATTCCTCTTATTATGTGGTTTTCACAAGATTATAAAGATAAATATTTTGAAAAATATGAAAATATTTTGGAAAATAAAAACAGATATTTCTCAAATGATAGATTATATGATACTTTAATAGGTATTACAGATATAAAAACTCCTTTGTACAAAGCTGATTTTGATTTAAGTTCAAATAAATATTTTATAAATGAAAAAGAGGCTTCAACACTTCATGGAAAAATAAAATTTGCACAAAATGATAATTTTATCTATTGGCAAAAAAAGAATTTTGATTATCTTTTAGAAAATAGTATAAATGATAAATTTATTGTAAATAGTATAAATAGTTTAGGTAAATTAAACGATATTATGGAGTTTGGATTTAAATCTTTTGGCTTAAAACTAAGCTTAAATAAAGATAAAAAATTAGTTATAAAGGATAATGAAGCTTTATTTTTTGAAGATATTTTAAATAGTATAAATTTAAATCATATCAACAAAATATATATTGAAACACAAAATAGTAAAGATATTTTAAAAGAAATTGATAATTTATCTTCTAAATTTGATATAAAATCTCAACTAATTTTAGATAATAATGAAATAGTAAAAATCAAAACTTCTCTTGATAATAAGAATTTTGTAAAAGATATAAAGAACAATAATATCAATAAATATAGCAATAAATCCTATTTAATTGAGTATAAATCAAACTTTGATTAAAAAAGAGGCAAAAAGCCTCTTTATATTAATTATCTTTTTAAATTAATAAGTGTGTTTAACAACTCATCTGAAGTTGTAATTGATTTTGCATTTGCTTCAAATGCTCTTTGGAAAATCATAAGATTTACAAGACTTTCACTTAAATCTGCATTTGAAAGCTCTAGTGCTGCTCCTCTTACTTCTGCCATCTTATTATTGTTAATATTATAAATTGCATCACCTGATTCACTTGTTTTTGCAAAAAGATTATTTCCTTGTGGCTCTAATCCTCTGTTGTTGTTAAATCTTGCAATTGCAACTTGTCCTATTGCATACTCTGCTCCATCTTGTTTCATAGTAATTAATCCTGTACTATCAACTGAAAATTCACCAAATGGAGAATCTGAAATATTTAAAGTATCTAGTCTTAATTGAATACTATCTTTTGATGCTGTTTGATCTACTTTTGTTTTTATCTCTAAAAACTCAGCTCCTGCTCCTTTTCTTCCTGAATAATCTTTATTTACTTCTATTGGAGTATAATCACTGAAACTACTAATAGAGTAAGTTACAGTTTTAAACTTATCGCTTGGATCTTGAAGAGAAGAAACAGATAATGTTGGTGTAGATAAAAATGGCTTACTTCCTGTACTATCATTTAACCTCTCAATATTAATATCTGTTCCATTTAATGTAACTTTAACTTTTTTTGAAAGAACACTATCTTTTGCTAATTCTGTATTGATTAAAGAAACTAATTCACTTAAAGTAGGAGTTTGATCTGTTTGAACTTTAATTTCAGAACCTTCTACATTTAAAGTAAATACAGAAGATGATGTTTGGTCTGTAAATCCTGTAGGTGAAAAAGGCAAAATAGTATTTGCTGATAGATTTGTTAATGATGATATATTTAAAGCTGTTGGATTATTTGGATCAGAAAAACTAATTTGTTCAACTAATATTTCACCAGAAGTTCCTATACTAGCATTTACTAAACCACTTAAAGTTACATTTGAGTTAATAGCAGATATTAAACCAGTTTGTATAACAGCTATAGTAGGAGTAGCTGTAGAAGTATAAGTTACTGTTTCTCCTAAAATATTTAAAGTATAAGCAGTTGTAGGAGAAACTGAATCTATATAAATTTCCGTTTGTTCTTTTTGAATTAAACTAAAATCAATTTTAGCAGTTGTCCCTGCATCAAAAGGAACTATATTAGTTGATGTCGTATTTGTTCCTCCTGTCAATCCTAATCCACTTGGCAAACTTGGATTACTTAAAGCTATTTGAGTTATATTTAAATCACTTCCTCCTCCATTAGAAGCATTTACAAGACCCACAAGATTCAAATTTGAATTAATAGCAGATGTTAAACCATTTTTTATATCAGCTAAAGTTGTTGTTGCTCCTGAAGTATAAGATACTGTTTCTCCCATAACATTAAAAGTATATGTTGTATTTGGTAAAGCAGCTCCTATTGTTATACTACCTTGTTCTAATGTTGTAGCAGAATGTGGAACTACTGGAGTTGAAGTTGGATTTGGAGGTAAAGTTTCACCACTTATTGTTACACTAGAACCATTTAAACTAACAGTTGAATTTTCTGGATAAATTCTAAAAAATCCATTAAAAGAACTACCTGTATTTAAAGGAGTAATGATTAATTTATCAGTAGCTGATAAAT
This sequence comes from Aliarcobacter sp., assembly GCA_039810345.1. GTDB lineage: Bacteria > Campylobacterota > Campylobacteria > Campylobacterales > Arcobacteraceae > Aliarcobacter. The sequence goes on along the minus strand of JBDHWU010000020.1, from coordinate 528 downwards.
TATAAACATCTATTTGTGATTTTAAATTATTATAAGCTTGAGTTTGATCTACTGTATCTGCATTATTTACTGTAAAAGTTTGTGGAGTTCCATTTACATTTACAGTAAATGTGTAAGTTGAATTATCAACCATCTCATATAATCTTATACCAATCCCTGGAGCTTCTGTAAGATTTCCACTAAACTCTACATCATAGTTACTATCTTTTGTTTGTACTACTAAATTTCCATTTACATTTCTTGCTTCTATATGTTTAGTTAAATCAGGAGAAGAATTTATTTTTTTTACCATATCATCTATTGTTTTTACTCCATCAAGAACAACAAAATGACTTTTAGGTGGATTTCCTCCATCATTTGGTATAGTTACATTTTTTCCTAACTCGTTATCGTAAATTGTAATTTGATAATTAAAATCTTTTGGTGTTCCATCTATACCCAAATCCCTTACAGTATAAACATCTTGTTGTTTACCAGAAATTAGTTTTGATAGTGCATCTTTTGATGTATTTAATGCAGCTATTCCTG
>JBDHWU010000019.1:0-42238 GCA_039810345.1 Aliarcobacter sp. | reverse complement strand
AAGTTTATCTCTTGTTCCATTGTCAATCCTTGATGTTATTTTATCAGATTGACACGGAATTTCTAACACTCCCAATAAAATCCCACTTTGGCTTTTTGGTTTTTTGTATTAATTTGATAGATTAATTTAAAACATTAGTTTTTATAAAGTTAGGCTTAAAAAAGCCCAACTAAAACTGTATTAGTAGAAACTCTACTCTAAAAACTTTTAACAACACTTTTTAAAACCACCAGTGTTGTATTTCCTATCTAAACTCTCTTTAAAAAACTCTCCACGGCTTAAAACTTCTTTGTCTGGATGAGTTCTTTTCATATGTTCAAGATATTTTTCATAACTAGAAAGCCCCACAAGGGGATGAAAAAACTTTTCAGATTTTTCATACAAAGCTTTGATTTTCTCAATCATAGCTTATCCCTTTTTTAAACTTTCCAAACTAACATAAGGTGATTCTTTAAGTGGAATTCTTAGTTTCCCCATCAAAGTTAAAATTGTTGCAATAATAACCAAAGATGTTGTTATCATAAAGAATATTGCTAAAACGGCATTTAAAATATTCGAGAATTTAGCTTGATTTGCAGCAGCTATATCTTTATTTATTTTTGCTATTTCAGCTTCATCTGTAACTGTTGGTAGTTTTGCTTCTAAATCTGCTATTTTTTTGATCTGAATTTGAGCAGTTGCCACATGACTTACAGCATTATGAACTCTATCTCCCTCTTTAAATGGTAATATTTTTTGAACACCACCTGTTAAAGTTGCAGTTAAAACAAAAATTGCAGGTAACACTGTAACCCATGCATATTTTGCTTTACCCATTTTATATAATATAGCAGTTGCTAATAGAAGTGCCATACCAGCTAACATTTGGTTACTTACTCCAAATAGTGGCCAAAGTGTATATATTCCTCCTTTTGGGTCAATCGCTCCTTGATATAAGAAATATCCCCATCCTGCAACACTTAAAAATGTAGCTAATAAACCAGCAAAATAGTTATTTGTATTTCCTAAAGGTTTGTAAACATTTCCTAAAATATCTTGAACCATAAATCTACAAGCTCTTGTTCCTGCATCAACAGCAGTTAAAATAAATAGTGCTTCAAACAAAATTGCAAAATGGTACCAAAATCCCATCATATCAATTCCACCAAAAAGCTCATGTAAAACTAAAGCAACTCCAATAGCAAATGTAGGAGCCCCTCCTGTTCTTGAAAGAATTGTTTGTTCTCCTATATTTGTTGTAAGAGATATTATCTCCTCAGGAGTTACAGCAAATCCCCATGTTGATATAGTTTGAGCAACTTGAACTATATCAGTTCCAATAAACGCAGCTGGTGAGTTTATAGCAAAATATAATCCAGGGTGTAAAATAGTTGCACAAATTAAAGCCATAATAGCAACAGCACTCTCCATTAACATTGAACCATATCCAACAGGAAGTGCATGAGTCTCATTTTCAAGCATTTTTGGAGTTGTTCCACTTGAAATTAATGCGTGGAAACCAGAAATTGCCCCACAAGCAATAGTAATAAATAAAAATGGGAAAATAGCTCCTGCAAAAACTGGACCGCTACCATCAAAATATTGACTATTCATTTTTGGCATTTGAATATCTGGTGCAACAATAACAATTGCAATTGCCATAAGAACAATTACCCCAATTTTCAAAAATGTTGATAAGTAATCTCTAGGAGCTAGTAAAAACCATACTGGAAGTATTGCAGCTATAAACCCGTATGACATCATAATCCAAGATAGTGTTACTGCATCAAAAGTAAATCTAGCAGCCCAAACAGGATCAGCAGATATTACACTTCCATAATGAATAGCAAAAATAAGTAGAATAAACCCTATAACTGAAGCTTCTCCAACTTTACCTGGTCTTATATATCTCATATATATTCCCATAAAAATAGCAATAGGAATAGTCATAGCAATTGTAAACAATCCCCAAGGAGAAACAGCTAGTGCTTTTACAACAACCATAGCTAAAATTGCAATAATGATTAACATAATCCCAAAAATTGCAATCATAGTAATACTTCCTACAAAAGTTCCAAGCTCCTCTTTTACAATCTCTCCTAAAGATTTACCATCTCTTCTTGAAGAGATAAATAAAACCACAAAATCGTGAACAGCACCTGCAAAAACCCCACCTACAAGTATCCAAAGCATTGAAGGCAAATACCCCATTTGAGCAGCAAGAATTGGACCAACAAGTGGACCAGCTCCTGCAATTGCAGCAAAATGATGTCCAAAAAGTACACTTCTATTTGTAGGAACAAAATCTCTACCATCATCGTGAATCATGGCAGGAGTTGCTCTATTTTTGTCAAGCTCTAAAACTTTATAAGCAACAAATCTTCCATAAAATCTATATGCAATCATATAAATACATACTGCAGCTACAACCAAATACATGGCAGAAACTGTCTCTCCTTGTTGTAGTGCTAAATAGCCAAAGCATAAAGCTCCAACTAGTGCTACAACAACCCACACAAGTTTATTCATAGGTTATCCTTTTAAAATGTAAATTTCATAATAAGTATAACAAAATAAAATATAAATAATAACAAGGAATAAAATAATATTTAAAAATATAAAATAATAATAGGAAATATCAAAAAATAACTAAATTTAAATTATTGTAATTAATTGATAATATGATACTATGTTGATACTTTATAAAATTACAATTCACTAATAATTTTTACTAAAGAATAAGAGGAGTAGATATTTTGGCAAAAAATAAATTTTTAAGTATAGTTGCTAGTGCAGCTTGTATGTTTGTAGGAACTAGTAATTTAAATGCTTTAACCCTGCAAGAGAGTATTTTAGAAGCTATGGATACAAATCCAGTTGTTCAAGAGAGATTGAAAAATTTTCATGAAACTCAACAAGATTTAGAGATAGCTAAATCAGAGTGGCTACCATCTTTAGATTATAGAGGAACTATTGGTATTTCTAATGCTGGTCATTTTAAAGACAATGGAAATAGTAGATGGGATCATAGTGTTTCTCAAAGTGGTAACTATGCAAATTATACAAACTCATTAAAATTAACTCAAAATATTTTTAATGGATTTAGTACAACTCATAAAATGAACTACCAAGAAGCTAGAATTATGGCAGCAGCTCATCACTATGTAGAAAATGCAAATGATATTGCTTTTCAAATGGTTGGAGCATATATAGATGTAATTAAAAGTTATAAACTTTATCAAATTGCAAAAGAGAATGTTGCAATAAATAAAAAAATCTATGAAGATGTACAAGCTCTTTACGGACAAGGTTTAACTACAAAATCAGAGATGACAAAAATTAATGCATCACTTTCTTTGGCAAATTCTAATTTAACTGTTCAACAAAATAATATGTTGGATAAAGAGGCTAGATTTAAAAGATTATTTGGAAGAAATGTTGATGTTTCAACATTAGAATTACCAAAAATGAATCTTGCTATGCCAGAAAGCAAAGAGAGAGCAACTCAAATTGCAATTACAAATAATCCATCTGTAATTGTAAGTAGCTTTAATATAAAAGGTGCTCAAGAGCTATATAAAGAGAAAAAAAGTAAGTTTTATCCAGTAATTGATTTAGAGTTTGAACAAGTTTATAATGATTTTAATAAACAAAACTCTTTTGATGGAAGTGCTGATGATAGACAAAGAGCTTATGTTGTAATGAACTGGAACTTATTTAAAGGTTTTGCTCATACTTCAGATGTTCAAAAATCAAAATCAACTATAAATAAAGAAGTTGAAATTTTAAGAGATTTAAAAAGACAAACTATTGAAGGTTTAGAGCTTTCATGGAATGCTTATGAGCTACTTGGTAAGCAGTTAAAAGATTTACAAACATATTATGAAAATTCACAAGAGACTTTAGAAAGCTATCAAAGTGAGTATGAAATGGGAAGAAGAACACTTCTTGATTTACTTTCAGCTCAAAATGATTTAGTAAGTTCAAAAAGTCAAATTGTAAATGCTCAAATGGATAAATTATATGCTCAATATAGAATTTTAGATGCAATGGGTATGATGGTTAGCTCTATTGTTGAAAATAAAGATTATAGTAAATTAATTAATCCTACATTAAATCCTTTAGATGTTGTAAAAGATGAATTGCCTGTAAAATATGATGTAGATAATGATGGAATTGTAGATAGTTTAGATATTTGTGATAATTCAGTTCTTGGAAAAGATGATATAACACCTTATGGATGTAATCAAAATAAACAAGATAGCGATTTTGATGGAATTCCTGATAGTAAAGATAAATGCCCAGATACAGTTTTTGGTGCAGTTGTTGATGCAAATGGATGTGAAATTGAAGGTTCAAAAAATAAATTTGTTGCAAAAGATAGTGATTATATTGAATCAGCTTTACAATACACAGAATCAAGCCCTAAAAAAGAAGCAAAATTAGGATTATATGATTATGAGTTTAATGCTGCTGCAAATAAAAATGTAAAATCTACTGAACTTGATAATAAGCTAATGTATGGTGATTTTGCTATGATTAAAAGATTTCCTTTTATAAATATGAATAAAAGCGAAAGACATCTTGATGCTATTGCAAATGAGTTAAAAAAATATAATGGAACAAATGCAATTGTAACTTTAATAGGAAACACACAAAGTGCAAAAGATAAAGATGAGAGCTTTAATAAAGGGCTTGAATATGCACAAACTATAAAAAAAGAGTTGGTAAACAAAGGTGTTGATGAGAAAATGCTAGTTGCTCAATCAAGAGTAGATTATGATAGATATTTCTTAGAAACAAATGGAAGTGATAAAGATTTAAATGATGTGACAGCAGTTGCTTTATATGTTCAAAAAAGTTCTGAAATTGCAAAGCAAAAAGAGATAAAAGATGATGATGGTGATGGAGTTATAAATGAATTGGACAAATGTCCTGATACTCCAAAAGGATATACTGTAGATGAAAATGGTTGTCCAAAAACTATAAATTTAGAAGTTTTATTTGAAAATGCTTCAGATAAAGTAGTTGGTTCTTCAAGTGAAAAAGTTGTTGCATTTGCTAAATATTTAAATGACAATAAAGAGTTTGATACAGTTGTAACTGGTCACGCAAGTCATGATAAAAAAACAAGTGCAGCATATAATGTAAATCTGTCTCAAAAAAGAGCAGATGCTATTAAAGCTCTTTTAGTTCAAAATGGTGTTGAAGCTTCAAGAATACAAACTGTTGGAAAAGGTTATAGTGAACCAATAGCAGATAATGATACAGCTGAAGGTCAAGCAAAAAATAGAAGAATTGAAGCTGTTTTAGTAAAAAAATAATAAGTTAAAGGGTTTGGTTTTGCAGAATAGTTTTTTAGATGATAGCCTTTTAAAGAGTTTGGTTTTATTTACAAAACTTTTTCATAAACCATACTCGGCTGAGTCTTTAGTGGCTGGTTTGCCACTTGAGACAAATCTAAGTGAAAGTTTACTTTTTTCAAAAGATAAAAAAAAGTCAATGTTTTCAAGAGTTGCTCTAAGAGCTGGTTTAAAATCTACACTTGTAAAAAGAGATATTAAAGATTTTTTAAATTTACAACTCCCTTGTATTATTCTTTTATCAAATAACAATTCGTGCATTTTGGATACTATAAATAGCGATAAAACAAAAGTAAAAATAATATTTAGTGAAAATGAAGAAGCTCTTGAAGAGTGGATTTGTATTGATAAATTAGAAGAAGAGTATTTAGGTTATGCCTTTATGCTAAAAAAAATCTATGAATATGAAGATGAAAAAGGTAAAAATAGACTTGATTTATCACATCAAAAGCATTGGTTTTGGAGTACTTTAGGTTTTTCAAAGAAGATATACCAAGATGTTATTTTGGCATCTATTTTGATAAATTTATTTGTTTTAGCAACTCCACTTTTTACAATGAATGTGTATGATAGGGTTATTCCTAATAATGCAAAAGAGACTCTTTTGGTTTTTACAATAGGTATTGTTGTTGTATTTTTACTTGATGCAAGTTTAAAATTTATTCGTTCTTATTTTCTTGAAATGGCAGCAAAAAAGAGTGATATTATTATGTCATCTATTATTTTTGAAAGAGTTTTAGATTTAAAATTATCTTCTCATCCTGCTTCTGTTGGTTCTTTTGCAAACAATATAAAAAGCTTTGATAGTGTAAGAGGGTTTTTAACAAATGCAACAATGAGTGTTTTAATAGATTTTCCTTTTGCTATTTTGTTTTTTATTGTGATATTTTATTTAGGTGGGATTTTAGTAATTGTACCAATTGTTACTGTTTTGATTATTGTAATTTATGCCTTTTTAATTAAAAAACCTCTTCAAAAAAGTATAGAAAGTACTTATGAAGCAAGTGCAAAGAAAAATGGAATTTTAATTGAAGCTTTACAAAATATTGAGACTGTAAAAACTCATGGAATGAGTGGAAAAATTCAATATGATTGGGAAGAATCAACAGGAGAAATAGCGAATAAAAGTCTAAAATCAAAACTAATTTCTGCTTCAATTCCTACAGTTACAGGGCTTATGGTTGGTTTTAATACTGTTTTGGTTGTTTGTGTTGGAGTTTTTTTAATTCAAGATTTCAAACTTACAATGGGTGGATTAATTGCAACAATGATACTTTCAGGTAGAGCAATTGCACCAATGGGGCAACTTATAGGACTTATTACAAATTTTGAAGATACAAAAACATCATTTAAAATGCTTGATGATATTGTAAATAAACCACTTGAAAGACCATTAGCTAAAGAGTTTGTAAAAAGAGAGAAATTAAGTGGAAATATAGAGTTTATAGATGTTAGTTTTAAATACCCAAATAGCGATGCTTATGCACTTAAAAATGTAAGTTTTAAAATAAATGAAGGCGAAAAAGTTGCATTTATTGGAAGAATTGGAAGCGGAAAATCAACTATTGCAAAGCTAATTTTAAAATTATATGAGCCAGAAAGTGGCTCTATTTTAATAGATGGAATAGATATAAACCAACTAGACCCAAATGATATTAGAGAAAATATTTCTTATGTACCGCAAGATATTCATTTGTTTAGAGGCTCAATGAAACAAAATATTTTAGGTTCTCATAGATTTATAAATGATGAGTGGATGCTTGAATGTGCAAAAACTTCTGGAACAGATGAGTTTGTAAAGCTTCATCCATCTGGTTATGATATGGCTATTGGAGAAAGAGGTCAAGGTTTAAGTGGAGGGCAGAGGCAAAGTGTTGGAATTGCAAGAGCTTTGATAAATTCATCGCAAACATGGTTATTTGATGAACCTACAAATGCTATGGATCAAACAAGTGAAAATATTGTATTAAAAAATTTAAAAGATAAAGAAGATGATAAAACTCTACTTTTAGTTACTCAAAAAATGAGTTTATTAGCTCTTGTTGATAGAGTAATAGTAATGAATAATGCACAAAAGGTTTTAGATGGAACAAAAGAAGAGGTAATAAAAGCTCTTGGAGGTCAAAATGGCTAAAGAGATTTTAAATGCTTTTTTTCAAAAAGCTCCAAAAATATCAAATAAAAATATATCAAAAAAAGATATAGAGTATATAAATAGCCTTAGTGCAGCAGTTTTAGAGACAAATTCAAAAAGAATGCATTGGGTTTTAATATATTTTTCCATTACAATATTTGCCTTTATTATTTGGGCATATTTTGCATCAATTGACGAAATTGCAAGAGGAAATGGTAAAGTTGTTCCAACAGGACAAAACCAAATTATTCAAAATCTTGAAGGTGGAATTGTTTCAGAAATTTTAATTAAAGAGGGTGAAAGTGTTGTAAAAGACCAAATCTTACTTAAGATTTCAAACGAAAAAGGTGTTTCAAGTGCTATGTCAAGTGAGCTAAAAGCTCTATTTTTTAAAGCACAAATAAAAAGATTTGAGGCTGAGTTAAAAAGGGAAGATTTTATTATTGAAAAAAGTGATGATGAAAAATATAATGAATTTTTACAAAATGAAAAAGAGTTATTTATCTCAAATAAAAAACAATTAGAGTCAAAAATTGCAATTATAAAAGATCAAATAAAGCAAAAACAAAGTGATTTACAAGATGCAAGACAAACATCAAGTCATGCTAAATTTTCTTTAGATGCTGTAAGCAAAGAAGTTGAGATGACAAAACCAATGGTTGATAGAGGTATTAGGTCTCAAGTTGATTATTTAAAGCTTCAAAGAGAGCAAAGTGATGCAAGACAAAGATTATCTAGTGCCTCTTTAGCTGCAGATAAAGCTAGTTTTGAAATAGCTGAATTAAATAAAAAGATAAATGAGACATATGAAGTAAATGATGCAATGATTAGAGAAAAATTAAATGAGGTAACAACTCAGCTAAAAGATGCTGAAGCTTCTAAAGTTGCTGCTGTTGATCAAGTTGATAGAACAATAGTTAAGGCACCTGTAAATGGGCTTGTTCAAAAACTTCATGTAAATACTATTGGAGGAAGTGTAAAACCTGCACAGGATTTATTGGAGATAGTTCCAACTGATAATAAATTAATTGTTGAAGTTAAAGTTTTACCAAAAGATATTGCATTTATCTATCTTGATCAAAAAGCTATAGTTAAATTTTCAGCTTTTGATTTTTCAATTTTTGGTGGATTAGAAGGAAAAGTTGTTGGAATAAGTCCTGATTCAATTACTGAAAAAGATGAGAAAACTTTTTATATAGTAAGAGTTGAAACAGAAAAGAACTTTATAGAAAAAGATGGAATTGAAAAGCATATAATTCCTGGGATGATAGCTGATGTTGATATTATTACAGGTAAAAAAACAATTATGGATTATATTTTAAAACCAATTCTAAAAACAAAAACATATACTTTTACGGAGAGATAATGAAGATTTTTTGCTTTTGTAATGATATAAATTTGATTAGTAGATGGAAAAATATTTTAAATGATAATTTTGAACTTATTGTTTTTGATGATGAAAGAGACATTTTAAATATTGAAAATTCTATTTTTATATTTAGCTCTTGTAGTAATATTAAAATTACAAATATTAAAGAGCTTAAAAAAAAATCTAATAAAATTTTAGTTCTTGATAGAGTTCCTAATTTACAAAGTGCGAAACAATGGTTATCATATAAAGTTGATGGATATGGAAATGCACTAATGAGCATTTCATTTTTTAATTCAGCTATTAATACTATTTCAAATGATCATATTTGGCTTTTACCAAAAATAGCAACTGAACTTTTTAGAGATATTGCTGATTATAAAATTGATGATAGCAAAAATAGTATTTTGGAAAATCTTACATTAAGTGAAAAAAAGGTTGCTTTGCTACTTAAAGATGGCTATAAAAATCAAGAAATTTGTGATGAACTTGATATAACTATAAATACTGTAAAAAAACATATAAAAAATATTTATGATAAATTAAATATTCAAGATAGAGCCTCTTTTCTAAAATTATTTTTATAATACTTTTTATTTTTATCTAGTTTTTTGCTATGGTTTTATATAATATTAGATATATATTGAAAAATTTTATTTAAATAAAACAAAAGGATAAAAATGGGATTAGGTGTAGGTATTGTAGGTTTACCAAATGTAGGAAAGAGTACAACTTTTAATGCTTTGACAAAGGCACAAAATGCAGAAGCACAAAACTATCCATTTTGTACAATTGAGCCAAATAAAGCAATAGTTCCAGTTCCAGATAAAAGACTTGATGAGTTAGCAAAAATTGTAAATCCAGATAAAATTCAACACTCAACTATTGATTTTGTTGATATTGCTGGGCTTGTACGAGGTGCATCTAAAGGCGAAGGTTTAGGAAATCAGTTTTTATCAAATATTAGAGAAGTAGAAGTTATTTTACATATGGTTAGATGTTTTGAAGATGGAAATATTACTCATGTTGAAGGTGATGTAAATCCACTTAGAGATATAGAAATAATAGAAACAGAGCTAATTTATGCAGATATTTCACAGCTTGAGAAAAAAATCGAAAGACTTAAAAAACAAGCAAAAGGAAGTAAAGAAGCAGCTTCTCAACTTGTAATTGCTGAAGAGTTATATGCTCATATTGGAGAACTTCAGCCTGTAAAAACTTTTGAAAATATCGATAATGAAGCTTTTATTTCTTTAGATAAGGAACTTAGATTTTTATCAAATAAAGATGTAATTTATGGTGCAAATGTTGATGAAGATACTCTTAGCTCTGGAACAAATAAGTATGTAGAGATGGTTAAAGAGTATGCAGCTAGTGTAAACTCTGATGTTATTGTTCTTTGTGCAAAAATAGAAGAAGAACTTGTAGGTCTTGAAGATGATGAAGCAAAAGCCTTTTTAGATGATTTAGGTGTTCAAGAATCAGGTTTAGAGCAAATTATCCAAAAAGCATTCGATAAATTAGGACTTCAAAGTTATTTTACAGCTGGAAAAGTTGAAGTTAGAGCTTGGACTATTAGAAAAAATACAAAAGCTCCGCAAGCAGCTGCCGTTATTCACAATGATTTTGAAAAAGGCTTTATTAAAGCAGAAGTAATATCATATAGTGATTATATACAATTTGGTGGCGAAACAAAATGTAAAGATGCAGGAAAACTAAGACTTGAAGGAAAGGATTATGTTGTTCAAGACGGTGATGTTATGCATTTTAGGTTTAATGTTTAATTTAAATAGGGGAATATAATGAATAGTAAAATTATTCAAAAAATAGAGTCTTTACCACCTTTACCAAAAACTATAATTGAAATTGAAGAGTTTAGAAAAAAACAAGATAAAGAACTTAGTGAACTTTTAAAAATTATTGAAAAAGATGCTTTGATTGTATCAACTCTTCTTAAAATTGCAAATTCAGCTATGTTTGGATTTAGAACAAAAGTGGAAGCTCCTAGTAGGGCTTTAAACCTTTTGGGAATAAATTTTACTGTTTCTATTGCAATTGGTGGTAGCATTCAAAATCTTTTAAAAGCAAGTTTAAAACCATATGGTATTACTAGCGATGATTTTATGAATGGATCAAATATAGCCTCATCTTTAGCAAATGTTTGGTTGTCATCTTTTGAAGTTGAACATCAAGATGAGATTATTTTAGCATCTTTATTGCAAGAAGTTGGAAAGTTTGTTTTAGCATCAGTTATTGTATCAGAAGGAAAACAAGATGAGTTTTTAGCAAAAGTAGAAGAGCTAAATGAAAAAGATGCTGAAGAAGAGTTTTTAGAAACTACAAGTACAAAAGTAACAGCACAAATTTTTAGACACTGGAAATTAAGTGAGAACTTGATTTCTTCTATAGAATTTGTTGAAAATATAGCAAATGTTGATGATGAATTTAAGCAAAGAGTTCAAATCTTAGATGTTATTAAAACAGCAGCTAGTGTAATATCTCCTTTAAGTGACGAAAATGTAGCAAAAGCTTTAGAAAAGGCAAAATCTTATGGATTTGATGTAAATATTTTAAAATCTTCTATTGAAGAAGTAAAAACAAAACTAGCAGAAAATGATGAGTTATAAGATTTTTCTTATAACTTTCTTATATTATCTTTTGGAATTTTAATGAACAAAACTCTTCTTAATTTAAAAAATCTATCAAAATCTTATGAAAATACAGAAGTTTTAAAAAATATAAATTTAGATATTTATGAAAGTGAATTTATTACACTTTTAGGACCTAGCGGATGTGGTAAAACAACAATTTTAAGACTAATTGCTGGATTTGAAGAGGCAAATTCTGGTGATATATATTTAAAAGATACTTTAATAAATAAAATACCACCAGAAAAAAGAGAAGTTAATACAGTTTTTCAAAGTTATGCACTTTTTCCGCATATGAGTGTTTTTGATAATATAGCATTTGGTTTAAAAATGAAGAAAGAATCTAAAAATAAGATAGAAGAAGAAGTTACAAAAGCTCTTATTATGGTAAAGCTTTTAGAACATAAAGATAAAAAACCAAGTGAGTTAAGTGGTGGACAACAACAAAGAGTAGCAATAGCAAGAGCGGTTGTAAATAAACCTCAAATTTTACTTTTGGATGAGAGTTTAAGTGCTTTGGATTATAAACTTAGAAAAGAGATGCAAGTTGAGTTAAAAATGCTTCAAAGAAAGTTAGGAATTACTTTTTTATTCGTAACTCATGACCAAGAAGAAGCACTTTCAATGTCTGATAGAATTGTTGTTATGAATAAAGGAAATATTGAGCAAATAGGAACTCCAAAACAGATTTATGAAGAGCCAAAAAACTTATTTGTTGGACAGTTTATTGGTGAAGCAAACTGTTTTGAAAGTGAAGTTCTTGAGCAAAAAGATGATTTCGTTGTTTTAAAATATTTAGATAAAACTTTTCAGTTAAAATCAAAAGTAAAGTTAAATAAAAAATGTACAATTTTAATAAGACCTGAGGATTTTAGAGTAGAGAAAAAATTTGAAGATGTGAAGTCAAATAACTATTTTATAGGAGAACTTGAAAATATTATTTATAAGGGTACGACTATTGATTTACTTGTAAAATTAGAAGATAATCAAGAGCTTATTGTAAGTGAATTTTATAATGAAGATAGTGATGCTTTGGCATATGAGATTGGTTCAAAACTATATTTGTATTGGGTTGATGGTTGGGAGGTTTTACTTCCTCATGAGTAAAATTTTCTCCTTTTCAAAAATATCAATTTTTGTTGTTGTTTTTTGGCTTTTAAGCTTTGCATTAATTCCTCATATTTTAGTAATAATAAGTAGTTTTCTTACAAAAGGTGAAGATGAGTTTTTAAATTTTACTCTATCCTTTGAAAGCTATCTAAAACTTTTTGACCCAATTTATTTAAATATTTTTTTAGATTCTGTTTATTTAGCAACGGTTACTACAATAATAACTTTAGTTTTGGCATTTCCTTTTGCTTATATTATTGCAACTGCACCAAAAAAGTATAAATTTTTACTTCTTTTATTGGTTATTATTCCATTTTGGACTAGTTCACTTGTAAGAACTTATGCACTTATTGCAATTTTAAAAACAAAAGGTCTTTTAAATGCCTTTTTACTTAGTGTTGGTTTGATTGAAACACCACTTGAAATTATGTATACACAAACAGCCGTTTTTATAGGTATGGTTTATACTCTTTTGCCTTTTATGATTTTACCTTTATATGTGTCTTTGGAAAAAATTGATAATAGATTGATTGAAGCTGCAAAGGATTTAGGAGCTTCAAAAATAGATATTTTTAGAACTATTATTATTCCTTTGTCATCTGCTGGAATTATTGCAGGGTCTATTTTGGTATTTTTACCTAGCCTTGGAATGTTCTTTATTCCTGATATTTTGGGTGGTGCAAAAGAGCTTATTGTTGGAAGTTTTATAAGAAATCAATTTTTACAATTTAGAGATTGGCCATTTGGAAGTGCTGCTTCTGTTGTAATCTTATTAATTATGTTTGTAATGTTATATTTTTTGGCAAAGGCACAAAAAAAATCAACTTTAGGAGATAAAAAATGAGAAAATCTTATGCAAGTTTTATCTATTTTCTACTCTATTTACCTATAGTTGTTTTAATTATTTATTCATTTAATAGCTCAAAATATAGTGTTGAATGGAAAGGATTTTCACTTGAGTGGTATGAGAGTTTATTTGAACAAGATAGTTTGCTTGAAGCCGCACTAAATTCCATTAGTGTTGCATTTTTCTCAGCAACATTAGCAACAATTTTAGGAACATTAGGAGCAATGGCACTTTTTAGATACGATTTTTCTGGTAAAAAGTTTGTAAACTCTTTGGTTTATATTTTGATTATGTCGCCTGAAATTGTGATGGGAATTTCACTTTTAATGATATTTATTTTAGTATCTTTACCATTAGGATTTACCTCTTTACTTATTGCACATATTACTTTTTGTCTTCCTTTTGTAATTGTTACAGTAATGGCTAGATTAAACGGTTTTGATAAAAATATTATAGAAGCTTCAAAAGATTTAGGGGCTAGTGAGTTTATTACATTTAAATCTATTATTTTACCAAATATTCTTCCTGCTATTATTGCTGGATTTTTGCTTAGTTTAACATTATCTTTTGATGATGTAATTATTAGTTTTTTTGTATCTGGGTCTGATTATGAGATACTTCCGTTAAAAATCTATTCAATGGTTAGATTAGGAGTAAAGCCAGAGATAAATGCTCTTTGTACAATAATGTTTTCATTTACCTTAGTTATGGTACTATTTGCACAATTTTTAATCAAGGAGAAAAATTGAAGAAAATCATTTTAAGTTTAGTTTTTGCAATTTCACTTTTTGCAAAAGAGCAGGTTTTATATGTTTATAATTGGTCTGAATATATGCCAAAAGAGGTTTTAAAAAACTTCACAAAAGAGACAGGAATTAAAGTTAAATATTCAACTTACGATTCAAATGAAGCTATGTATGCAAAAGTAAAAACAGCAGGTGGTTCATCTTATGATATTATTGTTCCCTCAACATATTTTGTAAGTAAAATGAGTAAAGAAAATTTATTAGAAAAATTAGATAAATCAAAACTTCCAAACTATGAAAACTTAGATAAAAAACTTTTAAATAAAGAGTTTGATCAAAATAATGATTATTCAATTCCTTATTTATGGGGAAGTTCAGGAATTAGCTATAATGAAGGTTTAGTAAATAAAGATATTAATTCATGGGCAAATTTATGGGATGAAGGTTATAAAAAATCGATTTTACTTAATGATGATTTAAGAGAGGTTTTTGGAGTAGCTTTAAGAACTTTAGGATACTCTTCAAATACGAAAGATGCTAAACAAATTGAGGAAGCTTATAATAAATTAAAAGAACTTTTACCAAATGTAAAAATGTTTTATTCT
The DNA here is from genome assembly GCA_039810345.1 of Aliarcobacter sp. Taxonomy (GTDB): domain Bacteria; phylum Campylobacterota; class Campylobacteria; order Campylobacterales; family Arcobacteraceae; genus Aliarcobacter. The sequence goes on along the minus strand of JBDHWU010000019.1, from coordinate 27,437 downwards.
GAATCACAAAAGCAAGTTTACTTAAATGAAGAGGTAAAATTAGGAATGAATTTTAATGGTGAGAGCTATATGGCTTCTTTAGAAAATCCAAAAATAAAATATGTTTATCCAAAAGAGGGTGCTTTAATTTGGCTTGACTCTTTGGTTATTCCAAAAGGTGCAAAAAATATTGATAATGCTTATGCTTTTATCAACTATCTTTTAAAACCAGAAGTAGCAAAACTAATTAGTCAAGAAATAGGTTATGCTTCTCCTAATTCTAAAGCTGTAATGTTACTTGCTGATGAGATTAAAAATAATAGAACTATATACCCAAATGATGAAGATTTAAAAAATAGTGAATTCCAAAATGATGTTGGTGAAGCTTTAAAAGTTTATGAAAAATATTGGGAAATGTTAAAAACTAAATAGTTAAAGCCCAAGAAGTAGAATCTCAAAAAGATTTTCTACTTCATTATCACTTAAATTTATACTTTTTTTACTTAAAAAAAGTTCATTTATTTTTTTATAATCAAAAACTTTTCCTCTTATGCACTCTTTATGAGTAGGTAAAAATCCTCTTAATAAACTTAAATTTGATTCTATTTTTATTTCACAAATAAGACACTCAAAATCAATATGAAGTCTTCCTTCATGCTCTAATAAATTTAAATATGACTCCAAAATAGCTCTATAAACATTTTGTTTTTCAATTTTATGAATTAGCTCATCAAGTAGATAAAAATAGAAACAATCTACCTCTTCTAATTCTTTGAAATGTGCAAAAAATAGCTTTAAATATCTTTGCCATGCATACATTTTTTGATTATTTAGAATCCATGGAAAACCTAATTGCATAACATCTTTTAATCTAGGAATTGAAGATTTAGTTTTCTCTAATTCAAAATCTATTTTATAGCCAATATTGATATTTGAATGCCTTGCTCCATAAAATCTATATGAGGTAATAATTTCATTTTCACAAAGTAAAGTAACAATTAAATCATCATCTTTAACTGTTTTAATATCAATAATATAGCCTTGCATCTACTATTTTTCTTCTAAACCTTCTAGCATATCAATAATTTCATCATAAATCTCTTTTGCCTCTTCATCATCAATTTCTCCTGCTTCTAAATCTTTTAGAATCTCTTCAAAATCTCTTTTCATATCTTGCATATGTTGTAGCTCTTCTTTTAATTCAGGAGTCTCTTTTTTTGCAGCAATAATCTCAAAAATATCATCAATATAATCCTCTATTTCTGCTAAAACTTCCTCTTTTATTAAAACTTCAAGTTCTTTTTGAATACTCATTTTTACACCTTTTTTTAAATTTTTCGATTATAACAAAATAAATCTAGCCTTTTGCTTCAATAAAATAATATAATAGCTTTGATATAATACTAGTGATAAATTTTAAGGAGACTATAATGTCATATTTTAAAGGTGTTTCTATTGCAAAAGCTGCAAATATTTTATACGATGGAAATATTACAAGTAGAGCAATTACATTTGAAGATGGTTCTAAAAAAACTTTAGGAATTATGCTTGCTGGTGAGTATGAATTAAATACTGTAAATAAAGAGATAATTGATATTCAAAGAGGTAAAATAGATTTATTACTTCCTGCTTCTGAGTGGCAAGAGTTTGAAGGACCAGCTTCTTTTTCTATCCCTGCAAATACTAAATTTAAATTAAGAGTTCACTCTTTAGTTGATTATTGCTGCTCTTTTATAAAAGAGTAGTTTAAGCAGCACTTTTAAAGCTGCTTAAATTTTAGTGATGTTTTGCTGGAATATCACTTGTTTTAATTTCATCAAATTTTAATATTTTTGTTCCAAAATGCTCTTTTTTAAACTCTTTTGCACTATTTTCATCTTTAAAAGGTATAAACTCTGCTCCCATTGGACCCATAACATTTGAACCTAAAACAAAAAAAGCGTTTTTTGCATCTATTTTTTCAAGAGTATAATATTCTGTTACAAAAATACTTGCATCTTTTAAATCATCAATTTTAGAATATTTTGTTGGTTCAAAATAGAACTTTAACATATCTTTTACTCCATCAAAATAGAAAGTTTCATTTTCTACTTTTATACTTGCTATCCAGTTTTCATATTTTACTACAAACATACCACAAACTTGACACTTTGCATCTTGTGGGATATTTTTGTTTGAGTTTATTTGGTGGTTTTGATGATTTTTTTCAATATGTTTATGCTCCATAGAAAATAAAGATGTACCTAAAAGTAGCATCGTAGTTAAAATCGTTTTTTTCATATACTTTACCTTTTTAAAGAATTTAAAAAAGTATATAAAAGCAAAGTTAAGTTTTTGTTAAATTTTATATAATTTTAAAAATATAAATTGAAGGCAGAATATGATTTTAGGAAAATGCCCATATTGTGAAGATGGGCAAATTGAAGTTAGAAAAAAGGAAGTTAGAGGGAAAAAAGTTGAGCTTTATGCATGTAGTAATGCAAATTGGAAAACAGAAGATGGAGAGTTTTTTGAACTTACAAGTGATTCAAAATGTGATTTTAAAATTTGGCAAAATGCACTTAGTCGTTATGGACACTATTTAAAACATAGCGAAATAAGAGAACTTTTAAGCGGAAATGAAGTTGAGATAAAACTAAAAACACAAAAAAGATTGGGACTAAAAAATCAAGATAGAAAAGATTATTATAAAATGGCTATTTTACATAGGGAATTTGGTGTTCAGATTTTGTTTTAAAAAATTAAAGATATTTTGCTAACTTTTGCTACACTTCTTTTATGAACAAAGAAGATTTTTTTATAAAACAAATATCAAATAGTAAGTATAACGGCGATGATGGTGCATTTATAGATGGATATGTTTACTCTATGGATGCTTTTTTTGAAGATGTTCATTTTAAAAAAGAGTGGATAGAAAAAGGTTTTATAAGTTTAAAACAAATAGCTTATAAGTCAATGCTTGTAAATATTTCAGATGCAATAGCTATGAATGCAAAGCCTAAATATGCTCTTATAACTCTTGCTGCTCCAAATTATTTTAGTGAAAACGATTTAAAAGAGTTGGCAAATGGATTTAAAAAAGCAAGTAAAGATTTCGATTTTGAGATAATTGGTGGAGATACCATTTCTAATCAAAAGTTAAATATAAGTATCACAATTATTGCAAAAACACAAAATCCAATATTTAGAAATAGTGTAAAAGAGGGCGATTTTATCTGTTTTACTGGAAAATTAGGAGATAGTAAAAAAGATTTAGAGAAACTTTTATCAGGAAAGAAGATAAAAAAAACTTCAAAATTTATAAAACCAATTTTAAGAGCTGATTTTTTTTATGAAGCAAGTAAGTACATAAATGCTAGTATGGATATAAGCGATGGGCTTTTTCTGGATTTAGAAAAGCTCTCAAAGGCTTCAAATGTTGGATTTGAGTTTTTTAAAACTATAAAAGATGATGTAGGAATTTCAGGAGAAGAGTATGAATTATTATTTTCTTGTAGTGCAAAAAATTTAAAGAAGATTGATGATATTGCAAAAAAACATAAGGTAAAATTAAATATTTTTGCAAAAGCTATAAAAGGAAGCTACAAATGTGGCTTTACAAATCACCATTTTAAGGATTAAAACAGATGCAACTACAAAGATATTTAAACCATTCACCAATTGATGTTTATTTTAAACAAAGTAAAGATGATTTTGTGGTTACTGAAGTACCACTTTATGAGTTTACAAATGAGGGTGAACACCTTATAATCAAGCTTAGAAAAAAAGATTTGGCAACTTGGGATGCAATAGAGATTTTAGCAAATTTCTTAAAATGTAGTCCTAGAGAGTTTGGGTATGCGGGGCTTAAAGATAAAAATGCGATGACAATTCAGCATATTTCAGTTCATAGAAAATATGAAGAGGCTTTAAAAAGTTTTGTTCATGATAATATAAAAATTCTTGAAACAACTTATCACAACAATAAGATAAAAATAGGGCATCTAAAAGGAAATAACTTTTTTATTAGACTTAAAAGAGTAGGGCTTGTAGAAAAGCAAAAAATAGAGGAAGCTTTAGGACAAATTGCCACTTTTGGAATGCCAAACTATTTTGGTTTTCAAAGATTTGGAATAGATGGAGAAAACTATAAAAAAGGAAAACAAATAGTTGAAGGGACTCTAAAAGAGAGAAATAGAAACCTAAAACAGATGTTTATAAATGCTTATCAAAGTTATCTATTTAACGCATGGCTTTCAAAAAGAATAGAGATTTCAAAATTAATTGAGGCATTTGAACCAAAAGAGATTTTTCAAAAATTAAATTTACCACTAGATGAAGTTAAAAGAGCTAAAAAACAGCCTCATCCTCTAAAGATTTTAACAGGAGATTTGCTAAGTCATTACCCTTTTGGAAGGATTTTTATAATAGATGATTTAGAAACTGAAAGCCAAAAGTTTTTTGAAAAAGATAGAGTTCCAACAGGTCTTTTATGTGGAAAAAGAGTTAAAAAATCTGAAGGTTTTGCACAAGAGATAGAAAAAGAGTTTGATGTAGAGATGGGCGAAGATGGAGCTAGAAGATTTGCTTTTGTATTTCCTGAAAATATTGGAAGTAATTATAAAGAAGACAAAAACCATATGGAATTAAGCTTTTATCTTCCAAAAGGCTCTTATGCAACAGAATTAATAAGTGAAATTTTACATATAGATTTAACAAATAATTAAAAACCAAGGGAAAAAAATGAACTATGAAGATACTATTTTACAGCTTTGTGAGGTTATAAAAGAGTCTGAATATAATGCAGAATCTATATTTAATAATACTCAAGATATTGATGATTTAATAAATGAATTAAACTTATCACATCATCAAAAAACGAAACTTTTAAATTTAATATCAAATATTTATGGTTTATTACAAAATCAAGATTTACATAGGCAAAAAATAGAGAGAGTTGTAAATTTTGTTTGTGAAAATAATGGAATAGATAAAACTAAATATAATTTAGCACCTAGTGCTAAAAATATTGATGCAAGTGAAGATACACTTTCTCCTGCTGAACTAGAAGCATTAATCAAAAGTATGCAAGAGTAAGCTTTAGTTTTTAGGGAAATTTCCCTAAAAACTACTCACAAGCTACTTTTTTTATCTCATTTAGATTTTCAAAAAGTTTTAAAGAGTTTTCTTCTATATCTTTTGCTTTTGCATTTAAAATTGTATTTGTTGCTTTTTGAGAATTTAGATTTACTAGATTTTGTAAATCTAAGAAGAATGTTTTATTCTCTTTTTTTATTTTTTCAATTAGCTCTATATCAATTTTTTTACCAGATACTTGAATATTTTCTAACCACTTTAATACAAATGTTTCTTCAGTTACTCCAAAATTTTCCTCTTTTGAGAGCTTTGAGTAGATCTCATCTTTTTTTGCTAGAAGTTTAACTTTTAATAAAGCAGTATCATAAACTAAATCAACATCGCAAACTTTATTTAAACTATCTTCCAAAAAAGAGGCTCTAGCCGCTGCTGTTACAAGAGAGTTTGACATTTGGGCTATTTCATTTGCCATATGTGAAATTTCATCTGAAACTTGAGCATTTTTTTGCGTAGATTGGTCAAGTAAATTTACAGCATCATTTATCTGCATAATTCCTCTTTCTTGCTCTTTTGAAGCTCTTGCTACATTATCAATAGTAGTAATTGTGTTTGAGATATTTTGATTTAAATCATTAAATCCTTCTATCATATTGTTTGAAATATCTTTCCCGATTTTTGCTTTAATTCCAGCTTTCTCTACAATATTTTTTATCTCTTTTGCAGCTTCAGCACTTCTATTTGCTAGATTTCTTACTTCTTGTGCAACAACAGCAAAACCTTTTCCTGCTTCTCCTGCTGTTGCTGCTTCAACTGCAGCATTTAAAGATAATATATTTGTCTGGAATGCTATTTGGTCTATTACTTCAATAGCATCATTTATTGAGTTTACCTCTTTAAAGATTTCTTCCATTGATTTAGCAGTTTCATTTGCTAAATTTTCTCCATTTTTAGCAGAAAGATTTAGCTTTTGAGCTAGATTTGCCATTTGTGTTGTTGCAACTGTATTTGATTGGATTGTCCCTGTTATCTCTTCTAAAGCAGCAGCTGTTTGCTCAAGAGAAGCTGCTTGTGAATTTGATGAAGTTGCAAGGTTATTTGATGCACTTGAAAGAGTTTTGGTACTATTTTTTAAAGAGTTTCCAGTATTCATAATCATTGCCAAAATTTCTGAAGTATTATTTCCAACTAGTTTAATTCCAGCAACTAAAGAGCCTAAATTTCCATGAATTCCTTTGTCGTCCATAATATAATCATATTTAGATTCCGAGTAGTTTCTAAGAGTTATATTTATTTTATCTAAAGTCTCTTTTGTTTTTTCAATCATTAAATTTAATTTATTTTTTAAATCTTCAACATGTTCATTTGAAGCTTTACTATTTACTTTATACACAAAAAAACCATTTGAAGTTTTCTCTATTACATCATTTACTTCATCAATTACAATAGCATCTTGTTTTAGTCCATCTCTTACTTTGTTCATGTAAGAGTTAAATAAACTTGCAACTTCTCCTACTTCATCATTTGATTTTACATCTAATTTAATATTTGTATCATTTGAGTGGAGTAGATTTTCAAAGCCACTTTTTAGGCTTTCAATAGGATTTGTAGCTTTTCTTACAACAAAAAATATTAAAATTATTGTAATAAGACCTAAAACTAGAGACATAAAAGAAATCTCTTTTAATAGAGATGAAATTTTTGCATCTGTTTCAGCTAAAGAGAAAGTTAAATCCATAACTCCAATAACATCGCCTTCACTTTGATTTGCATGACAAGCCATACATTCAGTAGTTGCAATCATAGGTTTTATCATTCTAATCGTATGGTCGCCATTTTCATTTTTCTGAATTATTTGGTTCTCTTTTGTTTCGAAGCTTTTTAAAACTTCTTTATCTGTTGTGTATGGGGTTTTACTTTCGTAAAGCTCCATAAGAGGTCTTCCTTTTGCAACCGTTAGATTTTTTACACCTTTAATTTCTCTAGCCTCATTTTCAGCTTTTAAAATTAGTTCAGGGTCTCCTGTATTCATGGTATTTCTTAAAGTTTGAAAAATTGAAGCATTTAACATCTCAAGACTATCTTTTGCATTTGAAATAGAGTCTTTTGTAACCTTTGTAGTAGTAGAGTAAACTATAGTTAAACTACTTATAAACATTAAAATAAATAGAGCAAAAATGATTTTGTTACTTATTTTTTTCGTTATTATTTCCAACATATATCTTCCTTATAATGTTTAAGCGGAATTATTATATAATGAAGATTATTTATTAAATATTAATTTATATAAAAAAATTATTAAATTTATAAAAAAAACAAATAAAGAGTTTTAAATGATTATTGGATTAATAGGAAAAATTGTAAAAAAAGAACCTACAGTACTTCAGTTGAATGTAAATGGAGTTATTTATGAAGTTTTTGTCTCATTAAACTGTAGTTCAAAAATTATTTCTGATGATGTAAAATTAGAAATAACTGAAATCATAAGAGAAGATGCACATAATTTATATGGTTTTTTAGATAATAATGAAAAAAAATTGTTTGATACAGTTATAAAAATAAATGGTATAGGACCAAAAGTAGCACTTGCTATTTGTTCAACTTTTACTCCAAGCTCTTTTGCTCAAATTGTTACAAACCATGATGTAAATATGCTAAAAAGAGTTCCAGGTATTGGACCAAAAGGGGCTAGTAGGATTTTAGTTGAACTTAGTGGGTTTATTGTTGATGGTGAAAACACAGCGGAGAGTTCAAATATAAATCTTGAAGCAACTTTGGCTTTGGAATCTTTAGGGTTTAAAAAAGATTTAATAACAACTATTTTAAAATCTTGTACAAGCACTACAACAAGTGAGCTTGTAAGAGAAGCACTTAAAAAATTACAAAAATAAAAAGGAAAAATTTATAATGAAAATAGCTATACTTTTTGGTGGATTAAGTTTTGAGCATGAAATTTCAATTGTAAGCTCTATTGCTATGAAAGATGTTTTAAAAAATGATTTAGTTTATATTTTTATAGATAAGAATAGAGATTTATATGAGATACCAAGTTCTAAAATCAACTCTAAGTTATTTTCAAGTGGAAATTATAGTAAATTTGATAGGGTTTATTTTAAAAAGAGTGGATTTTATAAGATTAGTGGTTTATTTAAAAAAGAGCAAAATATAGATTTTGATGTAGTTTTAAATCTATCTCATGGTGGAGATGGGGAAGATGGAATATTATCAAGTGTTTTAGATTTTTATAATATTCCTTTTATATCTCCTAGAACTGAGGCTTGTGTTGTTAGCTCAAATAAATTTATTACAAAAGGTTATGCAGCTAGTGTTGGAGTAAATACTCTTTCATATAAATATTATACAAAAGATGACAAAGTAAAAGTTGATATGTTTCCTGTTATTATAAAACCTGTAAAATTAGGAAGTTCTATTGGAGTTGCTATTGTAAAAAATGAAGCAGAGCTTAACTATGCTCTTGATGTTGCATTTGAATTTGATGATGCAATAATTATTGAACCATTTATTAGTGGAGTAAAAGAGTATAATCTTGCAGGAACTAAGGTAAATGGTGAGTTTATTTTTTCTATCATTGAAGAACCTCAAAAAGCAGAGTTTTTAGATTTTGATAAAAAATATTTAGATTTTTCGAGAACATCAAAAGCGAAAGAGGTTGATTTAGGAGAAAAATTAAATAACGAGATAAAAGATAGCTTTAAAAAATTATATAACACGCTATTTGAAGGTTCGATTATTAGATGTGACTTTTTTGTAATTGAAGACAAAGTATATTTAAATGAGATGAATTCAATCCCAGGGTCTATGGCAAACTACCTATTTAGCGATTTTCAAGATTTGTTTACAAAAGTTGCATCAAATCTTCCAAAGAAAAAACATATTCCTATTACTTATGAGTATGTAAATAAAATTCAAAGTGCAAAAGGAAAGTAAATTTGGCAATTAAGCACTTAGTTGTAGAAAACAGAAGTTTTGACATATCATATACTTTAATAAATCCAACAAAAACGGAAGATATTGTATTTTTACATGGTTGGGGATCAAATAAAGAGATAATGCAATCTGCATTTGGGAATTATTTAAAAGATTATAGACATATATATATTGATATGCCAGGTTTTGGAAAATCAAATAACTCTTATGTTTTAACGACTTTAGATTATAAAGATATAATAAAAGAATTTTTAAAATCTATAAATTCTAATATTATAGCAATTGCTGGACACTCTTTTGGTGGAAAAGTAGCTACTTTACTTGAACCAAAAAATCTAATACTATTAAGTAGTGCAGGAATTTTAGAAGAAAAACCAACAAAGGTTAAAATAAAAATATTTTTTGCTAAACTTTTAAATAGTTTAGGACTTAAAAATTTTACAAAAATTTTTAGAAGTAAAGATGTAGAAAAAATGAGCGAAAATATGTATGCTACTTTTAAAAATGTTGTAGATGAAGATTTTAGTTTATATTTTTCAAACTTCTCAAATAATGCTTTGATTTTTTGGGGAGAAACTGATAGTGCTACATCTTTAGAATCTGGAAAAAAAATAGCAAGTTTAATAAAAAAATCTAGTTTTACTTCATATAAAGAAGATCACTATTTTTTCCTAAAAAATGCAGAAAATATAAGTAAAAGAGTAGAAGATGGAATATCTTAATATAATTACACATATTATTTTAATTATGAGTTTAGGTTGGTATTTAATTACAAATCTTCAGTGGTATAACTATAAACTAGATAGAGTTGTATTTAAACACCATAAGTGGCAGTGGCATATTACATATTTTTTGTCTCCAATAATACTTTTTTATTTGATACCTGAACCATATTTTGCAGCATATTTTTTTATTATTTATTTTACTAGTTTTATTTTATGGAATAAAAAACTTACAAACCCACTTGTTATGACTTCAAGAGTAAAAAGATTTTTAGCAATTTTACTTATACTAGCATTTATGATAATAGCTTTATGTCTTAGTTTTGAAGATTGTGTTGAAAAAATTATTTTTATACCATTAATTTTGGCATATATTGTAAGTACAGTTTTAGAAAAAATATTTTTTATCTCTTTTAAAAATAGAGCAAAACAAAGACATAGAAGTATAGCAGGACTTAGAACGGTTGCAATTACAGCATCTTTTGGAAAAACTTCAATTAAAAATTTCTTATATCATGTGTTAAAATCAAGATTTAAAGTTTATAAAACACCAAGAAGTGTAAATACAATAGCAGGATTAGTTCTTGATGTAAATAGAGATTTACCTTTGGATACACAAATTTATATAGCTGAAGCGGGAGCTAGAACAAAAGGAGATATTGAAGAGATAACTCTATTTTTAGAACCTCAAATTTGTGTAATTGGAAGTGTTGGAGAACAGCATATTGAGTATTTTAAAACTTTAAATAACATAATTCATACAAAAATGGAGATACTAAAGTCTCCTAGAATGGAGATGGGTTTTGTTCATGAAAGCGTACCAATAAATGATTATCCAAAAATAACAAAATTTCCAAATAACTTGAATATCTTAAAAAGCACATTAGAAGGAATTTGGTTTGAAGTTGAAGTTGGTGGAAGAGTTGAAGAGTTTTATGCACCAATTTTAGGAAGTTTTAATGCTATAAATTTAACAGCTGTTATACTTGTTGCATATAATTTAGGAATGAGTATCGTAGAGATTAAAGCAGCTCTTACAACTATTCCTCAAGTTGAACATAGACTTCAAAAAATAGAGCAAAACGGCAAAATAATTTTAGATGACTCTTTTAATGGAAATCTTGAAGGTATGCTTGAAGCTGTTAAAATATCTTCAACTTATGATGGAAGAAGAGTAATTATTACTCCAGGATTAGTTGAAGCAACAGATACTGCAAATATAGTTTTAGCAAAAGCTATAAATGAAGTTTTTGATTTAGTAATAGTAACAGGAAGTTTAAATACACATATATTTTCATCAAATATAGATAGAAGTAAAATAGTAGTTTTAAAAGATAAAGCCCAAATGACAACAATTTTAGCAAGTAGCACAAGAGTAGGGGATTTGATTCTGTTTGCAAATGATGCCCCAAATTTTATTTAAGAGTAAAATATGGAACATATTTATGCACCTTGGCGATACTCTTATGTTAGCGATGAGAAAATAAAAGATTGTGTTTTTTGTCATATCTCAAAAAACAGAGATGATGAAAGATATGAAGTTCTATTTTCTGATGAGTATTGCTATGTTGTTATGAATAAATATCCATATAGTCCTGGACATATTATGGTAATACCATATTTTCATACTTCTAATCTTGAAGATTTAGATGAAGTTGTTTGGCAAAGAGTTTCAAAAAGAGTTAAAGAGGCGGTAAAGCTACTTAAAGATGTTATGCCATGTGAAGGTGTAAATTTGGGAATGAATTTGGGTAAAGCTGCTGGTGCTGGAATAGAACAACATGTTCATTATCATTTAGTTCCAAGATGGCTAGGAGATACAAATTTTATTTCAACTGTTGCAGGAGCAAGAGTTTATCCAGCAGATTTCAAAGAGATTTTTAATAAACTTAAAAATAATATAGAAAAATATTTCTTATAAACAATATGCTATTATTTCCTATATTATAAAATAAGGGAAATAATGGCAAATTTCATTCAAAAATTCTACAAAAACAACTTTGTTTATGGCACAAAAGAGAAACTTTCAAAACTAACAATTTTATTTGTAATAATCTTAAATATTATTGTTTTTAATATAATTTTGGAAGGTTTAAGTTTTCAAACAAGCTTTGTAAATTCTCCTTCTTCTGTTTATACATATCTTTGTACAAATATAGTAAAAAATGATGATTTAATAAAGCTTGAAAATTTTAGTAACTTTACTAATGAAGATTATAAAGAAAATTATAGAGATAATATTAAGTTAGATGAGTCAAAAAAAGATTTAAGATGTCTTGAAGTTGAAAAAAGAGTAGCTTTAATAAAAGAAGAACATAATTTAAAAGAGTTAAATAAAAATATTAAGAAGTTAAACCAAAATATTTTTGAATTAGAGGATACTTTAACATACTATAGAAGTAATTATAATACTGTATTATTTGAAAAAATAGCTAATCAAGAAAATGAAAAAAGTTTAACTATAAATGGTGTTGATGCAGAAAATATAAAAGAAAAGTATAATGAGGCATTAGAAAAAGTAAATAAAATAAAAGAGCAAAAAGAGCTTATAAATTCTACATTTGGAAATTCAAAAAGTGTAGAGGATTTGAGAAATTATATTTCAAAAATCAAAGATGAATATATAGAAGATGAAAAAAGTGCATTTAAAAAGTATTATTATTTTATTGAAATAGTAAAAATATTATTTTTATTACCTTTAGTTTTTTCATTTTTTTATTTAGTTAAGAAATATTTAAAAGATGAAAAATATATACTATATATAATTTTTAAAAATCTATTTTTTGTTACTTTAATCCCAACTTTATATACATTATTTGAAATTATTTATAAATTTTTACCAAAAGTATTTTTATCAAAAGTTATAGAGTTCTTCTATAATTTAGATATTCCATTTGTTGTTTATTATTTTTTAGTAATAGTTTTCGTAGTTATATTTGCGATTATAATTATTAAAATACAAAAAAGATTTAAAGAGCAAAACGAATTAATGAAAAAAAATAAGATTTCAAAAATTGACTCTTTTAATCAAAATTTATGTAACTCTTGCGGAAACAGAGTATCATACTTGATGATGAATTTTTGCCCAATTTGCCAAAATAAATTAACTACAAGATGTAATTCTTGTCAAAAAGATACTATTCTAGGATTTAATTTTTGCCAATCTTGTGGTACTTCTATGGAAAACAAATAAACTTTCAAATCTTAATTATAGCTTTTGATAGACCCAAAAAGCTATAATTATTCCTTTATAAAAGGAAATAAATTTATAAATATATTTCTAAAAGCCCCATAGATATTGACATTTAACCCTTTTTAAGTTATAATCCGCGTCCACTTAATGTGGTTAGAGCCAATTTATTGGAGTCTAACGAGTTCTTTAAAGGAAAAAATATATGGAAAAAATCAGATTAAAGCTTAAAGCTTATGATCATAGAGTTTTAGACAGAAGTGTTGCTTCAATTGTTGAAGCTGTTAAAAGAACTGGTGCTGATTTGAGAGGTCCAATCCCTCTTCCTACAAAAATCAGAAGATATACAGTTATCAAAGGTCCTCACGTAAACAAAGATTCAAGAGAGCAATTTGAGATTAGAGTTCATTCAAGAATTATCGATATTATAGCAGCTACTGCTGATACAGTTGATTCATTAATGAAACTAGACTTAGCACCTGAAGTTGATGTTGAAGTAAGATCAATGGGTCAAGAATAATTAAGAAAGGGTAATACAAGATGGAATTCATAGTTCAAAAAATCGGTATGAGTAGAACAGTATCTGTTCCAAGTACAGCGGTTACACTTTTAAAAGTTCTTGATACAAAGGTATGTCAAGTTACTGATGGTGTAGCATTAGTTTCTTATAGCAATGGTAAAAAATTTAACAAAGCTATAGAAGGTCAACAAAAAAAATATAGCCTATCTAAAGAGTTTAACAGATTTGCAACAATTACTGTAGCAAATAGTGAAGCTGGAGATTTAGATCTTGCAGGATTAGGTGAAGCAAAAATAGTTAAGACAACTTTTAAAACAAAAGGTAGAGGTTTCTCTGGTGTTGTTAAAAGATGGAATTTTGCTGGTGGAAGAGGTTCTCACGGACATAGAATGGGTAAAAGAACAGGTTCAATTGGTAACTGTGAGTTCCCAGGAAGAGTTCAACCAGGTAAAAAAATGCCAGGTCAATACGGAAATACAAATGTAACTGTAAAAAATGAAGTTTTATCATTTGATGCAGAAACTGGAATTTTAGTTTTAAAAGGTTCAGTATCTGGAGCTAATGGAAGACTAGGAAAAGTAAAGGTTGCTAAATGAGTAAAGCAATAGTATTAAATACAAAATTTGAAAATAGTGGTGAAGTAGTTTTACCAGCAAGTTATGCAGAAATCAATAGACATAACTTATATTTATATGTTAAATCATATTTATCATCTTTAAGAGCAAACACTGCAGCTGCAAAAACAAGAGCAGAAGTAAGTGGTGGTGGTAAAAAACCAAAAGCTCAAAAAGGTTCTGGTGGAGCTAGATGGGGTTCTAAAAGATCTCCTTTATTTGTTGGTGGGGGAGTTGTTTTCGGTCCTACTAAAAGAAACTATGAGCAAAAAGTAAATAAAAAACAAAAAGCTTTAGCACTTAAATATGCTTTAAATGCACAAGCAAATAATGGTTCACTTTTTGTTGTTGATTCTTTAAAATTAGAGTCAGGTAAAACAAAAGATGCGGTTGCAGTTTTAGCTAAATTAAATAAAAGAGATACATTAATTGTTGTTGATACAATTGATGAAAAAACTTATTTAGCATTTAGAAATATTAAAAACTGTTATGTAGTAGAAAAACAAGAAGTAAATGCATATTTACTAGCAGTTTATCACTCTGTGCTAATTGAAAAATCAGTACTTGATTTATTAACAAAAGAGGCTTAAGATGGCAGATATTACAGATATTAAATCAATTTTATATACAGAAAAAACAATTGAGCTTCAAGAAAACGGTGTAATCGTTGTTCAAACTAGTCCTAGAATGACTAAAACAGGTTTAAAAGAGGTTTTCAAAGAGTATTTTGGAGTTGTTCCAACAAAAATTAACTCTTTAAGACAAGATGGAAAAGTTAAAAGATTTAGAGGGAAACTTGGTAAAAGAGTTGATTTCAAAAAATTCTATGTAACACTACCAGAAGGCGCAGCAATTGCGAACCTTTCAGCATAAGGAGTAAAAAATGTCAATTAAAAAATTTAGACCAATAACTCCTGCAAGAAGATTTATGTCAGTTATTGATAGTTCTGATATTACTTCAAAACCAACGGTAAGATCGCTACTTGTAAGAGTAAAAGCTGCAGCTGGTAGAAATAATAACGGAAGAATTACTTCAAGACACAAAGAAGCAGGTGCTAAAAAACTATACAGAATTATCGATTTCAAAAGAGATAAATTTGGAATAGAAGGAACAATTGCAACTGTAGAATATGACCCATACAGAAACTGTAGAATTTGTTTAGTGTCATATGTAGATGGAGACAAAAGATATATTATTCAACCTTCAGGTATGAAAGTTGGAGATAAAGTACAATCTGCTATATCTGGACTTGATATTTTACCAGGTAATGCAATGCAACTTGCAAGTATTCCTGTAGGAACAATGGTTCATAATATTGAATTAAAACCAGGAAAAGGTGCTCAGTTTGCTAGAAGTGCTGGTGGATATGCTCAAATCATGGGAAGAGAAGATAAATATGTTATCTTAAGATTACCAAGTGGAGAGATGAGAAAAATTCTTGGAGTTTGTATGGCTACTATTGGTGTAGTTGGAAACGAAGAGTATATTAATATGGTTGTTGGTAAAGCTGGAAGAAGCAGACATTTAGGAATTAGACCTCAAACAAGAGGATCTGCTATGAACCCTATTGATCACCCACACGGTGGAGGGGAAGGTAAAACTAACTCTGGAAGACATCCTGTTACTCCATGGGGTATGCCAACTAAAGGTTATAAAACTAGAAAGAAAAAAGCTAGTGATAAACTAATCATTTCAAGAAGAAAGAAATAAGGGTATAAGATGGCAAGATCAATAAAAAAAGGTCCATTTATAGATGCACACTTATTAAAAAAAGTAGTAAGTGCAAATGCTGCGAAAGATAAAAAACCAATTAAAACATGGTCAAGAAGATCTACAGTATTACCAGATATGATTGGATTAACATTCAATGTACATAACGGAAGAAACTTTGTTCCTGTATTAATTACAGAGAACCATGTTGGATATAAATTAGGTGAGTTTGCACCAACTAGAACATTCAAGGGCCATAAAGGTTCTGTTCAAAGAAAGGCGTAATAATGGCAAGAGCAATATTAAAATTTATTAGAGTTTCTCCAATTAAAGCAAGACTTATTGCAAGAGAAGTTCAAGGGATGAATGCAGAGTATGCTATTGCATCTTTACAATTTACTCCAAACAAAGCTGCTGGAATTATCTCAAAAGTAATAGCTTCAGCTGTTGCAAATTCTGGTTTAGATCCTGTTGATGCTGTTATTACATCAGCTAGAGTTGATAAAGGACCAGTATTAAAAAGATTTACTCCAAGAGCAAGAGGTTCTGCTTCTCCAAAGCATAAACCAACGGCACATATTATGATTGAAGTAGCTGCTTCTACAAAAGGAGACAAATAATGGGTCAAAAAGTTAATCCAATAGGTTTAAGATTAGGTATCAATAGAAACTGGGATTCAAGATGGTTCCCAAAATTTGAAACAATGCCTGCAAACGTAGCTGAAGATGACAAAATAAGAAAATTTGTTAAAAAAGAGTTATATTATGCTGGAATTGCTCAAACTGTTATTGAAAGAACTGCTAAAAAAGTAAGAGTAACTGTTGTTGCTGCAAGACCTGGAATTATCATTGGTAAAAAAGGTGCAGATGTTGAAAAACTAAAAGACTCTTTATCTAAATTAGTTGGAAAAGAGATTGCTGTTAATATTAAAGAAGAGAGAAAACCTCAAACTTCTGCTCAATTATCAGCTGAAAATGTTGCTCAACAACTTGAAAGAAGAGTTGCATTTAGAAGAGCAATGAAAAGAGTTATGCAAAATGCATTAAAAGGTGGAGCAAAAGGTATTAAAGTATCTGTTTCTGGAAGACTTGGTGGAGCTGAAATGGCAAGAACTGAGTGGTATTTAGAAGGAAGAGTTCCATTACATACATTAAGAGCAAGAATTGATTATGGTTTTGCTGAAGCTCATACAACTTATGGTTGTATCGGAATTAAAGTATGGATTTTCAAAGGTGAAGTATTAGCTAAAGGAATTCCAACTGAAAAAGCTGAAGCAAGCGAAGCTAAACCAAAAAGAAGACCTGCTAAGAAAAGAGGTAAATAATCATGTTAATTCCTAAAAGAACTAAATTTAGAAAAATGATGAAAGGCCGAAATAGAGGTCAAGCACATAGAGGTAACTCTTTAGCTTACGGAGATTTCGGAATTAAAGCTCTAGAGCATGGTAGAATCGATTCAAGACAAATTGAAGCGTCAAGAATTGCAATGACTAGAAAAGTAAAAAGACAAGCGAAAGTTTGGATTATGGTATTCCCTGATAAACCACTTACTGCAAAACCATTAGAAACAAGAATGGGTAAAGGTAAAGGTTCAGTTGATAAATGGGTAATGAACATTAAGCCTGGAAGAATTTGTTTTGAAATGGCTGGTGTTGGTGAAGAATTAGCAAGAGAAGCTTTAGCTTTGGCTATGCACAAATTACCTTTTAAAACTAAAATTGTAACAAGAGATAGCGAAAATGAACTATACTGATTTAAAAGATAAAAACTTGAACGAATTACAAGTACTATTAAAAGAGAAAAAGGTGCTTCTTTTTGAATTAAAAGCTAAGCTAAAAACTATGCAGCTAACAAATACATCTGAATTAAGAACAGCAAAAAAAGATATTGCTAGAATTCAGACAGCTATTACAGCTCTTAATGCTAACTAAGGATCTAGTATGACACATAAAAGAGAGATTCAAGGTGTAGTAGTAAAAAGATCTGGTGACAAAACAGCTTCTGTTTTAGTTACAAGATCAGTTTTACACCCAAAATATCATAAAACTGTTAAAAGATTTAAAAAATATTTAATTCATGATGAAAGAAATGAGTTAAATGTAGGTGATACTGTAGTTGCAGTTGAGTGTAGACCATTATCAAAAACTAAATCTTTTAGATTAAAAACTATCCTTGCTACAGGAGTTAAATAATGATTCAAAGTTTTACAAGATTAAATGTAGCAGATAATACAGGTGCTAAAGAGATTATGTGTATCAAAGTTTTAGGTGGTTCTAAAAGAAGATATGCAACTGTTGGTGATGTTATTGTTGCTAGCGTTAAAAAAGCTCTTCCAACTGGAAAAATTAAAAAAGGTCAAGTTGTTAAAGCAGTAATTGTAAGAACTCATAAAGAAGTTCAAAGAGAAAATGGTTCATTAATTAGATTTGATGACAATGCGGCAGTTATTTTAGATGCTAAAAGAGAGCCTGTTGGAACAAGGATTTTTGGACCAGTTGCCAGAGAAGTTAGATATTCAGGATTTATGAAAATCGTTTCACTTGCACCGGAGGTACTATAATGGCTATTAAATTAAAAATTAAAAAAGGTGACACTGTAAAAATCATCGCTGGTGATGATAAAGGAAAAACTGGTGAAGTTTTAAAAGTGTTACCAAAAGAGAACAAAGTAATCGTAAAAGATTGTAAAGTTGCTAAAAAAACTGTTAAACCAGACCAAGAAAAAAATCCAGATGGTGGATTTATAAATAAAGAGATGCCAATTGATATTTCAAATGTGGCTAAAGTGGAAGGGTAAGAAATGGCTTCAAGATTATTAGAAAAATATAAATCTGAGATTAAACCTGTTCTTGAGACAGAGTTTCCAAAAAACAAAACTTTAACAGCTAAAATTGAAAAAGTTGTTATCTCTGTTGGTGCTGGTGAAGCTATGAAAGATGCTAAACTAATCCAAAATATGCAAGATACAATCTCTTTAATTGCAGGTCAAAAAGCAGTTAAAGTTATTGCTAAAAAATCTGTTGCAGGATTTAAAGTAAGAGAAGGAATGCCTGTTGGTATTAAAGTTACTTTAAGAGGTGAACAAATGTATAACTTCTTAGATAAATTATGTAGCATTGCATTACCAAGAGTAAAAGACTTTAGAGGTTTAAATAAAAATGGATTTGATGGTAGAGGAAACTTTAACTTTGGTCTTGATGAGCAATTAATGTTCCCAGAAGTAGTTTATGATAACATCATTAAAACACATGGAATGAATATTTCTGTAGCTACAACTGCAGCAAGTGATGCAGAAGCATATAGACTATTAGAATTAATAGGAATTCCATTTACAAAAGGAAGAGCGTAATGGCAAAGAAATCTATGATCGCTAAACAACAAAGAACACCTAAGTTTGCTGTAAGAGCATACACAAGATGTTCTGTTTGTGGAAGACCTCACTCTGTTTACAGAGATTTTGGTCTATGTAGAGTTTGTTTAAGAAAAATGGCTAACGAAGGTTTATTACCTGGTGTTAGAAAAGCTAGTTGGTAGGAGAAAAAAGCTATGATGAATGATTTAATCGCAGATGCTTTAACTAGAATTAGAAATGCTTCTATGAGAAGATTAGAAGTTACAACATTATTACACTCAAATACTGTAGTAGGTGTGTTAAACGTATTACTACAAAAAGAGTATATTGCTGGATTCAAAGTTATTGATGGTCAAAATAATAAAAAAACAATTCAAGTTGAATTAAAATATGATGAAAAAGAGAAATCAGCAATTAACGAAATTGTAAGAGTTTCAAAACCAGGAAGAAGAGTTTATAAACCAGCTTCTGAAATTAAAAACTTTAAAAATGGTTACGGTACTATTATCCTTTCTACAAATAAAGGTATCATTGCTAACGATGAAGCTTATGCAGCTAACGTTGGTGGTGAAGTACTTTGTACTGTTTGGTAGGAGAGTGTAATGTCAAGAATTGGTAAAAAACCTATCACAATTCCAGCAGGAATTGAAGTAACAATAAATGGAACACAAATTAGTGTAAAAAAAGGAAACAATGTTTCTACTGTTGAGACTCATGGAAGAGTTGGTGTTGAAGTTGCAAATGGTCAAGTTGTTTTAACTAAAAATGGTGAAACAAAAGAATCAGCAGCTTTCTGGGGAACTTATAGAGCATTAACTGCAAATGCAATTAATGGTTTACATGAAGGTTTCACAAAAACACTTGAAATCAACGGAGTTGGATATAAAGCGGCTGTAAAAGGTGATGTTTTAGAGTTAATCTTAGGTTACTCTCATCCAATTAACTTTGAAATAGAAAAAGGTTTAGAAATTTCAGTTGAGAAAAATATTATAACTGTTAAAGGTGCAGATAAACAACAAGTTGGTCAAGCTGCGGCAATTATTAGAGGCTTTAGAAAACCAGAACCATATAAAGGTAAAGGTGTTAAGTATACTGATGAGAAAATCATTAGAAAAGCCGGAAAAACTGCTAAGAAGTAAGGTGTAACTATGAGTAGAGTAAAAGATTTAGCAAAAAAAGTTGCTTTAAGAATAAAAAGAAAAAAAAGAGTTAGAGCTAATATTTTTGGTACAGCTAGTAAACCAAGAGTATCTATTTTTAAATCAAACAAATTCATTAGTGCACAAGCTATCAACGATGTTGAAGGTAGAACTTTAGCAGCAGTTAGCTCACAAGCTATGGGTTTAAGTGGAAATAAAGAGAATGCTTCTAAAGTTGGAGCTGAATTTGCTTCAAAATTAAAAGCTGCTGGAATTGATGCAGTTGCTTTTGATAGAAACGGTTATCTTTATCATGGTGTTGTTGCAGCATTTGCTGACGCATTAAGAGAAAATGGTATTAAATTATAAGGATTAATGATGGCAGTAAATAGAGAAGATTTTCAAGAAGCAATCGTTAAAATCGGAAGAGTAACAAAAGTTGTAAAAGGTGGAAGAAGATTCAGATTTACAGCTTTAGTTGTTGTTGGAGATAAAAACGGAACAGTAGGATTTGGAACTGGTAAAGCAAAAGAGGTTCCTGATGCAATTAAAAAAGCATTAGATGATGCATTCAAAAGCTTAGTTACTATTTCTATTAAAGGTACTACAATAGCACATGATATTGAACACAAATATAATGCAAGTAAAATTTTATTAAAACCAGCATCTGAAGGAACTGGATTAATCGCTGGAGGAGCTGCAAGACCTGTTCTTGAGCTTTCTGGAGTTAAAGATATTATTGCAAAATCTTTAGGTTCAAATAATCCAAATAACCTTGTACAAGCTACAGTTGAAGCTCTTGCAAGAATAAAAGGATAAGAAGATGATATTAGATAACTTAAAACCAGCTTGTGGTAGCACAAAAGCTGCTAAAAGAAAAGGTAGAGGACAAGGAAGCGGTAACGGTAAAACTGCTGGAAAAGGTAATAAAGGTCAAAAAGCTAGATCTGGATACAATGTAAAAAGAGGTTTTGAGGGTGGACAACAACCATTATCAAGAAGACTTCCAAAAGTTGGATTTATATCAAGAGTAGTTAAACCATATACAATTAATGTTGAAAAAGTAACTGCAATTGCTGAATTACCAGAAATTACAGTTGAAACTATTAAAACTGTATATAAATTATCAAAATCTGTTGTAAAAGTTAAATTAATTGGTGCAACAGCTAAAAACTTAAGTGCTAAGATTAAAGACGAAAACGTTACAACTACTGGAAATTAATTATGAGTAAAGATCTAGTAAATAAGATTCTTATTACATTAGGTTTTATTCTTCTTTACAGGCTACTGGCTTATGTGCCAGTACCTGGAGTTAATATAAATGTAGTTAAGGAATTTTTTGACTCAAATGCAAATAATGCATTAGGTCTTGTAAATATGTTTAGTGGAAATGCTGTTGAAAGACTAAGTATTATCTCACTAGGAATTATGCCTTACATTACTGCTTCTATTATTATGGAACTTCTAGCAGCAACTTTCCCAGCTTTAGGTAAAATGAAAAAAGAGAGAGATGGTATGCAAAAATATATGCAAATCATCAGATATACAACTATCGTAATTACTCTTATTCAATCTATAGGTGTTTCAATTGGACTTAACTCATTAACAGGACAAAATGGACAAGCTGCAATTTCAATCGATATGAATACATTTATTGCTGTTTCTGCTATTTCAATGCTAACAGGAACAATGCTTTTAATGTGGATTGGAGAGCAAATAACTCAAAGAGGTATAGGAAATGGTATTTCACTGATTATCTTTGCAGGTATCGTTTCAGCAATTCCTAGTGCTATTGGTGGAACTATTGATTTAGTTAATAATGGTCAAATGCATTTCTTAACTGTAATTGGTATTTTACTAGTTATTTTTGCAACGGTTGGAGCTATTATTTATGTTGAGTTGGGAGAGAGAAGAGTTCCTGTTTCATACTCAAGAAAAGTAATTATGCAAAACCAAAGTAAAAGAGTTATGAATTACATTCCAATTAAAGTAAATTTAAGTGGAGTTATCCCAGCTATTTTTGCAAGTGCTATTTTGATGTTTCCAGCAACAGTTTTACAAGGAAGTCAAAATAAATATTTAGTGATGATAGCTGATTATTTAAATCCTAGTTCATATACATTTAACTTATTTATGTTTTTATTTGTAGTTTTCTTTGCATTTTTTTATGCATCAATTACATTTAATGCAAAAGATATAAGTGAAAACTTAAAAAGACAAGGTGGATTTATACCTGGTGTTAGACCAGGAGCTAGTACAGCCGAGTTTTTAAATGGTGTTGCAGGAAGATTAACTTTTTGGGGTGCTATTTATATGGGATTAATCTCTACTCTTCCGTGGTTAATTGTAAAAACTATGGGAGTACCTTTTTATTTTGGAGGGGTTTCAGTTTTAATCGTTGTTCAAGTTGCAATTGATACTATGAGAAAAATAGAAGCTCAACAATATATGAATAAATATCAAACTCTAAGTGCGGTTGGACTATAAAATGTCTATTGCTATTAGAAAACCACAAGAGATTGAAAAATTAAAAGCTGCAAATATTGTAGTTGCTAAAACTCTTGAATATTTAAAAGAGAATGTAAAAGCTGGAATGACTTTAAAAGAGGTTGATGCAATAGGTGAAAAATTTATTAGAAACCTAGGAGCTAGACCATCTTTTAAAGGTCTTTATGGCTTTCCTAACTCTGTTTGTACATCGTTAAATGAGGTTATAATTCATGGAATTCCAAGTGATGTTGTATTAAAAGAGGGTGATATTTTAGGGCTTGATATAGGAACTGAAGTTGATGGTTGGTATGGTGACAGTGCTATTACTATGCCAATTGGAGAAATCTCTAAAAAGGATGAGGATTTAATTGCTTGTGCAAAAGATTCATTATATTATGCTATTGATATAATAAAAGAAGGCATGAGATTTAAAGAGTTATCAAAGGCTATTGAAGATTTTATTGTTGCTAGAGGATATGTGCCACTAGTTAGATTTTGTGGACATGGTATTGGAAGAAAACCGCATGAAGACCCTGACATTCCAAATTATTTAGAACATGGAGATACAAAATCTGGACCAAAAATAAAAAATGGAATGGTTTTTTGTATTGAACCTATGATTTGTCAGAAAGATAGAAATCCTGTTATTTTAAAAAATGGTTGGGATGTTGTGTCTGCTGATGGATTAAGAGGTAGTCATTATGAGCATACAGTTGCTGTTGTTGATGGACGAGCAGTTATTTTAAGTAAAACGGAAAATTAAGGAACTAATGTGGCAAAAGATGATGTAATAGTTGTTGATGGTAAAGTTGTTGAAGCTTTACCAAATGCAATGTTTAGAGTTCAATTGGATAATGGACATATAGTTTTATGTCATATCTCTGGAAAAATGAGAATGCACTATATTAAAATATTACCAAATGATACTGTAAAAGTTGAAATTACACCTTATTCACTAGATAAAGGTAGAATCACTCATAGATACAAATAGTATCTAAAATTAAATAAGGATTTATCCTTATTTAATAATTTTTATTAAATCAATAATACTAAAGTATATTTTTTGTAAAATCTCGTATGACAATCAAAGTAAAGAATCAAATTTTAAAATATTTTCACAATTTAAAATCATTTGGATATAGTTACCATGATGATATTGATATAAAAAGTTTTGATATAAAGAATCAAAATTTGCCAAACAATATGGAATCTCTTAATAAAATGGCTATAAATTGTAATTTGTGTGACTTATCAAAATCAAGAAAAAATGTTTTGTTTGGATATGGAAACCAAAATAGCAAAATTATGTTTATTCAAGATGAGCCTAGTTCTATTGAGGATGAGCTAAATAGTTTTTATCTTGGAAATAGTGGTGATATGTTATCTAAAATGATAGAGAATGTTTTAAATATGAAAAAAGAGGAAGTGTATATTACTTCTTTGGTTAAGTGTAAATCTTTAAATGGAGCCAATAATTTAAATTTTGACTCTTGCAATGACTATTTATTAAAACAAATTGATATTGTAAATCCAAAGATAATTGTGGCACTAGGTGAAAAAGTTTATAGTTATTTAATTAAAGATAGTAATTTTTTACAAAACAGAGGCAAAATTATTAAGTTTAATCAAGCTTCTTTTATTGCTGTGCATCAGCCTAGTTTTATAATTAGAAATCCATCACTTAAAAAAGAGGCTTATTTTGATATGTTAAATATTAAAAATTTTTTAGAGGAGTTAAATTGAGACAGTTATTAGTTTTACTTTTTGTAATTTTTGCATTTTTGGGTTGTACTCAAAAGCAAGTTGTTCAGTTGAAGATGCCAGGACAAAAAGCTCCTGTTGTGCAACCAGCAAATCCAAAACAACAAGTTGTTGATGAAGACAAAACTACTGTAATTGAAGAGTTTGTTCCTGTTGAAGTTCTGGAAACAGATGTAAAAGAACAAATTATGAATAACAATGGAAGCAAAAATGAAGTTATACAAAATGATGAAAAATTTGCAACAGTTGATTTCTCAAAAGCTAATGTTAAATTAGCTTTTGTGTATCCAACTGCATTATCAAAGTATGCAAAAAGCTCATTAAATACGATTTCTGGCTATTTATCTTATTTAAATGCTGAGTATAGTTTAACAGTTATTGAAACTAGTGATGAGAATGAAACATCTATTGAAGATGCATTTTCAAAAGTAAATAATAGTGGTTTTGATAAAGTAGTAGCTCTTTTCTCTCCAAAAGCTATAAATGGTATAAATAAATTTGCAAACTCAAATATTAAAGTTTATTTACCTTTAATAGAGAAAAAAGATAGTTTAGAAAGTAACGATAACTTAATTTTTGGTTCTATATCATATGAAGAGCAACTTAAAAAATTGAGTTATTATTCAAATGGAAGAAATGTACTATTTTATCAAGATACATATTTAAGTAGAAATATTAAAAAAGCATATAACAATATATCTTTAGGTGGAAATGAAAAAGAGGTAAGTAATAATGAAAAGAATTTCAAAGGACTTGTTGGTGGTTTAAGTGGAACAAGTTTATACCTTAATTTAGATGTTGTTAAAAGTGCTATGGTTTTATCACAAATAAGAGCAAATAATATAAACCCAGAGTTTATTTTTGGTACACAAGCGATATATGATTTAAACTTATTGACTCTATCTCAAGATGAAGATAGAAAAAAATTAATTGTTGCAAACTCTATTGAAAAAGTAGATAAAAAATTAAAAGATGAAGTAAATGCTATGGGTGGAGATTTGAATTTTTCGTGGGTTGATTACTCAACTTTAGTTGGTGTAAACTATTTAATAAATGGAAACAATAGTTTAATTTCTACAAAAATCAATAATAATGAAGCTATTTATAATTCAAGATTATATAAAGCAACATCTTATGGATTTGTAGAGATTAAGTAAAATTTGGATAAAATCGCCGATTATTTAGAAAATGGAGTTTAATTTTGAGAACACATTATAATACAAGTGTAAGAGAGAATTTAATAGGGCAAAAGGTTACTGTTGCTGGTTGGGTAAATAGTAGAAGAGATCATGGCGGAATTATTTTTATAGATTTAAGAGATAAAAGTGGTTTAGTGCAATTGGTTGCAGACCCACAAGATTGCAAAGATGCTTTAAGTGTTGCTGAGACTGTAAGAGATGAGTTTGTTTTAATAGCAACTGGAACAGTAAGAGCAAGAGGTGAAGGACTTGAAAATCCAAACTTAGAAACAGGAAAAATTGAGATTATTTTAGAAAATCTTGTTATTGAAAACAGAAGCAAAGCTATGCCTTTTGATATAAATGATGAAAAAGTAAATGATGAGATAAAACTAAGAAATAGATTTTTAGAACTAAGAAGTAAAAAATCTTTTGATATTTTTCAATTAAGAAGTAAAGCTACTATTCAAGCTAGAAACACTCTTGATGAGTTAGGATTTTTGGATGTTGAAACTCCAATTTTAACAAAATCAACTCCAGAAGGAGCAAGAGATTACTTAGTTCCTTCAAGAGTTCATGCAGGAGAGTTTTATGCACTCCCACAATCGCCACAACTATTTAAACAACTTTTAATGGTTGCAGGGTTTGATAGATATTTCCAAATTGCAAAATGTTTTAGAGATGAAGATTTAAGAGCAGATAGACAGCCAGAATTTACTCAAATAGATGTTGAGATGAGTTTTTGTACACAAGAGGATGTTATCAAAGTTGCTGAAAAATTAATCTATGATGTATTTACAAAGTGTGGTAAAACTATCCCTTCAACATTTAGAAGAATGAAATACTCTGAAGCTATGGAGAGTTACGGAAGTGATAAACCTGATTTAAGATTTGATATGCCTTTAATTGATGTTATTGATATTTTTGAAAAATCAACAAACGAAATATTTACAGATATTGCAAAAGATAAGAAAAATAATAGAATCAAAGCTTTAAGATGTCCAAATGGGGATAATATCTTCTCAAAAAGACAGATGAAAGGTTTTGAAGATTATGTAAGAAAATTTGGAGCAAAAGGGCTTGGATACTTCCAAATGAAAGAAGATGGACTTAAAGGTCCACTTACAAAATTCTTTAGTGAAGCTGATTTAGAAGAGATTGTAAAAGTTACAAATCTTGAAGTTGGAGATGTAGTATTCTTTGGAGCAGGAGATAAAAAAACTGTTTGGGATTATATGGGAAGATTTAGATTATTCCTTGCAAATGAGATGAATATTATTCCAGCAGACACATATGAGTTTTTATGGGTTGTAGATTTCCCTATGTTTGAAGTTGAAGATGGAAGAACAAAAGCACTTCACCATCCATTTACAATGCCAAAAGATTTAAATAAAACTGATTTAGAAGAGATTGAATCAATTGCTTATGATATTGTTTTAAATGGAACAGAAATGGGTGGTGGAAGTATAAGAATACATAAAGAAGAGATTCAAAGTAAAGTATTTGAACTAATGGGAATTAGTCAAGATGAAGCAAAAGAGAAGTTTGGATTCTTACTTGATGCACTACAATATGGAGCACCATCTCACGGTGGATTTGCTTTAGGACTTGATAGAATGATTATGCTTCTTGCTGGAACAGACTCAATAAGAGATGTTATAGCATTCCCAAAAACTCAAAAAGCTCAATGTTTATTAACTCAAGCTCCATCAGATGTAGATGAAACTCAATTAAAAGAGCTTCATATAAGAGTTAGAAAACA
>JBDHWU010000018.1:0-46845 GCA_039810345.1 Aliarcobacter sp. | reverse complement strand
TTAGAATTTATTTCTGGTTTATCTGTATTAGAATTATCAGAATTAGTAAAAGAATTTGAAGAAAAATTTGGAGTATCAGCTCAACCTGTAGCTGTTGCTGGTGGTGCAGTAGCTGCTGTTGAAGCTGCTGAAGAAAAAACTGAATTTGATGTAATTATTCTTGATTCAGGAGATAAAAAAATCAATGTAATTAAAGAAATCAGAGCAATCACAGGTCTTGGATTAAAAGAGGCTAAAGATGCAGCTGAGCAAACACCTTCAACAATTAAAGAAGGAATCTCTAAAGCTGATGCTGAAGCAATTAAAGCTCAATTAGAAGCAGCTGGAGCAAAAGTAGAAGTTAAATAATTTTATTTAACTCTTTTGGTATATAGGAGAATTCTCCTATATATTTTGGCATCTTTGAAGGCTAAGGTTAAAGTTTTAACAAGAAATTTAACCTTATCCTTTATGGATGCTTTTGTGCTTTATAATAATTAAAGCAAACTCAACCAAATTTTATAACAAGGTGTCAAATGTTAAACTCTTTAAAATCTGGTAATAGACTCAGAGTAGATTTTGCAAAAAATCCGCAAAAAATCGAAATTCCAAACTTATTACAATTACAACAAACTTCGTATGATACTTTTTTGATGATAGATCAAAACGATAGATCAACAGCAGGTATAGAAAAAGTATTTAAAACAATATTCCCTATTCATGATGTGCAAAATAGGCTAACTTTAGATTACTTAGGTAGTGAAGTTGGAAAACCTAAATATGATGTAAGGGAATCAATGGTTAGAGGATTGACATATTCAATACCTTTAAAAATTAATATTAGATTAACACTATGGGATCTTGATGAAAAAACAGGTGAAAAAATTGGTGTTAAAGATATAAAAGAACAATCTTTATTTATTAGAGAAATTCCATTAATGACAGATAGAACATCATTTATTGTAAATGGTGTTGAAAGAGTTGTTGTTAATCAACTACATAGAAGCCCAGGTGTTATTTTCAAAGAAGATGAATCAAATACTACTGATAGTAAACTTTTATATACAGGACAAATCATTCCTGATAGAGGTTCATGGTTATATTTTGAATATGATGCAAAAGACATTTTATATGTAAGAATAAATAAAAGAAGAAAAGTTCCAATAACAATTTTATTTAGAGCATTAGGATATTCAAAAGAGGACATTATAAAAATGTTCTACCCAATAGTAAATGTTAAAATAAAAAATAATAAATTTTTAACTGAATTTAATCCAGATGACTTTATGGGAAGAATTGATTATGATATTAAAGATGATAAAGGAAATATTGTAGTTGGTGCTGGAAAAAGATTAACTGCAAGAAAAGCTAAAGCTTTAATAGAAGGTGGATTAAAATTAATAGAGTATCCACTAGAACTTTTGATGGATAGATATACAGCAAATACAATTTATGATCCAGAATCAGGAGAGGTTTTATTTGATGCTTTAACAAATCTTGATGAGTTAAAACTTAAAAAACTTCTTGATTTAGGTTTTGAATCATTTGATATAGCAAATGATTTATCTCCAAATGTTGATGATTCAATTATAAATGCATTTAAAGCAGATGCAGAAAGTTTAAAATTATTAAAACAAATTGAACAACTTGATGATGAAAATGATTTGGCTGCTATTAGAATTTATAAAGTAATGAGACCAGGTGAGCCTGTAACTAAAGAAGCTGCAAAAGATTTCATTAAAAAACTTTTCTTTGATCCTGAAAGATATGATTTAACAAAAGTTGGAAGAATGAAAATGAATCATAAGCTAGGGGTTAATGTTCCAGAATATGTTACAACTTTAACTTATGAAGATATTATTAAAACTGTTCAATATTTAATAAAAGTTAAAGCTGGAAATGGTCATATAGATGATAGAGACCACTTAGGAAATAGAAGAATTAGAGCTATTGGTGAACTTTTAGCAAATGAGTTACATGCTGGTTTAATCAAAATGCAAAAAGCTATTAGAGATAAGATGACAACTCTAAGTGGTACATTAGAAGATATTATGCCACATGATTTAGTAAACTCTAAAATGATTACTTCAACAATTACGGAGTTCTTTACATCTGGACAATTATCTCAATTTATGGATCAAACAAATCCACTATCTGAAGTTACTCATAAAAGAAGACTTTCAGCTCTAGGTGAAGGTGGATTAGTAAAAGAAAGAGCAGGATTTGAAGTAAGGGACGTTCACCCAACTCACTATGGAAGAATCTGTCCAGTTGAAACTCCTGAGGGACAAAATATTGGACTTATTAATACTTTATCAACTTTCTCAAAAGTAAATGATTTAGGATTTATTGAAGCTCCATATAAAAAAGTTGTTGAAGGTGTTGCTACAAATGAAATTTCATACTATACAGCGACTCAAGAAGAAGGGCTAGTTATTGCACCAGGTTCAACAAAACTTGATGAAAATGGAAAAATTATTGAGCCACTAATTGAAGTTAGAAAAGATGGTGAAATTCTTTTAATGGAAAGAAATAGTGTTGATTTAATAGATATTTCTTCTCAAATGGTTATGGGGGTTGCAGCTTCTTTAATTCCATTTTTAGAACACAATGATGCAAATAGAGCATTAATGGGATCAAACATGATGAGACAAGCTGTTCCATTGATTAAACCAACTGCTCCAATTGTTGGAACTGGTTTAGAAAAAACAGTTGCAAGAGACTCATGGGAAGCTATTAAAGCTAAAAGAGCTGGAGTTGTTGAAAAAGCTGACTCTAAAAATATCTATATTAGTGGTGATGATGAAAATGGTGCATTTATTGATCACTATGAAGTACATAAAAATGTAAGAACAAATAACAATACAGATTTCGAGCAAAGAACAATAGTAAAAGCTGGAGATATTGTTGAAAAAGGTCAAGTAATTGCAGATGGTCCTTCTATGGATAAAGGGGAACTTGCTGTTGGAATTAATGCAATGGTTGCATTTATGCCATGGAATGGGTATAACTATGAGGATGCTATAATCTTAAGTGAAAGATTAATAGAAAAAGATGCATTTACTTCTGTTCATATCTATGAAAAAGAGATTGATTGTAGAGAGTTAAAACATGGTAATGAAGAGATAACTAGAGATTTACCAGGTGTAAAAGAGGAAAATATTACTCATCTTGATAGTTCTGGAATTGTAAAAATTGGAACTTATGTAACTCCTGGAATGATACTTGTTGGAAAAGTTACTCCAAAAGGTGAAATTAAACCAACTCCAGAAGAGAGACTTTTAAGAGCAATCTTTGGAGAAAAAGCAGGTCATGTTATAAACAAATCTTTAGTTTGTCCTACATCAATGGAAGGAACAGTTGTTGATGTTAAAGTGTTTACTAAAAAAGGTTATGAGAAAAACGAAAGAGCAATTGCTGAAATAGAAGCTGAAAAAGCTGAACTTAACCAAAAACACCATGATAAACTTTTAATGCTTGATAGAGAAGAAGCATTAAAAATTAATGATTTATTGTTAAAAACTCCTTTGGCTAAAGATTTAGAGCTTGAAGATGTTACATATAAAAAAGGTGAAACCTTAACAATTGATATTTTAAATAGTGTAAATAGATTTGCTATGAAAAAAGTAGTATCTTCATATTCAAAAGAGGTTGAAAAAACTTATAATAGTACAAAAGAGTATTTTATTAGACAAAAAGCAACTCTAAGAGAAGAGCATGAAGAAAAATTAAATATTTTGGAGCATGATGATATTTTACCAAGTGGTGTTATTTCTCAAGTAAAAGTTTATATTGCAACAAAAAGAAAGATAAAAGTTGGGGATAAAATGGCTGGAAGACATGGAAACAAAGGTATTGTTTCTAATATCGTTCCAAAAGTTGATATGCCATATCTTGAAGATGGAACAAGTGTAGATATTATTTTAAATCCGCTAGGGGTTCCATCTAGGATGAATATTGGTCAAATTCTTGAAGTTCACTTAGGACTTGCAGGAAGAAGATTAGGAAAACAGATTCAACACATATTTAAAGCAAAAAGAGCAGATTTTGTAGCTGAGTTAAGAGCTAAAATGATTGATGTTGCAAATGTTGCAAAATTAATGAATGCAAAAGAGTTTTTAACAAAACTTGAAGATGAAGAGTTAATAAAATATGCACAAGATTGGGCAAAAGGTGTAAAATTTGCTACTCAAATTTTTGATGGTGTAAAAGCTGATGAGTTTGAAAAACTATTTGAAATGGCAAAAATGTCTAGTGATGGAAAATCTGTTTTATATGATGGTAAAACAGGTGAAAAAATGAAAGAAAGAGTAAATGTTGGTTATATGTATATGCTAAAACTTCACCACTTAGTTGATGAAAAAGTTCACGCAAGAAGTACAGGACCATATTCACTTGTAACTCAACAGCCTGTTGGTGGAAAAGCACTATTTGGTGGTCAAAGATTTGGAGAGATGGAGGTTTGGGCATTAGAAGCTTATGGAGCAACAAATGTTCTAAAAGAGATGCTTACAACAAAATCTGATGATGTGGAAGGAAGAACAAGAGCTTATAGAGCGATTGCAAATGGGGAAAATGTTCCAAATTCTGGTGTACCAGAAACATTCTTTGTTTTAACAAAAGAGCTTAAAGCTTTAGCTTTAGATGTAGAGATTTTTCAAGAGGTAGAAAACGATGAGTAATAATGAAACTATACTAGCACCAATAGAGATTAAAGAGTTAGAAAGACCACAAGATTTTTCAGCGTTTCAATTAAGACTTGCAAGTCCAGAAAAAATACTTTCTTGGTCTTGTGGTGAAGTAAAAAAACCTGAAACTATCAACTATAGAACACTAAAACCTGAAAGAGATGGACTATTTTGTGCAAAAATATTTGGTCCAGTTAAAGATTATGAGTGTTTATGTGGTAAATATAAAAAGATGAGATATAAAGGTGTTGTTTGTGAAAAATGTGGAGTTGAAGTAACTTCATCAAAAGTAAGACGACATAGAATGGGGCATATTGAATTAGTATCTCCAGTAGCTCATATTTGGATGGTAAGCTCACTTCCTTCAAGAATAGGAACAATTTTAGGTGTTAAATTAAAAGACCTTGAAAGAGTATTATATTATGAAGCATATATAGTAAATGAGCCAGGTGAAGCTTACTATGATGGTGAGAGAACTAAAAAAATTGAGAAGTATGATATTTTAAATGAAGAGCAATATAGAACAGTTGCAGATCTTTTTGAACATACTGGATTTGAAGCAAAAATGGGTGGAGAGATTGTAAGAGACCTATTAGCAAACCTTGATTTATTTGAGCTTTTAACTCTATTAAAAGATGAGATGGAGTCAACAAAAAGTGAAGCAAAAAGAAAAACTATTATAAAAAGATTAAAAATCGTTGAGAATTTTATTAATAGTGGAAATAGACCTGAATGGATGATGCTTACTCAACTTCCAGTTCTTCCACCTGATTTAAGACCACTTGTTTCGCTTGATGGTGGAAAATTTGCTGTTTCAGATGTTAATGACCTTTATAGAAGAGTAATTAACAGAAACAACAGATTAAAAAGATTAACAGAACTTGATGCACCTGAAATTATTATTAGAAATGAAAAAAGAATGCTTCAAGAAGCTGTTGATGCACTATTTGATAATGGAAAAACAGCAAATGCAGTTAAAGGTGCAAACAAAAGACCACTAAAATCTTTAAGTGAAATTATTAAAGGTAAACAAGGACGATTTAGACAAAACTTACTTGGAAAAAGGGTAGATTTTTCTGGAAGATCTGTTATTGTTGTTGGACCAAATTTAAATATGGATCAATGTGGTATTCCTAAAAAAATGGCACTTGAACTATTTAAGCCACATTTAATGGCAAAGCTTGAAGAAAAAGGTTATGCAACTACTCTAAAAGCTGCAAAAAGATTGATTGAAGCTGAAACAAATGAAGTTTGGGAGTGTTTAAATGAGATTGTTGATGAATATCCAATTTTATTAAATAGAGCACCAACTCTTCACAAACTTTCAATTCAAGCATTCCACCCTGTGTTAATTGATGGAAAAGCAATTAGACTTCACCCACTTGTTTGTGCTGCCTTTAATGCGGACTTCGATGGGGATCAAATGGCTGTTCACGTACCATTATCACAAGAAGCTGTTGCTGAAGCAAAAATTTTGATGATGAGTTCTATGAATATTTTATTACCAGCATCAGGAAGAGCTATTGCCGTTCCATCTCAAGATATGATTTTAGGAATTTACTATTTATCATTACAAAAAGATGGTGTTTTAGGTGAACATAAGCTATTTACTGATGTAAATGAAGTGAAAATTGCACTAGAAATGGATCAAATTGATTTACATGCAAAAATTAGAACAAAATTAGAAGACAAAATTGTAAATACTACAGTTGGAAGACTTTTAATTCATGAAATTTTACCTAGTTTTGTACCTATGAATCTTTGGAATAAAGTTTTAAAGAAAAAAGATATTGGAGCTTTAGTTGATTATATTTATAAAGAAGCTGGTTATGAAGTAACTCCAAGATTTTTAGATAATCTTAAAAATTTAGGTTTTAAATATGCAACAAAAGCTGGAATTTCAATATCTATTGATGATATTAGAGTACCTGAAAGTAAAGTGGGACATATTACAAAATCTAAAAAAGATGTTATTGATGTACAAAAACAGTTTATGCAAGGTCTTTTAACAGAGCAAGAAAGATACAATAAAACTATTGATATTTGGACAGAGACTAATAATAAATTAGGTTCTGAAATGATGGAACTTGTAAAAGGTGATAAAAATGGATTTAACTCTATTTTTATGATGGCAGATTCAGGAGCAAGAGGTAGTGCTACACAAATTAGACAGCTTTCAGGTATGAGAGGTCTTATGGCAAAACCAGATGGAACTATTATTGAAACTCCAATTATTTCTAACTTTAAAGAAGGGCTTAATGTACTTGAGTACTTTATTTCAACTCACGGAGCTAGAAAAGGACTTGCCGATACAGCTTTAAAAACAGCAAATGCTGGATATTTAACAAGAAAGCTAATCGATGTTTCTCAAAATGTAAGAATTACGGCTGAAGATTGTGGAACTCACGAAGGTATTGAAATTACTGATATTACATCTGGAAATGAGTTAATTGAGTCTTTAGAAGAAAGAATAACAGGAAGAGTTATAGCTGAAGATATTATTGATCCTGTTTCAAATGAAATTTTATTTGCAGAAGGTACATTAATAACTGAAGAGTTTGCAAGAACGGTTATTGAAGCTGAAGTTAAATCTGTAATTATTAGAACACCTTTAACTTGTAAAGTTGAAAATGGACTTTGTTCTCAATGTTATGGATTAAACCTAGGAGAACAAAGAAAAGCAAAACCAGGAGAAGCTGTTGGAGTTGTTGCTGCTCAATCAATTGGAGAGCCTGGAACTCAGCTAACGCTTAGAACTTTCCACGTTGGAGGAACTGCAAGTGCTACTCAAACTGAAAGAGAATTAAAGGTTGATAAAGAAGGATTTATTAGATATTACAATGTAAAAACTTATGAATCTAAAGAAGGTAAGTTTATTGTAGCAAATAGAAGAAATGCGGGTGTTTTACTAGTTGAACCAAAAATTAATGCTCCATTTAAAGGAAAAGTAACTGTTGAGACAATTCACGAAGAGATTGAATTAACAATTACAAATGGAAAAGATACAAAAAAATATTACTTAAGAAAAAGTGATGTTGCAAAAGTAAATGAACTTGCTGGTATTTCTGGAAAAATTGAAGGTAAATTGTATTTACCTTATAAAGATGGTTTTGAAGTTGAACATAATGATTCAATAGTTGAAATTATTAAAGATGGATGGAATGTACCAAATAGAATTCCTTATGCATCTGAGTTAAAAGTTGCAGACGGAGCTCCAATTACTTCAAAAATTATATCTGGTGCAAAAGGAATAGTTAAATTCTATAAATTAACAGGTGATTATTTAGAAAGAAGACATGATATAAAAGCAGGTGATAAAGTTGTTGAAAAAGGGCTTTTTGCTGTTGTTGCTGATAGTGATGATAGAGAAGCAATTAGACACTATATTTCAAGAGGTTCTTCAATACAATTAAATGATAATAGTGAAGTTGTTAAAGATAGTATTATATCTTCTCCAACTGTTTCAGAACAAACTATTATTGCAGAATGGGATCCTTATGCAAATCCAACAATAGCTGAAAAAGCTGGGGTTGTAAGTTTTGAAGATATTATTCCAGGAATTACTGTTTCTGAGCAATTTGATGAACTAACAGGAACTTCTAAACTGGTTGTAAATGAATATATTCCTAGTGGATATAAACCAACTGTTTTAATTGCAACTGATAGTGGAGAGATTA
Organism: Aliarcobacter sp.; assembly: GCA_039810345.1. GTDB lineage: Bacteria > Campylobacterota > Campylobacteria > Campylobacterales > Arcobacteraceae > Aliarcobacter. Next base: position 38,501 of record JBDHWU010000018.1, on the reverse strand, counting down.
TAAAATATGCTTTAGATCCTAAAGCATCTTTAAATATTTCTGAAGGGAAAAGAGTTGAAATTGCAGATATTATTGCAAAAACTCCAAAAGCTACTCAAAAATCTAAAGATATTACAGGGGGTCTTCCTAGAGTATCTGAACTATTTGAAGCTAGACGACCAAAAAGTATTGCACTTTTAGCATCATTTGATGGAGTTGTGACTTTTGGAAAACCACTTAGAAATAAGCAAAAACTTGTAATTACTGATGAAAATGGTAATAATGCAGAGTATTTAGTGGAAAAAGGTAAACATATTTTAGTTCACGAAGGTGAGTTTGTACATGCTGGAGAAGCATTAACAGATGGTCAAGTGTCACCACATGATGTATTAAGAATTTTAGGTGAAAAAGCTCTTCATTACTTTATCGTTTCTGAAGTTCAACAAGTTTATAGATCTCAAGGGGTTAATATTGCAGATAAGCATATTGAGGTTATTACATCTCAAATGTTAAGACAAGTATCAATTCTTGACGGTGGAGATACTAAATTTATTGTAGGAGATATGATTTCTAAAAAGAAATTTAAACTTGAAAATGAAAAAATTGTAAGAATGGGTGGGCAACCAGCTATTGCTGAGCCTGTACTTTTAGGTATTACAAGAGCTGCTGTTACAAGTGATAGTATTATTTCAGCTGCATCATTCCAAGAAACTACAAAAGTATTAACAGAAGCTGCAATTAGTGCTAAGATGGATATGCTTGAAGACTTAAAAGAGAATGTTGTAATTGGAAGAACAATTCCAGTTGGAACAGGACTTTATAAAGATCAAAAAGTTAAATTCTCTGAAGAGAAATAATAGGGCATTTGCCCTATTAAGCTTACAAAATGGAAACTATCTATTTTTTTATAATTTTTATTGCCATTGAATTATTTGAGACAAATTGGCAAAAATCTTCTACTTTATACGGCTTATTAAACAATAATTTTTTAGTTTTTAAAAAAAATATATTTATATATTTTCTTTTACATATATCATTTTTTTATACAATATATTTAAGTATAAATTTTAATAATTTTGGCTTTTGGATGAGTTCTATTATAGTTCTGAAATTTTTAGATATAAGTTTAAAATTATCAATTATGAAAAAATTATCTAATGGTTTTACAATAGAGCAAATCATTCCTTTTAATGCAAATATAACACCTATACTAAGATATTTAAATGTTTTAATCTACCCAATATCATTTTTATTAGCTACTTTATAAAAAATCTGATAAAATCATAAAAAATAAAAAAGGATTAAAATGCAATATTTAATAATAGCTTATGATTATGATGATGCAATAGAAAGAAGATTGAAAGTTAGAGATGAACATATTAAAGCGACAAAAGAGCTTATGAAAAAAGGTAAAATTATAACTGCTGGTGCCTTGCTTGAAGATGAAAAAATGGTAGGTTCATCACTTTATGTTAATTTTGAAAACGATGAAGAACTTGATAGTTGGCTTGAGAATGAACCTTATGTTGTAAATAAGGTTTGGGATTTAGCTCAAATTCAAATAGTACCTGTTAAATTACTTCCAAAAGATTAAGATATACAATTTGAGAACTATTTTTCTATTTGTTTTAGTAATTAATTTTTTATTTGCAAGTGAGCTTGAGAAAGTATCAATTCAGCTAAATTGGAAATATCAGTTTGAATTTGCGGGATTTATTGCTGCAAAAGAGAAGGGGTTTTATAAAGAAGCTGGACTTGATGTTGAGATTAAAGAGTACGAAGCAAATAAAGATGTAGTTTTTGATGTATTAAATAAAAATTCTACATATGGAGTTTCAAATTCAAATATTATTTTAGACAATGGGAAAATAGCTTCAGTTGTGCTTTTGGCAAGTTATCTTCAAAAATCTCCTTTGGTTTTGATTACAAAACCAAATATTAAGCACCCAAGAGAGTTGGCTAATAAGGTTATTATGGGTGGAAAAGATGAGCTTAAATACAGTTCATTAGCTTTATTGTTCTCTCACTTTAATATAAATAGTTTAAATAGCAAATTTGTCCAACATAGTTTTGATTTAAATGATTTCATAAATGGAAAAGTAGATGCGATGAGTGCATTTAAGTCAAACCAATTATATGAACTTGATAGAAGAAAAATACCCTACAATATAATTGACCCAAATGATTATGGATTTCTTGTTAGTGCTATAAATTTATTTACCTCAAAAGATGAAATTTTAAAAAATCAAGAAAGAAGTCAAAAAATAATAGAAGCTACAAACAGAGGTTGGGAGTATGCTTTAAAAAATAAAGATGAGATAATTGATATTTTAATTGAAAAATATGGAGTTAAAAAATCAAAAGCTTCTTTACTTTATGAAGCAAATGTAGTTGATGAATTGGTTATGAAAGAGCTTTATCCAATAGGAAAGGTTAGTTTAGAATTTACTAAAAGATTACTAAAGCAATTGATTTTTTCTGGTGCAATTGATTCTAAAGAGAGTGTAGCTGAAAGTATAGTTTTTGAGAATTATTTATCTAGTAATAAAAAAGGTTTTACTCTTTTAGAAGATGAAAAAAAGTATTTAAACTCAAAAAATAGTTTAAAAATGTGTATAGACCCAGATTGGTATCCTATTGAATCAATAAAAAATGGAAAAATTTTAGGTATTACATCAGATGTAAAAAATTATTTTGAAGAAAAACTAGATATAAAAATTGAGTTAGTCCCTACAAAAGATTGGAATGAATCAATAGAGTTTATAAAAAACAAGAGATGTGATATTATCTCTTCTATTTCTCCTAGCTCTGAAAGAGATAGTTATTTGAACTTTACTGAACCAATATTTTCTTTGCCAATGGTTTTAGCTACAAAGAATAATAAACCATTTATTCAAGATATTACATATTTAAAAGATAAAAAAATTGCAATTATAAAAAATCATTTTATGACAGATTATTTAAAAGAGTATTTTCCAAATATAAATTTAGTTGAAGTTCCAAATATAAATACTGGTTTAAAAATTTTGGAAGAAGAGAATGTTTATGGTTATATAGATAACTCTTTGGTTTTATCATCAATAATACAAAAAGAGTATGCAAATAGTTTGAAAATTGCATTAAGATTTGATATAAAAGATGATATTAGTTTTGGAACAATAAAAGATGAACCAATTTTAAATCAGATATTATCAAGATTAGTTAATGATTTAGATGATGGAGTAAAACAAGAGTTTTTGAATAATTGGACAGCAATAGTAGAGCAAGTAGGTTGGCTAAAAACTAAAGATATAGTAATAATATCTATAATTTTAATTATAGTCTTATTTTCTATGATTATGTATCAAAACAATCTGAAGCATTTTAACAAAGAGCTTGAAAAATTATCTTCTACAGATAAATTAACAGGATTATTTAACCGTTTTGAAATTGATAAGCAACTTAATATTGAAAAAAATAAAGTAGATAGAAATGAAAATTATATTTCATCTTTAATTATTCTTGATATTGATTTATTTAAAAATATAAATGATACTTTGGGACATTTAGTTGGGGATAAAGTATTAAAAGAGTTATCATTATTTATAAAAAATCATTTAAGAAAAATAGATACAATTGGTAGATGGGGTGGAGAAGAATTTATAATAATTCTTCCTTTCACAGATAAAAATAGTGCAAAAGTTGTAGCTGAAAACCTTAGAAAAAGTATAGAAAATCACAAATTTTTATCAAATAAAAGTAAAAAAATAACAGTTAGTTTAGGAGTTGGTGAGTTATTGAAAGAAAATAGTATTGAAGAGTCTCTATACATCACAGATAAAGCTCTTTATGAAGCAAAAAATAGTGGTAGAAATAAAGTAGTATCTGCTTGACTTATCTCAATGATAATTAATATCATTTTTAATACAATGCTAACAAATTTTAAAATCTGGAAAAAATATGAAATTCTTTTTAAAAATAATAAAAGATTTTCCTAGCTATTTATGGAGTGGTTGGGGAAGTGTAGCTTCTATTTTTCTTTTTTTAGCTTTATGGGATTTTGGGCATCAAGTTTATGGTAGTTTAATTCTTCCTAGCCCAAAAGATACATTTATAGCTCTTAACTCTATACTTCAAGACAGCTCTATGCAAGTAGAAATATTAATCACAATAAAAAGAGCTTTAATTGGTTTTGGTTTAGCTATTTTATTTGGCTCAGTTTTGGGACTTTTAGCAGGACTTTTTATAACTGCTTCAATTATGAGCAGACCAATAGTAACAATTTTATTTGGAATGCCCCCAATTGCATGGATAGTTCTTGCCATGATATGGTTTGGAATGGGCGATACAACTGTTATTTTTACAGTATTTATAGCATCTTTTCCTATTGTTTTTGTGGGAGCTTTACAAGGCACAAGAACACTTGAAGGAAGCTTAAAAGAGATGTCTGATAGTTTTCATCTTCCTTTTTCTATGAAGCTTTTTGATTTGTATTTGCCACATATTTTTTCATATATTTTTCCAGCATATATTTCAGCTCTTGGAATGTCGTGGAAAATAGTCGTTATGGCTGAGTTATTAGCAACTAGCGATGGATTAGGGGCTTTATTGGCAGTTGCAAGAAGCCAACTTGAAACAAGTACAGCTTTGGCTTTGGTAACTATTATGATAGCAAGTTTGCTTTTTATTGAATATATTTTGCTAGAACCTATAAAAAGGGAGATTGAAGCATGGAGAAATTAGAAGTAAAAAATGTTAATTTCTCTTTTGGATTTAAAGAGATTTTAAAAGATATAAGTTTTACTTTACAAAAAGGTGAAGTAATTTCAATAGTTGGTCCTAGTGGTGGTGGAAAAACAACTCTGCTTCATCTTTGTTCAAAACTTTTAAAACTAGATGATGGAGAGATAAAAAATAGTTTTACTTCAAGCTCTTTTGCTTTTCAAGAGCCACGGCTTTTACCTTGGAAAAATGTAATAGATAATATTGCTTTAGGACTTAGAGCAATTGGAGAAAAAAATCAAATAGCAATAGAAAAATCAAAAGAAATAGCTTTAAAATTTGGACTTGAAGAGGATGATTTTATAAAATTTCCAAAAGATTTAAGTGGTGGAATGAAACAAAGAGTATCTTTTGCAAGAGCTTTGGTTGTAAATCCTAGCTTACTTTTTTTAGATGAGCCATTTTCAGCTTTGGATATTGGACTTAAAAAAGAGCTTCAAAATTTGCTTATAAAAGATATTGAAGAGAAAAATTTAAGTGTTTTGTTTATTACTCATGACTTAATGGAAGCTATTAGATTAAGCGATAAAATCATAGTTTTAAAAGCAGAGCCAGTTGGTCATATCAAAAAAATATTTGATATAAATGAGCCTAGAATAAAAAGAGATGATGAGTTTGTTTATAATAAAACAGCACAAATTTTAAAAGACAAAGATATTATCTCTAGTTTTGAATTGGAGTTAAAATGACAGAATTTGAAAAGCAATATGCTTCAAGACACTATTTATACTACCCAAAAGGCGAATTTCCTATATATTTAGCTTATGGATTTCGACCTATATTTTTACTTTTAGCACCATATATTATTTTAAGTATTATTTTATGGGCATTTGTATTTGCAGGATATATAAATTTACCAATTGAAAACACACTAAATTGGCATATTTATGAGATGATTTTTGGTGTTGGAAGTGCCATGATTGTGGCTTTTTTTCTTACAGGTCTTCCTGAACTTTTCCCTGGTGTTGTGCCAATTGTTGGAAGAAAATTGGCTTTTATAGTAGCATGGTGGGTAGCTGGAAGATTATCTTTTTGGTTTATGGATTTTTTTGGAGTATATTTCACTGCATTTTTAAATATAAGTTTGCTAGTTTATATTTCGTTTTTAGCAGCCATTCCTGCTTTTAAAGATAGAAATAAAAAGCATGTATCTCTTGCTTATTCAATGGTATCAATAGTTTTGGTTCAAATTTTGTTTTTCCTTAGTGTTGCAAATATTGTTCAGATTGATTCATTAAAAGTTCTTTTACTCTCTTTGGTTTTAATGCTAGTTTTGATTTTACTTGCTTTAAGAAGAGTTAGTATGGAGTCAATAAATGAACTATTAGAGCAAGAAAAGATAGATGAAACTTTTTTGGCAAAAAGCTTTAGATATAATCTTGCTATTTTTTCTCTGCTTTTATATGGTTTTGTAGAGTTCTTTTTTCCGCAAAACTCTAGCTTAGCATATATATGTTTTGCTTGTGGAGCTTCTGTTTTGGGAGTTTTAAACGATTTTATTTTAAAAGATAATAATATATTGTTTAAGCCATTTGTTTTATATATTATAAGTACGATTTTACTTACAAGTGTTGGATTTTTCTTTTTGGGGTTTAACTATTTATTGGAGTTAAACTTTACAAACCATTTTAGACATTTTATTACAACAGGAACATTTGGAATGGTGTTTTATGTAATTATGATAATAGTATCTACAATTCACACAGGACGAGCTATTTTTACAAATTGGCTCTTAACTTTAGGGCTTATTTTAATTATTATATCTACATTTACAAGAGCTTTTATTCCATTTTATATTGAATATAGTATGGTTTTATATATAGTTTCAAGCATACTTTGGGCAATTCCATTTGCTATATATATTAAACAGTTTTTTCCATTTTTGCTAAAACCTAGAGCTGATGGGATAAAAGGATAGAGATTTAAAGGAGTTTATATTGAAAAAAATATTTATAGTTTTTGCACTTTTACTAAATTTATTTGCAAAAGATGAGAATACAATAGTAATAGCAGGTCCAATAGCAACTGTTTCTCACCCTATTTTATATATGGTAGAAAAAAATGTACTAAAAGATATAGGTAAAAAAGTAGAGTTTAGACTTTGGAATAATCCAGATGAACTAAGAGCATTGATTTTAAAAAAAGAGGTTGATTTTATTGCACTTCCTACAAATGTAGCTGCAAATTTATACAATAAAGGGGTTGATTTAAAACTAATAAATGTTTCAACTTGGGGAATTTTGGGGCTTGTAAGCCGTGATAAAAATTTAAAAGCTATAGAAGATTTTAAAAACAAAGAGATAATAGTACCTTTTAGAGCTGATATGCCAGATATTGTGCTTCAAGCACTTATAAAAAAAGCTGGACTTGATGTAAAAAAAGATTTTAACTTAAAATATGTAGCAACTCCTGTTGATGCTATGCAAATGTTGATTTTAAGAAGAGCAGACCATGTGCTTTTGGCTGAACCTGCTATTTCAATAGCTCTTAGAAAAACAGGCTCTTTTCCAGTTAAGCTAATAGCTCCAGATTTATATAGAAGCTTGAATTTACAAGAAGAGTGGGGAAGATTGTTTAAGGTTGAAGCAAAAATTCCACAAGCTGGACTTGCTGTTATTGGAGATACAAAAGGAAAAGAGGAGCTTATTTCTAAAGTTTTACTAGAATATGAAAAGGCTTTAAAGTGGTATCAAACAAACAAAGAAGAAGCTAGTAAACTTGTAGTTAAAACTTTACCAATGTTGGAAGAAAATGGCTTAGAAGACTCAATTGAGCATGTAGATTTTAAAAATATTAGTGCAAAAGATAGCAAGAAAGATTTAGAGTTTTTCTTTAATGTTTTACTAGAAAATGATGCAAAGCTAATAGGTGGGAAGCTTCCTGATAGTGGATTTTATTTAGAGTAAAAAAGCTAGAATTTACTTTAGCTTTTTTTACTCTTTATATTTTACACTAAAAATCATACATAAAATAAGTCCTAAAAATGCCATAAAAGCACCAACAAGTGCAGGATATTCAAAACCTAAACCATATAAAAGTGGAATTCCACCAAATAAAGCACCCAAAGAGTTTGCCACATTAAAAGCAGCTTGCATAAAAGCAGCTCCTAACATTTCAGAGTTTTTTGCATTTTTTACCATTACCATATTTATGGGAGTTCCAATACTCATGGCAAAAACCCCACAAATAAAAGTTAAAACAAGTGATATATATTTGTATTCACTAAAAAAGAAAACCATAATTAAGAAAAAAACCATAAAAGAAAGAAGATAAATAGCAACTTTTATTGGATCTTTTTTATCTGCTAAATATCCACCCAAAATATTTCCTAAAACCATTCCAACTCCAGCAACAAGCATTAAATATGAGATAGAACTAGGAGCAAATTTTGAAACATTGATTAAAAGTGGTGCAATATAACTAAACCAAGCAAAAAGCCCACCAAAACCAATAGCAACAATTAAAATAATATGCCAAGCTTTAAAGCTTAGAAAAAATTCAATCTCCTCTTTAAATGTTACAGTTTTAAGAGATTTCAGTTTTGGCATAAATTTAACTAAAGCTATAATTGTAAAAACTCCTAGCATACTAACAGCTGCAAAAGAGTATTTATAACTGGTGTTATGCCCAATATAAGTTAAAAGTGGAACCATTAACAATATTGCCAAAGTAAGCCCTGTAAACATAGAAGATACGGCACTTGCCTCTTTCCCTTTTTTGGCTAATTTTATAGCAACAACTGTTCCAACTCCAAAAAATGCACCATGAGGAAGACCTGCAAAAAACCTTGACATTAAAAGAGTGTTATAATCAGGTGCAATTATAGATAAAGCATTAAATAGTGTAAAAAGTATCATATATACTATTAAAATATTTTTTGGTGGAAATTTAGAGCTAAGAGCGACAAGAATTGGAGCTCCCACAACAACACCAAAAGCATAAGCAGAGATTAAATGTCCTGCTATTGGAATAGAAACTCCTAAATCTCTTGCAACATCAGGCAAAAGTCCCATAATAATAAATTCTGTTGTTCCAATAGCTAAACCACCAATTGCTAAAGGAAGTAGTTGTTTTGTCATAAAATATAAATCCTTTTAATTTTTTGCAATTGTAGTGTAAAAAGATAAAGCAAAATTTAAGAGCATTTAGATATAATGCAAAACTTTTTTAGAAAACAAAACAACCGTTTCCTAGAATGGTAGTATCGCTTCAAAAGATTTTGAAGATTACGAGAAGCATGAGTAGGGCTATAGCTACTCAAACCAAATTTGACAAAGGAAAGAAATGCCTACAATACAACAGCTTATTAGAAAAGAGCGAAAAAAAGTAGTTGAGACTTCAAAATCTCCAGCACTTAAAAAGTGTCCACAAAGAAGAGGAGTATGTACAAGAGTATATACAACAACTCCAAAAAAACCTAACTCGGCTTTAAGAAAAGTTGCAAAAGTTAGATTAACAACTGGATTTGAAGTTATTTCATATATCGGTGGAGAGGGACATAACCTTCAAGAACACTCAATTGTGTTAGTAAGAGGGGGAAGAGTTAAGGATTTACCTGGGGTTAAATACCACATTGTAAGAGGTGCGTTGGATTCAGCTGGAGTTAATAACAGAACTGTATCTAGATCTAAATATGGTACAAAAAGACCAAAAGCTAAAAAATAAGTAGAAGGATAGAAAATGAGAAGAAGAAAAGCTCCAGTTAGAGAAATTATGGCTGATCCTATCTACAATAGTAAAGTGATCACAAAATTTGTTAATGCAATTATGTTAGATGGTAAAAAATCTGTTGCTGAAAAAATCCTTTATGGTGCAATAGAAAATCTTGATAAAAGAGGTGAAGAGAAAGGTTTTGATCTGTTTGAAAAAGCAGTTGAAAATGTTAAACCACTTTTAGAAGTAAGAAGTAGAAGAGTTGGAGGAGCTACATACCAAGTTCCTGTTGAAGTAAGAGCTGTAAGAAGACAAACTTTGGCTTTAAGATGGTTAATTGATGCTTCAAGAAAAAGAAATGAAAGAACAATGGTTGAAAGACTTGCAAACGAACTATTCGAAGCAGCAAACGAAAGAGGATCATCTTTTAAGAAAAAAGAAGATGTACATAGAATGGCAGAGGCTAATAAAGCATTTGCACACTACAGATGGTAGGAAATAATTATGGCAAGAAAAGTACCCTTAAATAGAGTTAGAAATATTGGTATTGCAGCTCATATTGATGCTGGAAAAACAACAAGTACAGAGAGAATTTTGTTCTATACTGGAATTTCACACAAAATTGGTGAGACTCACGAAGGTACAGCAACAATGGACTGGATGGAACAAGAGCAAGAAAGAGGTATTACAATTACTTCTGCTGCAACAACATGTTTTTGGAATCACCCAAAAACAAATGAGCAACTACAAATAAACATTATTGACACTCCAGGTCACGTTGACTTTACTATTGAAGTTGAGAGATCTATGAGGGTTCTTGATGGTGCTGTTGCAGTATTTTGTTCAGTTGGTGGAGTTCAACCACAATCTGAAACTGTTTGGAGACAAGCTAATAAATATGGAGTTCCTAGAATTATCTATGTAAATAAAATGGATAGAACGGGAGCTAACTTCTTTAATGTTATGAATCAAGTAAGAGATAGATTAAAAGCTAATCCAGTTCCTCTTCAAATTCCAATTGGAGCTGAAGATCAATTTAGAGGAATGGTTGATTTAGTAAAAATGAAAGCTTATACTTATACTCTTGATGCACAAGCTGGAGAGATGTATAAAATTGAAGATATTCCTGCTGATTTAGTTGATACTGCAAATGAATATAGAGAAAAACTTGTTGAAGCTGCTGCTGAGTCAAGTGATGAGTTAATGGATAAATATCTTGGTGGTGAAGAATTAACTGAAGAAGAGATTGTTGCTGGAATGAAAAAAAGATGTTTAGCTATGGAAGTTACTCCAATGGTTTGTGGAACATCATTTAAAAATAAAGGTATTCAACCATTACTTGATGCTGTTGCTATGTATTTACCATCTCCAACTGAAGTTGCTGATATTAAAGGTGAGACTCAAGATGGTGAAGCTGTAATTGTTCCTTCAACTGATAAAGGTGAAGTAGCAGCACTAGCGTTTAAAATCATGACTGACCCATTTGTTGGACAATTGACATTTACAAGAATTTATAGAGGGATTTTAGAATCAGGTACTTATGTATTAAACTCTACAAAAATGAAAAAAGAGAGAATCGGAAGATTACTTAAAATGCATGCTAACTCAAGAGAAGAAGTTAAAGAGTTATATGCTGGAGAAATTGGAGCTGTTGTTGGTCTTAAAGATACAATTACAGGTGATACTCTTGCAAGTGAAAAAGATCCAGTAATTCTTGAAAGAATGGATTTCCCAGATCCAGTTATTAGTGTTGCTGTTGAGCCAAAAACTAAAGCTGACCAAGAAAAAATGGGAATTGCATTAGGAAAATTAGCTGAAGAAGATCCATCATTTAGAGTAAATACAGATGAAGAGACTGGACAAACTATTATTTCAGGAATGGGTGAATTACACCTTGAAATTCTTGTAGATAGAATGAAAAGAGAGTTCAAAGTTGAAGCTGAAGTAGGTGCTCCACAAGTTGCATATAGAGAAACAATTAGAAATGCTGTTAAGCAAGAGTACAAATATGCAAAACAATCTGGAGGTAAAGGACAATATGGTCACGTTTACTTAGAGATTAAACCAATGGCTGCTGGAAGTGAACCAACATTTAAATTCAACAATGAAATTAAAGGTGGGGTTGTACCAAAAGAGTATATACCTGCAGTAGAAAAAGGTGCATTTGAAGCAATGCAAGGTGGTATTTTAGCTGGTTATCCAATGGTTGATATTGAAGTTACATTATATGACGGAAGCTACCACGAAGTGGATTCATCTGAAATGGCATTTAAACTTGCTGCTTCTATGGGATTCAAACAAGGTTGTAGAAGTGCAGCTGCTGGTGCAGTTTTACTTGAGCCAATTATGAAAGTTGAAATTGAGACTCCTGAAGATTATATGGGAGATGTTATTGGAGATTGTAACAAAAGAAGAGGACAAGTTCAATCTATGGATGACAGAGCAGGTATCAAACTTGTTACTGCTATGATTCCATTATCTGAAATGTTCGGTTACTCTACAGATTTAAGATCTATGTCTCAAGGAAGAGCTACATATTCTATGCTTTTTGATTCATACCAAGAAGTACCAAGAAATGTTTCTGAAGAGATTATGAAAAAAAGAAATGGATAATTTCTAATTTTCAATTTTAAAAGGGATGTGCTTTTGCATATCCCTTTTTTTATGGAATATATATAAGAGATTTAATACAATAGATTTTTTATATATATTTTTAAAAGAGAAATTTTGAGACTAGAAAAAAGCTGTAAACATTTAGAAAAGATTGAAAAAATCGGTGTAATCTTAAGGCCACAAAGCCCTGAGCTAAAAGATGTATTTTTTGTTATACAAAAAGAGTTTTTAAAAATAGGGGTAATTACTATTTTAGAAGAGAACTCAGCAAAAATGATTGGTTTAAATGGCTTGAGTTTTGAAGCTTTAAGTAAAGAGGTTGATTTTTTAATAAGTGTTGGTGGAGATGGAACACTTTTGGGAGTTGCTAGAAAAGCTTTTAAATATGATTTACCTGTGTTGGGAATAAATTTAGGAACCTTAGGGTTTTTAACAGATTTAAATATGGAAGAGCTTCCAACTTTTGTAGAAGATTTATCAAAAGATGATTATAAAATTAATCCTAGAATGATAATTGAAGGTCAAATAAAAGATAAAAAATTTATTGCTTTTAATGATATTGTAATTTCAAGAAAAAATCTTTCAAGTATGCTTGAAGTTAGAGCAAAAATAGATAAAAAAGCTTTTAATACATATTTTGGAGATGGCTTAATAGTATCAACTCCTAGTGGTTCGACTGCTTATAATCTATCTGTTGGAGGACCTATTGTTTATCCACTTACAAATGCATTTATAATAACACCTATAGCTCCGCACTCTTTGACTCAAAGACCAATAGTTGTACCTGCTGATTTTGAAATAGAGTTTAAGGTACCAAAAGATAGTGGAGCTGTTGTAATAATAGATGGACAAGAGTTGTATGATTTGCAAAAGGATGAGTTAATAAAAATAAAAATTGCAACAAAAAAATCAAAAATGCTTCATAAAAGTAGTAGAGACTTTTTTGAGGTTTTAAGTGAAAAATTAAGATGGGGAAATTAGTTTGATAAGTAGAATATATATTAAAAATTGCCTAAGTTTTAAAGAGGTAAATTTAGAATTTTCAAAAGGATTAAATATCTTTACAGGACCATCAGGTGCTGGAAAATCTATACTTATGCAAGAGATATTAGCACTATTTGCTTTTAATGATGTAAAAAGTGAAATTAGTGAATTGGAGTTTTTAAATAGTAGTTTTGAAGATGAATCATATGCTATAAATATTGGTGATGATTTAATTATTAAAAGCCTAAAAAAAGAGAAGGCTAGATACTTTTTAAATAATCAATCAATTTCTAAAAAAAATTTACAAAATATTTCATCGAAACTTATTAAACAGTTAAATTTAAAAGATACAAGTGATTTTGAAAGCCAAAGAATAATTGAATTTTTAGATAGATTATCAACAAAAAATAGTTTAGAATTTAAAAATATAAAAGAGCAATTTTCGACTAAATATAAAAGATATACAATAATTAAAAAAGAGTTAGAAAAATTATATGAAGATGAGAAAAAAATAGAAGATTTAAAAGAGTTTGCAAGATTTGAAATAGCAAAAATAGAAGAGATTGATCCAAAAGAAGATGAATATGAAAAGCTTAATCAAATAAAAAAATCTTTAGCAAAGAAAGAAAAAATAGAGTTAGCTACTAAAAAAGCAAGTGTAATTTTTGATTTAAATAGTAGTGTAAATGATTTATTAACTCTTTTAGAAGTTGATAGCTCATTTTTTGATGAGGCTATGAATGAGCTTAATAATATTTTTGAAAAATCAAATGATAGCTTAAGTGAACTAGAAGATATAAATATTGAAGAGGTTTTAAATAGAATTGAGAAAATTTCAGGCTTACAAAAAAGATTTGGTTCAATTAAAGAGGCTTTAGAATATAAAGATGAGAAAAAAAAAGAGCTTGAGGCTTATTTAAATATCTCATTTTCTAAAGAGAAATTAGAAAAAGAGTACATAGAACTTGAAAATGAAATTAAAATTTTAGCAAGTAAACTAACTACTTATAGAAAACAAAGTATTACTCTTTTGGAAAATAGAGTAAATTATTATCTGGAATTTTTATATTTAAGTAATGCAAATTTAATCATTGAAGAAAAAGAGTTAGATTCTAGTGGTATTGATGAGATAAAATTTATTTTAAATAATGTTGCTCTTCAAACTATTAGTGCAGGAGAGTATAATAGATTAAGATTAGCTCTTCTTAGTGCTATTTCTGAGTTTGATATAAACACAAATGGAGTTTTATTTTTAGATGAAATTGATGCAAATTTAAGTGGTAAAGAGAGTGATGCTATTTCAAAAGTTTTATTAACATTAAGTAAAAATTATCAAATTTTTGCAATATCTCATCAACCACAATTAACAAGTAGTGCAAATCAACACTTTCTAGTAGATAAAAAAGATAGTGTTTCAACTGTTAGATTATTAAATAATAACGAAAAAATAACGGAAATTGCTAGAATGATAAGTGGAGAAAGTGTAACAAATGAAGCTATAAACTTTGCAAAAAATCTTTTGAAATAATATTTAAAAAATAGTTTTAATTTTTTTGGGTATAATCAAAAACGACCAAAAAAAATCTGGAGAGGCAATGTTTAATAATATGTCATTAAAACTAAAAGTTCTCATATTGTCATTTGTAACGATAATAATAATATCTCTTGCTATAGCAATTGATGCTATTTATTCTATAAAAAGTTTTTCAAATGAGAGTATTGAAAATTATAAAAAAGAGGCTTATGCAAAAAAAGAGCAAGAGTTAAAAAATTATGTATCTTTAGCTGTAAAAACAGTTGAAGCTTACCACTCAAGAACTTCACCTGAAAAATTAAAAATTGAAGTACAAGAAGAGCTTGTAAAACAGACAAACTTTTTATTTTCTATTATGGAATCTGAGTATGAGAAAAATAAAAATACTCTTTCAGAAGATGCTTTAAAAGAGAGATTAAAATCAATTGTAAATGCAACAAGATATGGTAAAAGTGGTTATTTTTGGATAAATGACTTTGATGCTGTTGTTTTAATACATCCTATAAATCCAAAATTAAATAATCAAAATATGCACTCATATAAAGACCCAAATGGAAAGCAAATTTTTAAAGAGTTTGCAGAAATTGCAAAAAAAGATAAAGAGGGATTTGTTGATTATGTTTGGCCAAAGCCTGGTTTTGACAAGCCACAAGCTAAAGCATCTTTCGTAAAACTTTTTAAACCTTATAATTGGGTAATTGGAACAGGAGAATATGTAGATAATTTAACTGCAAAAATACAAGAAGAGGCTTTAAAAACAATTTCAGAGATGAGATATGCTAATAATGATTATTTTTGGATAAACGATTCAAATCCAAAAATGATTATGCACCCAACTAATGCAAAGTTAAATGGAGCTGATTTATCAACTTATGCAGATCCATATGGAACTAAACTTTTTGTTGAGATGGCAAAAATTGCAAATGAAAAAGCTGAAGGTGGACTTGTAAAATATTTTTGGGATAAGCCAAATAAACCAAATGACCCAAAATCAAAATTCTCTTATGTGCAAAAATTTGCTCCTTGGGATTGGATAATTGGAACAGGAGCTTATGTAGATGATATAGAGGCTCAAATTGCTTCTATGGAAGAAAATACAAAAAAAGAGATAAATAGCATAATATTTAGTATTTCAATTTTTACTTTAATTTCAATTATTATTGCTTCAATAATTTATAATATATTTATAAAACAAACCCTAATTAAGCCTTTAGAAGATTTAGATGAAGCTATTATAAAAATAAAAGATGGAGATGGAACTACTGATCATATTGAGAAAAAATCAAATGATGAAATAGGTAAGGTTGTTGATAGTTTCAACCAATATATTGCAAATCTAAAAGAGGGTTATATTGAAGATGCAAAAGTTATTGCTGATGTTGAAGGTGTTATTGAAAAAGTAATAAATGGATTTTATGTATATAAAGTTGAAGCAATATCTTCAAATCCACAAATTAAAAAATTAAGAGACTCTATAAATACAATGATTAGCAAAACAAATCAAAATTTAGTTGGGTTAAATAATATTTTAATTGAATATGGAAATTCAAATTTTGCAATTAGTGATTCAAAAATTGATACATCAAAAGTAAATGGAATTATCTCTTCTCTTGCAGCTAGTACACAGTTAATTGGTACTACAGTTAGTGAGTTTTTATCTATGATTATTGGAAGTGGAAGACAATTAAGTAGTGATACAAGCACTCTTTCACAAGCAGCAAATAGATTATCTTCTTCAGCAAATGAACAAGCAGCTTCACTTGAAGAAACAGCAGCAGCTATTGAGGAAATTACCTCTATTGTTAAATCAAGTGTTCAAAAAACTTCTCAAATGTCAATATTGGCAAAACATCTTCAACAATCTTCAAAAGATGGGGAAGCTCTTGCAACTAGAACAAATCAGGCTATGGAAGAGATAGATAAACAAGTAAAATCTATAAATGAAGCAATAAGCATAATTGACCAAATTGCATTCCAAACAAATATTCTTTCTTTAAATGCAGCAGTTGAAGCAGCAACAGCAGGAGAAGCAGGAAAAGGATTTGCCGTTGTTGCTCAAGAAGTAAGAAATCTAGCTTCACGAAGTGCGGAAGCTGCAAAAGATATTAAAAATATAGTTGAAATTGCAACTTCAAAAGCAAACGAAGGTAAAGATATTGCAAATGAGATGATAAACGGATATTCAACTTTAAATACAAAAATAAATGAGACTATAGTTTTAATAGAAGATGTTTCTCAAGGAAGTAAAGAGGAAGAAAAAGGAATTATTCAAATAAATGACACAATAAATGTACTAGATAAAGCTACTCAAGTAAATGCAAATCAAGCTACAGTTATTAGTGATTTAGCAAATGAAGTTGCAAATCTTTCATCAAATCTTCTAAAAATTGCTGATAGAGCTAAATTTAAAGAGTTTAGTAATAAAGAGATTGAAGATATTGATTTAGTTTTTAAAGTTTCTAAACTAAAAAATGACCATATAAGATTTAAACTTGTAAATTTTGATAAAGTAGGGCAAACAAAAACTCCTTGGACAGTTACAAAGCCAACAGATTGTGATTTAGGAAAGTGGATAGCAGAACAAGAAAGCTCTGGAAATCCTTTTACAAAAACTGAAAATTGGAAGATTTTAAGATTAAATCATGATACTGTTCACAATAGTGTTCAAAAATATATTGATGAAGATTGTAAAGAACTTGTAAATAATGAGCTTTTAAATTCTCTTTCAAAAGAGTTAGATAGAGCTACTTTTGAAGTATTTAAATCTTTAGATCAATTAAAAAAAGATAATATTTTTGAAGAAAAGAAAACAAATAAAATTGCTAAACAAGATTTTATTCAAGAAAAACCTATAAAAGAAAATAATAAAAAAATAGTATCTCAAATAAAAGATGATGAGTGGGAGAGCTTTTAAGCTCTTTCGCTCATTCATTAAAAAATACTAAAACTAAATATTTATTAAAAAATAGATATAATCTCCACTTAAATTTAAATAAATAATTATTAAAAATAATCAAAGGAATTTTATATGAGTAAGCAAAAAGTTGAATTGCTTAGCCCAGCTGGAAATTTAGAAAAATTAAAAATTGCTATAAATTATGGTGCAGATGCAGTATATGGTGGAGTTAGCCACTTTAGCTTAAGAATTAGAGCTGGAAAAGAGTTTACATTTGAAACATTTAAAGAGGGTATTGATTATGCCCATGCAAGAGGAAAAAAAGTTTATGCCACAATAAATGGTTTTCCTTTTAACTCTCAAATTGAGTTATTAAAAAAACATATTCTTTCAATGGCTGAGTTAAAACCAGATGCTTTTATTGTTGCAGCCCCTGGAGTTGTAAGACTTTGTAGAGAGTTAGCACCCCAGATTGATATTCATTTGTCAACTCAAGCAAATGTTTTAAACTACCTTGATGCCCAAGTTTTTTGGGATATGGGAGTAAAAAGAATAGTTGTAGCTAGAGAAATATCTTTAAAAGATGTTGTAGAGATTAAAAAACACTTACCTGATATGGAAATAGAGATTTTTGTACACGGTTCTATGTGTTTTGCATATAGTGGAAGATGTTTAATAAGTGCTGTTCAAATGGGAAGAGTTCCAAATAGAGGCTCTTGTGCAAATGATTGTAGATTTGAATATACTTTATATGCTGGAAATGATGAGCATGGAAGTTTGTTTAGACTTGAAGAAGACCCAGGTGTTGGAACATATATTTTTAACTCAAAAGATATGAATTTAGCTTCTCATATAAAAGAGATTTTGGATAGTGGAGCTGTTGATAGTTTAAAAATAGAAGGAAGAACAAAATCACCATATTATGCAGCAGTTACAGCAAAAGCTTATAGAAGTGCAATTGATGATTATGAAAATGGAATTTTTGAAGCGGACAAATATCAACAAGAGCTTCATACTACAAAAAATAGAGGTTTTACAGATGCATATTTAGTGCATAGACCATTTGAAAAAACTGATTCACAAAACCATGATTATGCATTAAGTAAAGGAAGCTATGAAGTAACAGGGCTAGTAACAGAAGATGAAAATCACTTTTTATGTAAATACAAAGTTTATCCAAATGAAGATATAGAGATTTTTACTCCACACAATACTATTTTAGAGCCTTGTGATAATGAGATAGGAAAACTTTTTTTAGGTGATGATGGGCTTTATTATATAAATTTCAAAAAAATATTAACAGATACAAATAAAGAGCTTGAAAGTGTACATAGTGGAAATGTAAATAAAATTAAACTACCTTGTAAATTGCCATATTTAACAATGTTTAGAGTAAAAAATATAGAAGAGAATATAGAATAAAATATGATATTTTTTAGGGTAACAAATAATATAAATATTAAAACAACAGATGGAACTTTAGTAAAATATTTTAGATTTAAAGCACCTGCTAGTTTACCAAATGAGACTGTTTATATTTCAACTTTTGATGATTATAGTGATTTAAATGGTGTTTTTGCAAGAATAGATGGAAGTAAATATTTTACAAAAATTTTAAATGAAGAGAATGTAAGACAAGCTATTGATTTTCCAATTGAACTTGGTATTTCAACAAAATTTGAATACGATAAATATAAAAATAGAAGAGCTGAAGATTTTATTGATTTGTCTCCTGTTGATTTGTATAAGCAAGTAAAATATTTGAATAAAGATAATATAAAAATTGCAATTATTGGTGGAATGTCATCAGGTATTGGAAAAACTATAGCATCTTGTACAGCTTTAAGAATATTACATCAAAAATTAAGCGAGATGTTTAAAAGTGTTAAGATTGATATTTTTATTAGTGCATCAAATAATAGTTATTTTACTAGAGATAAAGATATTTATAAAACACAAAGATATATAAATGATGTTTTACCTTTGGGTTTAAATACAAAAACATTATGTGAATATGATTATTTTATTGATAATAGTGTTGATTTTACAAAACTTTTAGATTTAAATTATGTTGATGCTTGGTTGTATAAATTTGGAATAGATTATAAAAAAATCCCAAACGATGAAAAATACAACTCCTTAGATATTACTAATATTAATATAGATAAAGGCTTAGAAAATAAAATTTTAGATGCTAAAAAACGGGGAAAATTGCTAATGTTTCACCCCTATAGTGCAAATATAAATAAATCAATTCCTCAATCTATTGCAATTGACTTGCTAAAAGATTTATTATTAAAACTTGAAGATTATACTATTGTAACAACTTTGCAAATTGATTCAAAAGTAAAAGGAGATAATTTACTTGATTTATCAAAAGAGTCAAGAACAATAAATGATTTTATTTATATTATTTCAAATATGGATAAAATAATTACAACAAATACTTCAGCATTTCATATAAGCGATGCTTTTATGATACCAACAATTACTTTTTTTGTTGAAGAAAATTATGAAACTTTAAGTAAATATTATAAATATAATAACTCGATATACTTAAAAGACAAATCAAAAAATTTATCAAAATTTATATATGAAAATGAAGCCTTAACAATTTATAAATTAGAAGCTTGGAAAAGATTGAAAATATCGAAGATTATCAAATTATTAGAAAAAATTTGATACAATCTGCGATTATTTAAAAATATAAAGGTAAAAAAATGAAATTTGTATCAATTATTATGGGTAGTAAATCTGATTATGAAATTATGAAAAATTGTGCTGATACTTTTGAACAATTTAATGTTAAATATGAGTTAATAATCTCATCAGCACATAGAAGTCCTGAAAGAACTAAAGATTATGTAAAAGAGGCTGAAGAAAAAGGTGCCGTTGCATTTATTGCAGCTGCTGGAATGGCTGCACACCTTGCAGGTGCATTAGCAGCAACAACAACAAAACCAATTATTGGAGTTCCAATGAAAGGTGGAGCAATGGACGGTATGGATGCTATGCTTTCAACTGTTCAAATGCCAGCAGGTATGCCTGTTGCTACAGTTGCATTAGGTAAAGCTGGAGCTATAAATGCAGCATATCTAGCAATGCAGATTTTAGCAATAAGTGATAAAGATTTAGCTGTAAAATTAAAAGAAGATAGAATGGTTAAAGCTAAAGCTGTTGAGAGTGATTCAAAAGATATTGAAGTAATTTTATAATGAAACCTATTGCACTATTTACTTTGCCAAACTGTAAATGGTGCAAAGAGGCTATAATTTACTTAAAAAGTAAAAGATTAAAATTTAATCAAATAGATTTAACAAAAGATAAAAATGCTTTAAGAGATTGTCAAAAAAGATGTAGTGGTGTACCTGTTTTTTTAATAGGAAACTCTTGGATTTGCGGTTTTGACAAAGAGAAATTAAACAAAGAGTTAGGAATAAAATAAGATGCTTACTTTTTCACAAATGTTATTAAAACTTCAAGAATTTTGGGCAAATGAAGGTTGTAATATTGTGCAACCTTACGATATACCTGCAGGTGCAGGAACTTTTCATCCAGCAACACTTTTAAGAAGTTTAGATAGCACTCCTTGGAGTACAGCTTATGTTGCTCCTAGTAGAAGACCAACAGATGGAAGATATGGAGAGAATCCAAATAGACTAGGAAGCTATTATCAGTTTCAAGTTTTAATAAAACCTAGTCTTGATAATATTCAAGATTTGTATTTAAAGTCTTTAGAGTATTTAGGACTTGACTTAAAAAGACATGATATTAGGTTTGTAGAAGATAACTGGGAATCTCCAACATTGGGTGCTTGGGGTCTAGGATGGGAAGTTTGGCTTGATGGTATGGAAGTTACTCAATTTACTTATTTTCAACAAGTTGGAGGAATTTCTTGTGATCCTGTTGCTGTTGAAATAACTTATGGAACTGAAAGACTTGCAATGTATCTACAAGGTGTAAATAGTGTATTTGATATTGTTTGGAATGAAAATAAGTTTGGAAAAACAACTTATGCAGATGTGCATAAAGAAGCAGAATACGAATTCTCTAAATATAATTTTGAAGTAGCAGATACCTCTATGTTATTTAAACATTTTGAAGAGTATTTTAATGAGTGCAAAAGATGTTTAGAAGCATCTTTACCACTTCCTGCTTATGATTATTGTATGCTTGCAAGTCATACTTTTAATACTCTTGATGCAAGAAAAGCAATTAGTGTAACTGAAAGGCAAAACTATATTTTAAAGGTGCGAGAACTTGCACAAGCTTGTGCAGTGATGTATAAAGAGCAGGAGAAAGATAGATTAAAAAGAGTTAGGAGCTAACTCTTTGAAAATAAAAGATATTTATGAGTTTTTAAACTCTATTAGCCCTTTTGAGCTACAAGAAAAATGGGATAACTCAGGACTTATTGTAGGGAATATGGATGATAGTTTTGAAAATTTGTATTTAAGTATGGATTTAGATTTAGAGTTGGTTGAAACTTTAAAGCCAAACTCTTTAGTAATTACTCACCACCCTCTTATTTTTAGTGGTTTAAAAAAAGTAAATTATGATACTTATAGTACAAAAATTTTAAAAGAGCTTATAAAAAAAGATATATGTTTAATTTCAATGCACACAAATATAGATAAAACCCATCTAAATAGATTTGTTGTTGAAGAGATTTTAGGTTTTAAAATTGAAAATCAAGATGAATTTATAGCAACTTGTAGTATTGATATGAGTTTTGAAAATCTCTTAAAGCATTTAAATAAAAAGTTAAATTTAAAAAGTATAAAGTTTGTAAAAACAAAAAATAATATTAAAAGCTTAGCTGTGTGTACAGGTTCAGCTATGAGTTTAATAGATTATGTAAAAGCAGATTGTTTTGTTACTGGAGATATAAAATATCACGATGCAATGGAAGCAAAAGCAAGAGGACTATCGTTAATCGATATAAGACATTATGAGAGTGAAAACTATTTTAATATACTTTTAGAGAATTTATTAAAAGAGTATTTGAAAAAAAATAAATTTAAAGCTATAATAGTAGCTTCAAAAAATCCATTTGAGTTTTTTATAGAAGGAGAAAACATTGAATAAGTATTTAGAGGATTTAGTAAAGTTATCAAAATATGATACAAGTATTAGCCAGTTTGAGCCAAAAATTGAGAATCAAAAAGCAAAATTAGCTACTTTTGTGGAAATAGCTGAGTCAATTAAAGTATCAATTAATTCAACATATTTAGAAATTGATGATTTAAAATCAAAAAGAACGAAAAATAATATTCATCTTAGTGAATTAAAAACAAAACTAGATAATATAGCTAAGAAAAATAAAGATGTAACAAATGAAAAAGAGTTAAAAGCTTTACAACTTGAAGAAGAGATTGCAAAAGAACAAGTAAGTTTTGCAAATGAAGAGATAGAAAGATTAGATAAAGCAACTTTAGTAAAAGAAGATAAATTAAAAGAACTTCAAGAGAAATTAAAAACTGAAGAAGAAGATATAAAAGAGGTAAAAGTTGTTGTAGAAGATACAATTGCTCAAATAAATGAAGAGAGAAATGAAGTTTATGCAAAAAGAAGTGAGCTTCTAGGTCAATTTGATAACAAAATTTTAACTTTCTATGAAAAAATAAAAAGATGGGCGAAAGATACGGCAGTTGTTCCTGTAAAAAAACAAGCATGTTATGGATGTTTTATGAAGATAAATGATAAAACTTATGCTGAAGTTATAAAAGGTGAAGAGATTGTAAACTGCCTTCACTGTGGAAGAATTCTTTATAAAGGTGAAGAAGAAACAGCTACACAAGAGGCTTAATTTGAGCCTCTTTGCTCTTTTTTATAACTTTGTTTTAAGTATAGTTTATATACTTTTAATTCCATATTTGCTCTATAAATCTAAAACAAAAAAATACAAAGATGCAATCCCTGCAAAATTTTTTCTAAAAAATAATCCAAAATTTGATTTTAGTGGTATTTGGTTTCACTCTTGCTCTATGGGAGAGGTAAAAGCAATAAAACCATTAATTAATGAGTTTAAAGATGAGGTAAATATTTCTGTAATTACAAATACAGGATTTGAAGAGGCAAAAAGTTTTTCAAAAAATGTAAGATTCTTACCATTTGAGATATTTTTACCATTTTGGATAACAAAACAAAAAGTTTTGGTAGTTATGGAAGCAGAGCTTTGGTATATGCTTTTTTTATGTGCAAGAAAAAAAGGTGCAAAAACTTTACTTATAAATGCAAGAATTTCAGATAGGTCATATAAATCATATCTTAGATTTAGTTTTTTTTATAAAAAGATATTTGCAAATATAGATAAAGTTTTTGCACAAAGTGAAATTGATAAAAAAAGGCTTGAAGAGTTAGGAGCAAAAGAAGTAGAAGTAATTGGAAATATCAAATTAGCACAACTTCCAGTAAAAAAGCAAGATTTTAAAAAGCCAAAAACTGTTGTAATAACGGCAGCAAGTACTCATGAGGGTGAAGAAGAGTTAGTTTTAAATTCATATAAAAAAGAGTTTGGAAAGCTAATAGTTGTTCCACGACATCCAGAAAGATTTTTAAAAGTTGATATGTTGATAAAGGATTTCATAAAAGATAAAGAGCTTACATATCATAAATATAGTGACAAAAATGATTTTTCTAGTGATATTATTTTAGTTGATATTATGGGAATTTTAAATGATATTTACTCCATAACTGATATTACAATTTTAGGTGGTGCATTTTCTAAAGTTGGTGGACACAATCCAATAGAACCCGCTTTTTTTGGAAATGTAATAATTAGTGGAAAAAATATATTTAACCAAAAATCACTTTTTGAGTGTATAAAGAACTATTATTTAATAGAAGATAGTGAACTAAAAGAGTATTTAGAAAAAGCAAATACTCTTTTAAAACCAGAATTAACAAAAGAAGGTTCATTTGAACCAATAATTAAGGAGATAAAAAGATGGCTGTAGAGTTTGATAAAGCATATAAACTTCTTGCAATGCAAGAGAAAATCTCAAATGCAAAAGCAAAAGATTTAATAGATAGAGGTTTAGTAAAAGTTGGCGATAAAAAGGTTATGATAGCAAGAGGTGAACTTAAAGTTGGTACAAAATTTAATGTAAAAGAGTTAGCAAAAACTAAAATTATTTTTGAAGATGATAATATTTTGGTTGTTGATAAACCAGCATTTATAACAGCTGATGAGGTTGCTATTAAATTCCCAAATGCAATACTTTTAAATAGACTTGATAAAGAGACAAGCGGTGTTATGATGTTTGCAAAAAATGAAGAGTTTCAAAAAAAAGCTATAAAAGAGTTTGCACAAAATAGAGTTTATAAAGAGTATGTTGCTATTGTAGAAGGAAAAGTAATTGAAGAGATAGTTATTGATAAACCAATTATTACTATAAAAGAAAAAGGTGTTGCAAAATCTAAAGTTGATAAAAATGGAAAAAGTGCAAAAACTACGGTTTATCCACTTTTAGTTGAAGGAAATAAGTCAAAAATAAAACTTGTAATCGAAAGTGGAAGAACTCATCAAATTAGAGTTCATTTAAATTCTGTTGGTTTACCAATAATTGGGGATGCAGTATATGGAAGAACTGCCTCAAATGTAAATAGAGTTTTACTTCATTCTAAAGTTACAAAAATATTTGATTATGAGTTTACAGCAAATGAACCAAAAGAGTTTAAGGTGTATGATTTTAGTTAATATTAAGCTTTAAAAAATAAGAAGTCCTATTTTATGGACTTTTAAATAGTAATTAAACTAAAAAAATACTTAAATTAAAAAATGTAATTTAATCTTTTTTAAAGTAAAATTTATATAAAATCTCGAAATTAAAAATATGGAGAAATATTTTGTTTGATTCAATAACAGGCTCACTTAGAGGAATAATAGGAAAAATTAGACATCAAGACGATGTTGCATCGCTTAGTCGTGCTATCTCTGAGTTAAAAAAAGCATTTTTAAAAGCAGATGTTCATCATAAGACTACTAAAGATTTGCTAAGTGCTATAGAAGTTGAAACAAAAAAAATAGGAATTGGACAAGATAATTTCATAAAAGTTTTAAAATCTGAATTAGAAAAAACTTTAACAGCAAATGGAAATCAAGGTTTTGTATTTTCAAATACACCTCCAACGGTTGTTCTAATGACAGGACTTCAAGGAAGTGGTAAAACTACAACAACTGGAAAGTTGGCAAATTATTTAAAACAAAGAAAGAAAAAAGTTTTAGTAGCTGCTTGTGACTTACAAAGACTTGCGGCAGTTGAGCAACTAAAACAAATTGCAGCACAAATTGATGTTGATATATATTTTGATGATATTGAAAAAGACCCAATAAAAATTGCAAGAGCAGCTCTTGAGAAAGCAAAAAAAGAGCTTTATGATGTTCTTTTAGTTGATACAGCTGGAAGGTTAGCTATTGATGAAGAGTTAATGCTTCAATTAAAAGATATAAAAAATGCAATTAATCCAAATGAAATTTTCTATGTAGCAGATGCACTAACAGGGCATGATGCAACTAAAACAGCAACAACATTTAAAGAGAAAATTGGAATAGATGGAGTTATTTTATCAAAATATGATGGTGATACAAAAGGTGGAGTAGCACTTAGTATTGCTTCTCAAGTAGAAGTTCCTTTAAGATTTATTGGTATTGGTGAAAAAATGCCAGATTTAGAGGTTTTCCTTCCAGATAGAATTGTTTCAAGACTTCTAGGACTTGGAGATATTGCTGGATTAGCTGAAAAAACTGCAAGTATTATTGATGAGAAAAAAGCAAAAGAAGTTAGTAAAAAGATTAAAAAAGGTGAATTTAATTTTAATGACTTTTTAGAGCAATTATCTATGATGAGTAAGCTAGGAAGCTTAAAATCAATTATTGGAATGATTCCAGGGATGTCAGCTATGGCTCCAGCACTAAAAGATATGGATTTTGAAAACTCAAAAGAGATTATTAGAATAAAAGCTTTAATTTCTTCAATGACTTTAAAAGAGAGAGAAAATCCTGATTTATTAAATCCTAGCAGAAAAAAAAGAATTGCTTTAGGAAGTGGGCTTAGCGAAGTTCAAGTAAATAAGATTTTAAAACAGTTTAAAAATGCATCAAAAATGGCAAAACAACTTTCAAGCAAGGGTGGAATGAAAGGCCTACAAAATATGTTGTCTCAAATGGGACCAAACGGAATGCCAAAAATCCCAAGATAAAACTATTAAATAGTATTGAGCTATAAACTTAGTGGAGTTTAAAGCTCAATACTATAAATTAAAAAAAGGAAAGAAAAAATGACAGTTATTAGATTAACAAGAATGGGAAGAAACAAAAAACCATTTTACAGAATAGTTGTAACAGACTCAAGAAAAAGAAGAGATTCAGGATGGATTGAATCAATTGGTTATTTTAACCCTGTTGCTGAGCCACAAGTGTTAAAAATTGATGAAGAAAGATATAAATATTGGTTAAGTGTTGGTGCTAAACCATCTGAAAAAGTTAGTAAATTAGCTGCTAGATAAGTTTAAATATTAATATGATAATAAATTTTATAGAAAACTATGCAAAACTAATTGTTGCAGTTCCAGAAGATATTGTTGTTACAAAAGAGCAGATTGATGAAAATTTCATTGAAGTTACAATAAGTGTAAATAGTGTTGATATAGGAAAACTTATTGGGAAAAATGGAAATATGATAAATGCTCTTAAGACAATAGCAAATGGCTGTAAGGCAAAAGATGGAATATCTTATAAAATACAAGTAGTTACAAAATAGATGAATAAAGTTTATGTTGCAAAGCTTGGAAAAGCAGTAGGTCTTCAAGGTCATTTAAGACTTTTTATTGACTCTGATTTTCCAGAGCAATTTAAAAAAGGTGCAGTATTTATTACAAATAGAGGTTTAAGTCTTAAAGTTATTGATTATAATGTAAATAAAGAGCTAATTAGATTTGAAGATTATTTAGATGTAGATAGTGCAAAAAAACTTACAAATAGTGAACTTTTTACTACAGAAGAAGCTACAAAAGAGTTTTGTAAATTAAAAGAGAATGAACATTTTTGGTTTGATTTAATCTCTTGTCAAGTTTATGAAAATAATTTGCTTTTAGGTAGTGTAAAAGATATTCATAGATACCCTTTAAATGATTATTTGGAAATACAAACATCAAATGATTTAGTAGAAAAAAACTTGCCAAAAACTTTTTTAATCCCCCATATTTTTGATACATTTATTGATAAAATAGAGATAGAAAATAAAAAGATATTTGTAAAAAATGCTTTTGATATATTAGAAAATTCTTAATTTTTTAATAATTACATCTTTTATCAAACTCTTCTTTTGTCATTTCTAGCCCATAAGCTTGTGAAAATCCATTTTTTAATAATCTATTTAATAGAACTTCTCTTTGCTCTTCGCTAGTAAATGGACCATAATATAGTTCAATTCTATTTAAATCATCTCTACAAAGTAGAATATTAGAATCTAGTTTCGTTGCTTTATCAAGATATTTTTTATATAGCACACCTTTTATTTTTGCAACATTTATTAATTGTAAAAAATCTCCATTATTTTTTGTATTTGTTTCTTCCTTTTGGCTATTTTTTATAGTATCGTTTGTTTCTTCGAGCTTTTCATCCTCATTTTTTGGTTCTTCAATTTCACTATTTTTAGCTGGTGTAAGATTTTTATTTTTTGCATCCAAAAGTTCTTCTTTTGCTAATATAGCTTCTTGTTTTAGTGCTTCAAGTTTTTGCATTTCTGCTTCTAGTTCAGCTTTTTTTTCTTCAAGAGACTCTTTTTGCTTTAAAACCAAAGCTTCTTCTATTTTCAAAGACTCCTCTTCTATTCTTTTTTGTTCTTCCAATACTCTTCTGCTCTCTTCATTTTCAACTATATCAGGTTCTTTTGGAAGATTTTTATTTGTAAGTGAAGCTAATTGATCATTTATTTTTTGAGAATTTATATTGCTAAGATCAAATTTAACTTCAGGCTCTTTTTCTATGCTAACTTCTTCTTGAGCAACTGGTTCATTCGTTTCTACAATAGCTTCTTCTTTAGGTGAAAATATTATCAAAGATATTCCTACTATTAAAAGAATAACTAAAAGAGCAATAATTGAGATTAATATAGTCTTTAAAGGAGGTTTCTTAAAGCCTTTTTTCTCATTTATAACTGGTATTTGCTCTGTTTGTTCAGCTATTTTTTCTTCTTCTGCCATAATTACTCACTTTTTTGCTTATTTTCTTTCATTTTTCTATAGTACTCTTTTCTATATTCTCTTAGCTCTTCTTTTCTTTTTTCTCTATATTCTTTATCATATTGTAGTCTTTTTTCTCTATTTTGCTCATAATACTCTTTTTTTTCTTCTTTGTATTTTGCAATTTTTTGAATTATTGACTCTTTTCTTTTATCAACATACTCTTTTTGTTTATGGGCAATCTCTTTGATTTTATTTAAAAAATCGCCACTTCCTAGCTCTAACTCATAATCAAATATCTGTTTTTTGGCTTTACTTTTTTGATAATACTCTTTTTTCTTTTTTTTATGAGCTAGGAAATTCTCTTCTCTTCTTTTTTTTAACTCTTCTAAATTCATATTAAAAAACTAAATTAATTTTTAAGCCTATTTACAATATCAAGCATATTATCAGCAGTTGTAATTGCCTTTGAATTTGCTTCATAAGCTCTTTGAGCTGTAATTAAATCAACCATTTCATTTACAAGTTTTACATTTGATAACTCAATCATACCTTGTTGTAAACCTCCAAATTGATCAGTTGTTGGATTCCCTTCTAAAACATCTCCAGAGGCATCACTTTGCATAAACAAAGATTCTCCAAGAGGTATTAATCCAGCTGGATTAATGAAATCAGCCAATGTAATTTGTCCTAGTTCAACTGTATCACCTGTTTGTGCATCAGTTGCAGTTACTAAACCATCTTTTCCAATAGTTAAATCTCTTGTATTATCAGGAACAACTATTTCTGGAGATAAAGTGTAGCCATTTCCATTTACGATACTTCCGTCTGCATTTAGTTTAAATGTTCCATTTCTTGAATATGCAGTTTCACCGCTAGGAAGTGTAATTTGGAAAAAACCTTTTCCTTGAATTGCAACATCAAGTGGGTTTGATGTAAGCTTCATATCTCCTTCAGTGAAGTTTTTTTGGATATTCGCAACTCTAACTCCCAAACCTACATCAATTCCTGTTGGATTTATTGTAGTTTGTGTAGTTTGCCCTGCTGTGTAATTTAATGTTTCATACATTAAATCTTGAAATTCGGCTCTATCTTGTTTAAAACCTGTTGTATTAACATTCGCAATATTATTTGAAGTAACATCAATTTGATGTTGCATTGAGTTCATTCCTGTGGCTGCTGTATATAATCCTCTAATCATAGAAAATCCTTTTTTTACATAATTATTTAATTATATTTTAGCAATGTTTAAAAGTTGATAAAGCGATAAATTATTTTAAATAATATTAAGTAAAAATTTAAAACAAATTCTATATAATGCATACTTATTGAAAATTATATTTAAAAGCAAATAGAGGAAAAAAAGAATGAAGATTCTAATAGTTGATGATAGCTCGACAATGAGAAGAATTATCGGAAATGTAGTTATGCAGCTAGGATTTGGAAAAGATAACTTTGATGAAGCTGAAGATGGAGTAAAAGCTTGGAAACTTCTTAGCGAGGCTCATTATGATGTTATTTTAACAGATTGGAATATGCCAAATATGAATGGCTTAGAGTTAGTTCAAAAAGTAAGAAGCGAAGGAACTCATCAAAAAACTCCAATTATTATGATTACAACAGAGGGTGGAAAAAGTGAAGTTATTACAGCTTTAAAAGCAGGGGTTAATAACTATATTGTAAAGCCATTTAGTGCAGAAGTTTTAAAAGAGAAACTAGACGGAGTTCTAAAAAAATAATTAAGGTTTAGCTATGAGTATGAGTCAAGAAGAAATTGAAGCTTTAATGAATGGTTTAGATATTGCTGATGATGATAAACAAGAGTCAGAAGTAGAAATACAAGAACCTGTAAAAGTTGATACAAAAGAGATTGAAGAGCTTATTTCTCAAACAAAAGAGTTTGATGGTATTAGTGATAATAAAATTTTATCAAAAACAGATGAGATTGAAAATCTTTTAAAAGATATAGAATCTACACCAACTGTGCAAGAAGAACTCAAAGAGTTTGATAGTTTTAATTCCAATTTAGATTTTGAAGATTCAATAGAGCAAGAAAATCAAATCAGTGAGGATGATATTGTGAAAAATTGGACATCATCAAAGATAAATGAGGGAATTATTCCAACTCCTGCCCAAAGTGATACAAAAGTTGTTAGCCAATTAACTCAAGTTGCAAATGATTCTGAAGAGAAAGTTTCAAAGATTTTTGATGTATTAAGTTTGGCTTTGGATAATAATGGTGTAATTAGAAATAACTTTAAAGAGTGTGAAAAAGCATTGGTTTCACAAACACAACTATTAAATAATTTAAGTCAAAAATTCCCAAATATAAAGGTTTTTTCTGAGCATTTAAATAATATAAATAAAATGAATGATTCTTTAAAAAATTTAACAAATATTTTAAATGAAGAAGATAACTCTATTTTTCAAGCAATGGAGTTAATGCAGTTTAATGATATAAATAGGCAAAAAATCGAAAGAGTAATGTTTGTAATTAGAAAATTATCATTGTATTTAAATAATCTTTTTGAAGATGGAGAGAATACAAAAGAAATAGCAGTTGCAAAACATATTCATGGTGATGAAAATGAAGATTTGGTTGGAGATGATTTAGATAAATTAATAGAAGAATTTTCAAAAAAATAGTAGGAGAACTTATGAATCAAGGTGTTTATCCATTGGCAGCTTCAATGATTAATCAAATTAATAGGTTAGACCAAATAAGTAACAATTTAGCAAATGCAAATACTTTTGGTTTCAAACAAGAAGGAACTACAGAAACTACATTTAACTACTATTTGCAAAGAGTTCAAGGTGCAAATGAAACACCAACAAAAATTAATGTTGTAACAAATAATATACCAAAAATTGACTCAAGATATATAAATGGGGAAATGGGACCAATTGTTATGACTGGAAATAACTTAGATTTCGCTCTTAACTCGCCTGATACATTTTTTAAAATACAAAATTCAAATGGTGATATTGTATATACAAGAGATGGGGCTTTTAAAAATTTAGATGGATTTTTAGTAAATGGAAATGGAAATAATGTTTTAAATCAAGACAATGAACCAATAGTCGTTGAAGATGGCTTTGCTTCACAA
This sequence comes from Aliarcobacter sp., assembly GCA_039810345.1. GTDB lineage: Bacteria > Campylobacterota > Campylobacteria > Campylobacterales > Arcobacteraceae > Aliarcobacter. The sequence goes on along the minus strand of JBDHWU010000018.1, from coordinate 6,787 downwards.
ATTGGAGTTACAAGAACACCGTTTACAAATCTTGAAAAAGTTGGAGATAATACATATAAACCAAAAGACCAAGCAACTTTAGAAGTGATTGATAATAACGATAATATGCTTGTTCAAGGTGCTGTTGAAAGCTCAAATGTAAACTCTGTTTCAGCTATGGTTGAACTTATTGATGCCCATAGAAGATTTGACCAATCTCAAAGAGCCATAAAAAGTATAGATGAAATGAATGCAAGTTTAATTGATAAAATTGGAGGGAATAGTAGATAATGCACGCAAGTAATGTATCAAATGCACTTTTTGAGCAATTAAATTTTAGAGCCGAAAGACAAAAAGTAATATCTAGCAATATTGCAAATATTAACACTCCAAATTATAAAACTAAAGAGTTGGTTTTTGAAGATGAGTTAAATTTATCTTTAAAAAACTCTTTACAGATGAAACAAACGAATAGTAAACATATGAATAATATTGATTTAGCTTCAAATTTATCAAATCCTAGATTAGTAGAAGTTCAAGGTTTGCAAGAGCAAAATGATGGAAATAATGTGAATTTAGATGCTCAAATAAGTGAGCAATCAAAAAATAAAGTTATTATTGATGCAATTCAATCTTCGATAAAAAGAGATTCAAGACTATTTAGAAATATGATTGATTCATCTTCAAAAATTTAATTTAATATAGGGAAATAATGGATCAACTACTAAAGTTTGTAAATAATCTAAATACAGCTCAAAGAGCGGTAATAATAGGAGGTTTCTCTTTATTATTTGTCGTTTTAGTTGGTTTTTTAATATATTCAAATATCAAAGCAGAAGATAAAAAATTAAACTATACAATTGCTTCAAACCTTACTAAATCGCAAGTTATGTTAGCAAGTGAAGAGTTAGAAAGTGCAGGAATCCAATTTTCTGTAATTGGAAGTGGGAATAATTTAACTCTAAAAACTTCAAAAGAGTTTGTAAATATTGCAAAAATAAAATTAGTAACAAGTGAAGCGGCAACTAGTAAACACGTTGGTTGGGAGATATTTGAAAAATCATCTTTAGGAACAACTAATTTTGAGAATAAAGTAAAATATTTAAGAGCTTTAGAAGGAGAACTTAGTCGTTCTTTAGAAGCTTTAAATGGAGTTTTAAAAGCAAGTGTAAAAATTGCAATTCCAAAAGATACAATTTTTACTGAAAAAAAAGGTCAAACAACAGCTTCTGCAATATTATCTGTTAAACCTGGTATTTTTTTGACTCAAAAACAAATAGATGGTATTAAAAATTTTATAGCTTCAGCTGTGCCTGATTTAAAGTATGAAAATATTCAATTAATTGACCAAGATGGAAGTTTACTAGAGTTAAATGCTGAAGATGAGAATAATCAAAAATCTGTTGTTCAAACGAAATATAAAGATAGTTTAGAAGAGGATTATTCAAAAAAAATAGTTGCTCTTCTTGAACCTTTTGTTGGGGTTGGAAGAGTTATTGCAAAAGTTACTTTAAATTTAGATTTTATAAAAAAAGATATAGAAGAGGAGATTTATAATCCAGAAGGAACAATAAGATCTCAACAAGTAATAGAAAATACAAATCAATCTCAAGGTATGCCAAAAGGAACAGGTGGAGTTGCTGGGGTTGATAACAACATTCAAGAGCCACAAGCTGGTGCGGGTGGAGCAAATATATCTTCAAATAGTGAAGGTACAAATACTGTTACAAATTATGAAATTTCAAGAAAATTGGTTTCACAAAAAGATTATAATTATACAAATATCAAAAGAATAACGGCTGCTGTTACATTTGATTCTAGTGTTTTAAAAGATGTACCAAATAAAGATGAATTTATAGCTTCATTGGAAGCTATTGTTCAAAATACTATAGGCTATGATAAAGCTAGAGGAGATCAAGTTACTGTAAAAGATTTTAAATTTATTGGAGTTAAACCTCTTGAGCAAGTAGAACAAACTATAGATGAAAATGGAAATGTTGTATTAAAAGATTCTGGCTCTTTTGATACAATTAGTCAAATAAAAGCATTTTTACAAGAGTTTGGAGATTATATCCAGTATTTAATTGCAGCAATTTTATTATTTATATTTTATAAAAAATTTATAGCTTCAAATGAAATTGTTGTTTTAGGTGAAGGAGCTGTAAATAACAAAAATAAGGCTAACTCAAAAAGACAAACAGCTAATAATGACGGATTAGTTGATGATATGCTATCAAATTTGGAACAAGAGTTTGAAATAAGTAGTGCTCAAGGAAGATTAAAATCAAAGGTTAAAAGTCAGATTTTAAATAATATAGATGGACTAGATGAAGAGTCAGCTGCAAAATATGAGGTATTTATTGAAGAGTTAGATAAAGAGATAAATAATAATCCAACTGAAGTTGCAAGAATGATAGAGTTGCTTCTTACAGAAGGAAATAATAATTTCAAAAAAAGGTAAATAAGTGTCAAGATTGCTAGAAGATGATGTGCTAAAAGGTATGTCTATGTTGGAAAAAGTTGCAAGATTTTTTGTTTTAATTGGAGAAGATTCAACAGTTAAAATTTTTCAACATCTACCAAAAGAGATGGTAGAGGCTATATCAACAGGAATTACTCAAATATCATCAATTAATAAAGATGTATCTTTGGCTGTTTTGGAAGAGTTTCATTTATATACTAGAAGTAAAAGTTTCATTAGTTCTGGTGGATATGATTTTGCTAAAGATATTTTATATAAATCTTTAGGAAAAGAGGAAGCTGATGAGGTTTTAGCAAAACTTTCAAGAATGAAATTGGCTTCTCAAGCTTTTGCATATCTTGATGGAATAAATCCAAAACAATTAAGCGATTTTATAAAGGATGAATCACCACATACAATTGCTGTAATTTTGGCACATATGGATCCTTCAAAAGCTTCAGATGTTTTAATGCAACTTGATGAAGAAGTAAGAGTAAAAGTAACAATACAAGTTGCAACAATAAAAGATGTTTCACCTGATGTTGTACGAACAATTTCATCAGTATTAGAGAAAAAACTAGAGTCATTACTATCTTCTATTGTTGATGTTGGTGGTGTTAGAGTTGTTGCAGATATGCTAAATAAAATGGGACCAAAAGCTCAGGATATACTTAAAAATATAAATGGTATTGATACAGTTTTAGCAAGTAAAATAAAAGACAATATGTTTGTATTTGAAGATTTATTAAACCTAGATTCAGAATATATTATGAAAATTTTACAGGGTGTTGAATCAACAGAAGTTGCAATTGCTATGAAAAATACAACTGAAGAGCAAATTGAAAAAGTTACAAGTGCAATGAGTCAAAGGGTTAAAGAGAGATTTGTTGAAGAGAGCGAAATGCTTACAAAAGTAAAAATAAAAGATATTGAAGCCGCTCAAAGAAAAATGTTAGATATTGCACAAAAAATGATAGAAGAGGGTGTTATTGAAAGAGAGAGCAACTAATGGCTGATAATGTATATTCAAATGCAAAAGTTTTAGATAACAATGAAAATATCCAAAAATTTGAGTTAGGCAATTTTATAAACAATGGTTCTGAAACAAATATTGTTGAAAATTCTAATACGGTTTTAAATGATAGAGATATAAATGGAAGAGTAGATCCTGTTTTAATAGAAATTAAAAATTTACAACAACAAATAAGCCAAATTTCACAAAAAGTTATAAATATTGAAAACGATGGAATAAAAGGTAGAGATATAGATGCTCAAGTTGTTCAAGCAATAAAGGATTTAAAGCAGTATGCTGCATTTTTTGAACAAGCTACATTTCAAATGGAGACAAAATTATTAAAAACTTCAGTAGCTTTAGCTCAAAAAATAATCTCTATAGAAGTTGGAGAAAATTCTGCAAAAATAGCAAAACAAACTATAGGTTTTTTACTTGAAAAGATAAAAACAGCATCAAAGGTTCAAGTTCATTTAAACCCAAAAGATTATGAAATTTTAAAAAATGAACTAAATTTGCAACCATTTATTGAGTTGCTAAAAGATCCAAATGTAATAGCTGGTGGTGTTGTAATAGCTAGTGATTTAGGAAATTTTGATGGAAGTGTAGAGTCAAAAGTAGCTTCAATGCTTGAGACTTTAGACTTAGTGATATAGATTTACTTAATAATAAATTTTATGATATAATGTAATTAGTTGATTAAAAAAGAGTTTATATGGAAATTAGCGAAAGAGATTACGATTTACTTGTAGATACTGAAATAGTTGTAGATGTTATGTTAGGTAGTACAAATATAAGTATTGGAGAGTTTATAAGGCTAGTTGAAGGTGATGTAGTTTCTTTGCATAAACCAGGTGGTTCGGGTGGAGAAATTTATGTAAATTCAAGAATTATAGGAACTGGAGATATAATTGTTATGGATGATAAACTTGCAGTTAGAGTTCAGGATGCTATGGATTCAGATAATGTTGTTCGATATTTCTTTGAAGAACATATAATTTAAGGGAGAATAAAATGGCAACAATAAGCGGAGTTAATACAGGTACAGGAATAGATGGAAATAAATTTACAAGTGGTGTTAGTAATGATCAATTATCTACAAATGATTTTTTAAAGCTTATGATTGAAGAGTTGAAGCTTCAAGATCCTACAAAACCTATGGATTCAGCAAAAATGCTTCAAACTCAAATGCAAATGAGTACACTAAATTCTAACCTTAATATGGTTAAAACTTTAGAAAGTATTCAACAAGCATTTAATCAATCTTCTCTTTCTACTGCAACAGGTATTATTGGAAAGCATGTTGAAAATGGAACAGTAGGAGAAGATGGAATTAATAAGGCGTTTATTGTAAAATCTATTGAAAATGAAGATGGAAATATTCTTGCAACAGTTCAAAGAATGTTATATCTTGAAAATATTGTAACTATGCCAGACCCAAGCGATGCTACAAAAACAAAAATGGTAAATTATGATGCAGCTGGTTATATTTATGATGATAAAGGGCAAAAAACTGGACAAACAATTGCTTTATCAAATCCTGGAACACCATTAATTAAAGATGGGAATATAGTTGTTCTTGATGAAGATGGTAAAGAAGTTGCTAATCATGGACTTAAATTGTCTGGAAACTCTATCCCTGTTTATTCAGATAGTGTTGAAAAAATTGCCTTTTCATCTATTACTAAAATCTTTACACTATAAAGGATAAAAGATGATAGGTGCTTTGTGGAATGGAATGTCTGGAATTATATCTTATGAAAAAGGTATTAATGTTGAAGCAAATAACTCTTCTAATATTAGTACAGTTGGTCATAAAAAAGACCAAATAACTTTTGAAGATGTTTTATATTCACATAGATATGGAAAAGGTGTATCAACACAAAGCATAAATAAACAGTTTGAGCAAGGAAATTTAAAACCTACAAATTCAAATATTGATGTAGCAATTGATGGTAAGGGTTTTTTTATAGTTCAAGATAAAAATGGGCAAAAATTTTATACAAGAGCTGGGAATTTTATTCAAGCAGAAGATGGTTTTTTAAAAACACAAGATAATTTAAATTTATTAGGTTTAATTCCTCAACAAAAGAAAATAATTTCAACTAATCCAAGCGAGAATATTTTTACTAATGAGTATATTAAAAATCTTAGCTCTACAACAATTAGTTCAAACAGTGTAGCATACAATATAAATGCTAGAGCTACAAATTATGTAAGTAGTGCAAAAAATGATGATATTTTAAATAGTGGAAATAATTATAAAACTTCTGGTTCTAAAATAAATGATGTTGAAGCAACTTTATATGATTATAATCAAAAATTAAAATTGTTTCAGACTAAACCTGAAGCAGATTCTATTGTTTCAACAAATCAAATATCTAAAATAGATTATTTTAAAGTTTTAAATGAATTACAAAATGAAAATGATTTTATAAGTGTTAGTATTGATAATAATGTTATTAGACAAAATTTTGATACAGATACAGCAACAACATTAAAAAAACTTTCAGATAAAATATCAAATATTCAGGGTTTTACTTCAAGTGTTGATGTAGATACAGGTGTTTTTACAATTGAAAATATAGTTTCTGGTAAAGAGTTTAAGGTATATGATGCCATAGTAAACGATAATGTTAGTAAAAGTGAAGTAGTCACTTCTAAAATTCAGGAAGCAAAACAAGGTAGTGGTTTAGGTATGGTTGATGCTGCTAGAGACTCTTTGAAAAAAGCAATTGAAAGAGCAGATGCAAAATTTTTAGAACTTACAAATGTTTTGACATATAGTCCAAATGCAGGTTATGATACAAGTGGAATAAATACAAGATTAGACGCTTTGACTATGGTAAAAGATGCTAAAGGAGATATAAATATAAGTGATGATGGTTTTGTTTTTGTAAGTATAGATGGTAATAGTTTTTTGGTTGGAAGATTAGGAACAGCAAATTTTAAAAATGAAGCAGGATTAAGAGCTGAAGGTGGGAATATTTATTCAGCAACAAAAGAATCAGGATTACCAACAAACGCAGATAGTACAAATAAAATGGTTTCTAAATTTTTGGAAAATGCAAATGTTAATATGGGAGATACATTAAGTATGCTAATGATTTATCAAAAAGCTTATGAAGCAAATTCAAAATCTATTACAACATCAGATGAGTTTTTACAAACTGCTATGAATATGATTAAGTAGAGTTTATATATTTGTACTAAAATTAGTATAAATATATGAACTTTAAGTTCATTAACCTTAAAACAAAGGACACAACATGATCGGAGCATTATGGACAGGAATCTCAGGATTGTCTTCACAACAAAAAGCTTTGGATAATGAA
>JBDHWU010000017.1:0-47743 GCA_039810345.1 Aliarcobacter sp. | reverse complement strand
TTTGTACCGCTCTGGTCAAATTGGACGGGAATTATAATAGGAAATTTTTAGTTTGTCAAGGGGTTTAGGCTTAATTGTAGCTTAAATTTTGAATTTCTTTTTGATTTTAAATTTTTACGATATTTTGAAGTGTTTTATATTTAGAAAAATTATTTTATTTGAGAATATTATTAAAGTAGATATTGTGCAACAAGAATTTAAATCTTATTGCACATTTAAGAAGAAAAGAATAATTATTATTTTTTACTTACTCTATGACACTCTTTTATAAAGTGTATAGCATTTTCAACAGGCACATCTGGTAAAATACCATGACCTAGATTAAATATATGTCCTTCACCTTGCATTACACTTTGAATAGCTTCAACACATTTTGTTGTCTCTTCTTGTGAATACAATCTACAAGGTTCCATATTTCCTTGTAATACATATTTACTTCCAAGTTTCTCTTTCGCTAGTGCCATTGGAGTTCCCCAATCTACACCAAATACATCAAAGTTTCCATAAACTAAGCCTCTTTCAATGAATGCAGCAACTCCTTTTGGAAACATAATAACTGGAATATGTGGATATTTCTCTTTTATATACTCTGCAATTTCTACCATATATTTCCATGAAAACTCATCATAACGACCAGGTTCAATTGCAGCTGCCCAAGAATCAAAGATTTGTACAACATCTGCACCAGCAAGTATTTGTTTCTCTAAATAATATTTTATAACATCTGTTAATTTCTTTAAAATCTTATGTAAAAACTCTGGATTTGAATACATTATTTTTTTAGATAAATTGTAAGTTTTTGTTCCTTGTCCCTCTATCATATAAGTTGCAAGTGTCCATGGAGATCCTGTAAATCCTATTAATGCTTTATCATCTGGAAGTTGCTCTTTTAAAAGCTTAATTGTTTCATAAACATAAGTTAGTTTAGAAGCTGCCTCTTCGCCTCCAATTAACTTATCTAAATCTGCTTCATTTTTAATAGGCTCTTTAAATACAGGTCCTTCCCCTTGTAAAAAATCTAAATGCATTCCCATTTCATTTGGAATAACTAAAATATCACTAAATAAAATTGCAGCATCAACCCCTACTATATCAAGTGGTTGAATAGTAACTTCAGCTGCTAATTTTGGGTTATGACATAGATTTAAAAAATTTCCAGCTTTTTTTCTTACTTCCATATACTCTTTTAAATATCTTCCTGCTTGTCTCATCATCCAAACTGGTGTATAAGGTGTTGGTCTTCTAAAACATGCATCTACAAAAATTTTTGACATATATTATTCCTTTATTAATGTTTTCCCACTTTACCTATAAAGTAAAGTCCAACGGCTAACGCCACAATAGCTAATGCAAAATACAATAATTCTAATGGTGTTTGATAATTTGTATGAATTACTCTTTGAAAATAATTTACAACTAAAACCATAATAATAACTTTTGCAATTTTATCTTTTAGTTGATCGAGTGAATTTATATTTAATATAGAGTTACAATCTTCTTGGCTACAAGCAGCATCTATTTTAGATATAAATAGTTCATAAATTCCAAAAGCAAAAATCAATAGTACAACAGCAATAAGATATAAATCAACAGCCCCAATAATTCCAGCAACTATATCTTCATGAAAATGTTCAGGATGAGTTCCTTCTAAAAAAGTAGTAATTACAAACTTTGCTACATTTAAAACATCAATGCTCGCAACTATAAATAAAATCACAGAACCCATGAACCCAAAAATTACAGCAAGAATTACAATAAATCTACTTTTCCATAAGCCATTTTCTATAATTTTTTCAAGCATTTAAATATCGCTTTCTAATTCAATCCATTTTAACCCAATTCTAACTGCATTTGTAGCAGCTCCAACTCTTACTTGGTCAGCCACATTAAAGTAATGAACAATATTTGAAGCATAAACATCTTTTCTTATTCTTCCTACATAAGTATAATCTGTATCAGTTGAGATAATTGGCATCGGGTATTTTTTATTAGGTAAATCATCAATAACTTTAACATTTTCAAAATTTTCTAATGCATTTCTTACTTCATCAACATCAACATCAACTCCATCTTTAAATGTAACTGTTAAGCTCTCACTATGACTTCTTAAAACTGGAACTCTTACACAAGTTGCTGCTACTTCAAAGTTTTTATGCATAATTTTTTGAGTCTCATTTACCATTTTCATCTCTTCTTTTGTAAATCCATTTTCCATTGCAACATCAATTTGAGGAATTACATTTAGAGCAATTTGGTGAGCAAAGGCTTTTATTTCACTCTCATCAAGTTTAAATGCAAAGAAATCTTGCATCTGTTTTACTAGCTCTTCCATTCCAGCTTTTCCAGCTCCTGAAACTGCTTGATATGTTGAAACATCAACTCTTTTTATTCCATAAAGTTCATCAAGTGGTTTTAAACTTTGTACCATTTGAATAGTTGAACAGTTTGGATTTGCAATAATACCGCTTTCTCTCCAAAGTCTTATATCTTCAGGGTTTACTTCAGGTACAACAAGTGGAACTTTTGGATCCATTCTAAAATGGCTTGTGTTATCAATTACCACTGCACCTGCTTCAACTGCATATTTTGCAAATTCATCAGAAATACTTCCACCAGCACAAAAAAATGCAATTTCAACCTCTTGTTCTTCAAATACAGAAGGAGTCAATTCTAAAACAGTAACTTCTTTATTTCTAAACTCTATTGTACTTCCTGCACTTCTTGCACTTGCAAGTGGAACTACTTTATTTACTGGAAAACTAAGTTCTTCCATAACTCGAAAAACTTCTTCTCCAACAGCTCCTGTTGCTCCAACAACTGCTACATTAAATTTTCTCATTTATTCATCCTCACTATTTTCTAAATTTTCTTCATTATCTAATAAAGTTAAAAGATTTGAGCTTTTTTGCTCAGTTTCTATTACTTCGCCATCTTCATTATATCTTATAACATTTCCATTTTCATCAAGTTCTATTTCTTCGTCTTCTTTTGGACATTTTGCAATAGATACAACTTTATCATCTTTATCAACATTTACAATTATTACTCCACTTGTGTTTCTTCCAGCTTTTCTAATTGTTTGCATATCAACTCTAATCATTTTTCCAATAGAAGTTAAAAGCATTAAATCTTGTGTTTCATCTACTAAAACTTCACCAATAATATTTCCAGTTTTAGCCGATAATTTCATAGCAATTACTCCACTTCCAGCTCTATTTGTAAGTCTATACTCTTCTATTGTTGTTCTTTTCCCTATACCTTTTTCAGAAACTGTTAAAATCTCTTGTTCTTCACTTTCAATAACATCAGCATCTACAACAAAATCGCTATCTATTTTAAATTTAATTCCTCTTACTCCTCTTGTACTTCTTCCTTGCTCTCTTGTTTTATCAACTTCAAATCTAATACATTGTCCTAAACTTGTAAATATCATTAAATATTGTGTATCTGCATTTGCTATTTTTGCTGTTACAATTTCATCATCATCATCTAAAACAATAGCTCTTACACCATTACTTCTAATATTGCTAAACTCTGCAAGGCTCGTTCTTTTTACAACTCCATTTTTTGTAAAGAATGCCAAAGATTTTGCTTCATCAAAATCACTTGTTGGAATAATTGCCATGATTTTTTCATCGGCCCTTAAGTTAATTAAGTTTACAACTGCTTTTCCTTTTGCAATTCTGCTTCCTTCAGGAATTCTATAAACTTTTAACCAATATAGTTGCCCCATATTTGTAACAAACATAAGAGTATCGTGAGTGTTACTTACAAAAAATCTCTCAATAAAATCATCATCATGAGTTGTAACTGCAACTTTACCTTTTCCACCTCTTTTTTGTTTCTCATAGGCTTTTATAGGAACTCTTTTTACATATCCATTATGAGTAATTGTTACAACCATTGGTTCATTTGGAATTAAATCTTCAATATCAATCTCATCGTAGCTATCTTCAATCTCTGTTCTTCTATCATTTGAGAATTTATCTTTTATCTCAATTAACTCTTCTTTTATAATCTCATTTAACTTATCTTCACTTCTTAAAATAGACTCTAATTCAGCTATTAAAATCATAAGTTCTTGATATTCAGCTTCTAATTTATCTCTTTGAAGACCTGTTAATCTTCCTAATCTCATATCTAAAATAGCTTGAGATTGGATATGGCTTAAATCAAATCTTTGCTCCAAACTCTGTTTTGCTTCAGCATCATTTGAAGAGGCTCGTATTATTTTTACAACTTCATCAATATTATCAACCGCAATTTTTAGACCCTCTAAAATATGAGCTCTAGCTTTTGCTTTTTCTAAATCAAAAATTGTTCTTCTAATAATTACAGTTTTTCTGTGAGATAAGAAAATATTTAAAATTTCTGGAAGATTAAATACTTTTGGCTCTTTATTGTGAACTGCTAAAAGAATAATTCCAAAAGTTGTCTCCAATGGAGTTGATTTATATAGATTATTTAGAACTATCTCAGCCATTGCCTCTTTTTTAAGCTCAATAACTACTCTAATACCATCTCTATCACTCTCATCTCTTACTTCTGAAATTCCTTCAATTTGTTTCTCTTTTGCCAATTCAGCTATTTGCTCAATTAGTCTTGCTTTATTTACTTGATAAGGAAGCTCATCAATTACAATAACCTCTTTTTTTGCCTTTGTCTCAATATGATGTTTTGCTCTTATTTTTACACGTCCTCGACCTGTATTATAAGCATCAACTATTCCTCGTCTTCCAAAAATTGTTCCACCTGTTGGAAAATCTGGACCTTGTACAAACTCCATTAAATCACTAGCTTCTGCACTTGGATTTTCTATTAAATATAAAATTGCATCTAAAAGCTCACCTAAATTATGTGGTGGAATTTTAGTAGCCATACCAACAGCTATTCCTTCACTTCCATTTAATAAAAGAGTTGGAACTCTTGTTGGAAGAACTGCTGGTTCTTTCATTGTATCATCATAATTTGGTACAAAATTTACTGTATCTTTATCTAAATCTCGTAAAACTTCTTCAGCAATTCTAGTCATTCTAGCTTCTGTATATCTCATAGCAGCTGCATTATCGCCATCAACTGAACCAAAGTTTCCTTGCCCATCAACCAAAGGAGCTCTTAAAGAGAAATTTTGAGCCATACGAACCAAAGCATCGTACACAGAGATATCGCCATGCGGATGATACTTTCCTATAACATCTCCAACAATCCTTGCTGATTTCTTATATGCAACTTTTGAAGTTAAATTTAAATCGTGCATAGCATATAAAATTCGCCTATGAACTGGTTTTAAACCATCTTTAGCATCTGGTAATGCTCGTCCAATAATAACACTCATTGAGTAATCTAAATATGAAGCTTTTACACTATCTTCAATATTTATATTTATAATGTCCTGATTTTCGAAAAGGTTTTCCATAAAAAAATGCCTTTGTTAATTAAAATTAGCAAGATTTTATCTAAACTTGGCTTAGTAATAGTTGTAATTAGATTGTTTGATTTTGGTTAATAAAAAAAGGCTTAGAAGAAAACTTCTAAGCCTTTTTTTATTTGAAAAAGAAAATATTATTTTTCAGCTTTATATTTTACTATCATAGAGTAAATTTCATCTTTAAGTCTTAATTTCTCTTTTTTCTTAGTTTCAATAGTAAATTGATCTGCATGAGCATTTTCTAAGTTTGTAATTTCATGATCTAAATCATTGTGTTTATCAAAAACTCTTGCAAAATGTGCATCTTTTTGTCTTAATTCAGCTATCGCATCTCTGTGTTCGTGAAGCATCGTCTATCCTTGATTGAAATTAAATTTGCAGGATTATATATAAAAAGTTCTTAAAATCAACTTCTATAATCTGCATTTATCTCTACATATTTATAACCTAAATCGCAACCATAAGCTATAAATTTACCATTTCCAACACCTAAATCACATATAATTTTATACTTATCTTTTTTTAAAACATCCCCTGCTTTTGCTTCTATTACTTCATCAAAGCAAATTTCGCCTTTATTAAATACTACAACATCATTATATGAAATTACAAGTTTTTCATCATCACAAAGAACTTGTGAAGCTCCAATTGTTGAAGCGATTCTTCCAAAATTTGGGTCTTCTCCAAAAAGTGCTGTTTTAACTAAAAGTGAATTTGAAAGTGCTTTTGCAGCAATTTCGGCCTCTTTGTCATCTTTTGCATTTATTACTTCAAAAGCAGCAACTTTTTTTGCACCTTCACCATCAGCTACCATTAACATTGCCATTTCATGCATTACTACTCTTAAAGCTTCACTAAATGCCTCTTTGTCATAAGCATTTGATTTTCCATTTGCTAAAACCATAACTGTATCATTTGTTGAAGTATCTCCATCAACACTAATAGCATTAAAGGTTGTGTGTGAATTTTTCTCTAAAGCTTCCATAATATCACTATATGGAGCATCTGCATCTGTACAAATAAAACAAAGCATAGTTGCTAAATTTGGATTTATCATTCCAGCACCTTTTGCAACAGCTCCAATTTTAAAACTTTTTTTGTTTTCTAGCTTTACTTCATAAAGGCAAGTTTTAGAATATGCATCAGTTGTCATAATTGCTTTTGATAAGTTCTCTCCATTTTTAGCACTTAAATCAAACTTTTTAGCACCATTTACTAGTTTTTCTATTGGAAGTCTATTTCCAATAACTCCTGTACTACTCATAATTGGATTTACAAGCTTAAAATCAAGTTGTGAAAAAAGATTGTTTATATCTTCTATTCCTTTTCTTCCCGTTAATGCATTTGCATTTTTTGAGTTTATTAAAACAAAATTTGTTTTAAAGCCTTTTTCGTAAGCTAAAAAATGTTTTAGTGGTGCTGCTTGAAATTTGTTATTTGTAAAAACTGCTCCAACTGTACAAGGTTCATTTGTGTATATAAAACCTAAGTCATTGTTGCCATTTGGTTTAAGTCCAGCATGAATTCCATCACAAAAAAATCCATCAATTTGGTCTATAAAACCTTTTATTGGTAAAATTGTAAACACTTTATATCTCCTTTGGTTCATTTGTTAAATTCAAAATTCTTTTTGCTCTTGCTATTCCTTTTTGTGAACCAACAATTAAAAGTTTTGAATTTTTATTGATTATTTTATCTTTTTTAGGAAGTTGTACAAAAATTCCACTTGATTCAGTTATTCCTATAACTGAAATTTTTAAACTATCTCTTAAATTTAACTCTTCTAGGCTTTTTCCAACTATCCATGCTGTATCTTTTATAATTAAATCTTCCATAGTAATAGGACTATCTTTTTTATATAAAAACTCATCTAAAATATTTTCCATATCAGGACTTATTGCCATAGCACTTACTCTTTTTGCCATAAGAGATGGAGTTGCAACAACTTTATCTGCACCTAATTTTTTTAATCTTAATTTTTCATTCAAAGTTTCTGCATTTGAAATAATTAAATAAGGAGTTCTTTCTAACTCTTTTTCATAAAGCCTAACAGATGCAATTAAAGTAATATTATCTGAGATATTTTTAGATAAAGAAATAGCACCTTTTGCCGAGCTTAAGTGAGATTTTAAAAAAGCATCCTCTTTATATGGTTCTTCTTTTACAAAATATGGATAACCATTTTCTTTTGCGATTTGCTCTATATTTTCGCTTGGATCAACCACTACAAAAGGTATGTGATTTTCTCTAAACTGTTTTGCTACTTGTGCTGTATATTCATTGTGATAACATAAAACAAAATGTTTTCTTAACCTTGCAATTTTAAAAAGCATCCTTCTCTCCCTTAATAATTCTCTTAAATTACCATTTGTAAACACATCAATTACTATTCCAACTGCAAAGATAAGGCTAGAAAATCCAGCTATCATTAAAAAAACTGTAAAAATTATTGTTTCATTTTTAAAATTTGATTCATTTAATGCTCCAAAACCTGTATTTGTAAGTGTGTAAGCAGCTTGAAAAATACCATGCATAATTGAATAGTTTTCAAAATAAACATAACCTAAAGTTCCTATCATCATAAGAAGCTGTATAAGTATTAATGGTAATCTTAGAGGTTTTAGTTTTGAATAGATTAGTGGGTCTAAATCGTACTGGGGTCTGGCTGTCTTAAGTTCCCAGCCAAAAATTTTTTTAAACTTCGTGAAGAAGCTCATATAAGCACTTTGTGTGCTTAATTATGAGTGTTTTTTAAGAGTTCTTAACTCTTTTGCAGAAATTCTTAGCTTTGTAGTAGTTCCATCTTCTAATGTAACTCTTACAGTTCTAATATTTGGTAAAAATCTTCTTTTTGTTCTGTTTTTAGCGTGACTTACGTTGTTTCCAACCATTGGTCCTTTTCCAGAAATTGCACATTTTCTTGACATTTGTCTTCCTTTTTATATAGTGAAAAATATTTGCGTATTGTATCTTAAATTTCTTAAGTTATATTTAAATCTTGTCTAAAATCTCATTAAACTTTTCAATATTTTTATCTAAACTCATCTCCATAGCTATTTTTTTATTTTGCTCTTTTATATTATTTAGCTCATTTTCATCAAACAAAATAGCATCTAATTTAAAAGGTGTGCTAGGGTCACTTGGGTGTTCCATTGTTGCATAAACATCTATAATCTCTTTTATATCATTATTTACTGTTGAAAAAACTACACAAGAACAAAACATTGCTTTTAAAACATTTGAAGCTATATTTTTATTATAAGTTGGAAGAAGATAAATATCACTAATTTGAAAAATATCTTCAATAATCTCATTGTTTTCATCTAGTTTTATAATCTTATCATCAAGCTTTTTATATTTTGTAAGCGTAAAATCCAGTGCATTTAACTGTTGTTTACTTCCTAGAATAATTAATTTAAAATCTATAAAACTTAAATTTGAAGTAATATCTAAAAACTCTTTTATGCCTGAGTTTTTGAAATTTTTTGCATAAAATAGTATAAGTTTTGTATTTGGAGTAAGATTAAATCTACTTACGTAGTCATTTTTTAACTCTTCAATATTTTTTAATTCTATATTTATACTAGGGTAAATTACTTTTATCTTATCTTGGCTTATTTTTGTTTTTGATAAAATAGAGTTTAAATTAGAAAATGAGTTTGTAATAGTAAATTTTGAGTTTTTTATCCAATTCATAGCTTCATCATCCAAAGCTCCACTATGAAAATATATATCGGCTTCATATTTTTTATTTAAAAGTTTTGATAGAAATGATGGCTTTTTTAAAGTTATTATTTCACTTTTATTTCTTATTTTATTTATTAAAGTATTACTTGATTTAAAATAAATAGTTTTTTTACTCATAATTTTTCCTAAGTTTTTAAAACATTATTATAGTTAAAACTGCTTTATGTTATTATATATTGTACTTTATAAGGATTTCTAAAATGAAAAAAAAGATAATCTATCTTGATAGAGATGGAGTTATAAATGAAGATTTTGGCTATGTTTCACAAATTTCAAATTTCAAATTTATAGATGGTGTTTTTGAAGCTTGTAAGACTTTTGTAGAATTAGGTTATGAAATAATTGTTGTTACAAATCAATCTGGAATAGGAAGAGGATATTATAGTTTGGAAGATTTTCAAACTCTTACAAATTTTATGCTAGATGAGTTTAAAAAACAAGGTATAAATATACTAAAAGTATATTTTTGTCCTCATGCACCTGAAGTTAATTGCGAGTGTAGAAAACCAAAAGATGGAATGATTTTACAATCTTTAAACGATTTTTCTATAGATTTAAAAAACTCTTGGCTAATTGGAGATAAAATTAGTGATATAGAGTGTGCAAAAAATGGTAATATTGCAAATAAAATATTAATAGATGAAGAAAAAACTTCAAATAGTGATTTTTTTGTAGCAAAAAATCTATTTGATAGCTTAAAATATATAAAGGCAAAAAATGAAATACAATAATATAAATTTTAATAAAAAAACAATTTTAATCACTGGTGGAGCTGGTTTTATTGGTTCAAACCTAGCTTTTTATTTCCAAAAAAACTATCCTGAAGCAAAAATTGTTGTTCTTGATTGTTTTAGAAGTGGTGAAACATTTTCAAATGGAAATTTAAAAAGTTTTGGGCATTTTAAAAATCTAATTGGATTTAATGGAACAGTAATAAGTGGCGATATAAATGATAAAAAACTTCTAAAATCGCTAGAAAATGATTATAGATTTGATTATATTTTTCATCAAGCAGCAATATCTGATACAACTGCAATTGAACAAGATATTATGATAAAAACAAATGTGAATGCTTATGAAGATTTACTAAAAATTGCAATAAAACACAAAGCAAATATGGTTTATGCAAGTAGTGCAGCAACTTATGGAGATAGCGATAGATTTGAAGTTGGTTTTGAAAAACCAAACAATGTTTATGGATTTTCAAAAGTTATGATGGATAATATTACTTATGAGTATTTAAAACAAGATTTACCTATATCTATTGTTGGATTAAAATATTTTAATGTTTATGGTCCAAAAGAGTTTTTCAAAAATAAAACTGCATCAATGGTTGTGCAGTTTGGACACCAAATTTTAAAAGGGCTTACTCCAAAACTGTTTGAAGGAAGTGATAAAATTTTGCGAGATTTTATTTTTATTGAAGATATTATTCAAGCAAATATTAAAGCTTGTAAACCAAAAAAATCTGGGGTTTATAATGTAGGAACTGGAAATGCAAGAAGCTTTGAAGATATAGTAAATATTTTACAAAAGGAGCTTGAGATAGACAATGGAAAAGAGTATATAGGAAATCCATTTGTAGGTTCTTATCAGTTTTTTACAGAAGCAAATATTTTAACAACTAAAAAGTTTTTAGATTATGAGCCTAGATTTAGCCTTGAAGATGGAATAAAAGCTTATATTCCAGAGATTAAAAAATTGTTTGCTGAAGAGATAAAATGATAGATATTAGTAAAAAACCAAATATCCTTGTAATTGGGGATTTGATGATTGACCACTATTTGTGGGGTTCGTGTGAGAGAATTTCACCTGAAGCTCCTGTACAAGTTGTAAATGTAAAAAAAGAGAGTTCAACTTTGGGTGGAGCTGGAAATGTTATAAATAACTTAAAAGCTCTAGGAAGTAGTGTTGAAGTTATTAGTGTTTTAGGAGATGATAGTGTTGCAAATGAACTCAAAAGTTTACTTGAAAATATTGGAGTAAACTCAAACTCACTTGTAATTGAAAAAAATAGAAAAACATCTAAAAAAAGCCGTATTATGGCATCTAATCAACAAGTTATTAGATATGATAGTGAAAGTGTTGAAAATATTAGTAAAGATAGTGAAAGCAAAATTTTAGACATTTTAGAAAAAAATATCAAAAAATATGATGCAATAATCTTATCTGATTATAAAAAAGGTGTTTTAACTACAAATTTAACTCAAAATATTATAAAAATTGCAAATCAAAATGGTGTAAAAGTTTTAGCTGACCCAAAAGGAAAAGATTTTAGTAAATACAAAGGTGCTTATACTCTAACTCCAAATAAAAAAGAGGCAATTGAAGCTACAAATATAGAGATAGTTGATGAAAAATCTTTAGTTGATGCTTTAAAAACATTAAAAAAAGAGTGTGATTTAGATGTTTCGCTTATAACTTTAAGTGAGCAAGGAATTGCAATTTTTGATGAAAAACTGTTTTCTAGTCCAACAGTTGCAAGAGAAGTTTTTGATGTAACAGGAGCTGGTGATACGGTAATTGCTTCTATTACTTTTGCCTTATCTTGTGGGCTTGATATTAAAAAAGCACTCTACTTTGCAAATTTAGCAGCTGGAGTTGTTGTAGGGAAAATAGGAAGTGCAACAGCAACACTTGATGAGATTTATGAATATGAGTCAAGTTTGAATAAATCAAGTTCAACAAGTCATATAAAAACTTTTGAACAGATTGAAAAACTTTCACAAAAATTTCACTCTCAAGGTAAAAAAGTAGTATTTACAAATGGATGTTTCGATATTTTACATGTTGGGCATGTAAAGTATTTGCAAGAGGCAAAAAGCTTTGGAGATGTTTTAATTCTAGGTTTAAATGCTGATAGTAGTGTGAGAAAATTAAAAGGTGAGAGTCGTCCAATTAACACTCAAGATGATAGAGCTTATATTTTGGCATCTTTAGAGAGTGTTGATTATGTGGTTATTTTTGAAGAAGAGACACCTTATGAATTAATAAAACTAATAAAACCACATGTTTTAGTAAAAGGTGGAGATTATGAAGGTAAAGAAGTTGTTGGACAAGATATAGCAAATGAATTAAAACTTGTTCAATTTGTAGATGGAAAAAGTACAACAAATACAATAAAAAGGATAGAAGAAAATGCAAAATGCGATAATTAAAGAGTTTTTAGAACACCAAAAAACTATTGAAAAAACTATAGAAACTATGCAAGAACCACTTTTAAAAGCTGCTAGATTAGTAGTTGAAACTTTAAGAAATGGAAATAAAGTTCTAATTTGTGGAAATGGTGGAAGTGCAGGTGATGCACAACACTTTGCAGCTGAATTAACAGGAAGATATAAGACTGAAAGAAGAGGCTTACCTGGAATTGCACTTACAACAGATACAAGTGCATTAACTGCTATTGGAAATGATTATGGATTTGATAGAGTTTTTGATAGACAAGTTGAAGCATTAGCTCAAAGAGGAGATTTACTTATTGGAATTTCAACTTCTGGAAACTCTAAAAATGTAATAAATGCACTAATGGTAGCAAAAGATATGGGATGTAAAACTTTGGGATTAACGGGGCGTGATGGTGGACTTATGAATCAGCATTGTGATATAAACTTAATAGTTCCAAGCGATGATACTCCTAGAATTCAAGAGATGCACCTACTTTTTGAACATACAATTTGTCAAATTGTGGATAATGAATTAAGTTAATTCTTTTTTTGTAACCAAAAAATATTATATTAGGAATTCCTATTATTTGTAAAAAAGCCAAATAAAATATTATCATTTGGCTTTTTTACTATATCTAAATTCAAGAGGTTTTATGAAACTAGTTCGAGAATTATTAAAAGTATATATACTTTTTATTGCTCTTTTTTTTATCGGAAGAGCTTGTTTTTACATAATTTATTTTAATAGATTTGATGATATTTCATTTGAAGAGTCTTTATTAACATTTATTTATGGCTTAAGAATGGATACTATAGCAATATCTATAATTTTGGTTATTCCTACAATTTTTTTGGCTTTAAGTCCTAAAATATTTTCAAAATATATATCAAAATTTTTAAATTTCTATATTTTAGCCTTTTTAGTTTTAGCTCTATTTATTGAGTGTGCGAGTTTTCCATTTTTCGCACAGTATGACTTAAGACCAAACTATCTATTTATTGAATACTTAGAGTATCCAAAAGAGGTTACTTCTTTACTTTTCAAAGATTATAAAATGGAGTTTATTGTTGCTTTTATTTTGATATTTATTGCTATTAAACTATATCTAAAATCAAACTTTATAAAGTTTGAAAAGGTCTTTGAGCAAAATCATTTTTCAAGAGTTGCCTTACTTTTACCTATTTTATTAGTTCTGTTTTTAGGAATTCGTTCATCTTTAGGGCATAGACCTGTAAATATTTCTGATGCTTTATATAGTGCAAATAGAGTTATAAATGAGATTACAAAAAACTCTTTGCACTCTTTAGGTTATGCTTATTATTCATACAAAAAGAGCGAAAGCGATGTTTCAAAATATGGGAAAATGAGTTTAGATGAAGCATATTTATATGCTTCAAAAGCTATAGGAGTTGATTTCAAAGATAGAAATAGACCATTTTATAGAGAAATAAAAACTAATCTAAAAGAACAAAAGAAAAAAAATCTTGTGATTTTCATACAAGAGAGTATGGGTGCTCAATTTACTGGATTTATAGGTAAAACAAATCTAACTCCTAATTTGGATAATTTAGCAAAAAATAGTCTAGCGTTTACAAATCTTTTTTCAAATGGAACAAGAAGTGTAAGAGGACTTGCAGCTTTGACTAGTGGAACTTTACCAATAGCTGGAAATGAGGTATTAAAAAGAAATAAATCTCAACAAGATTTTTTCTCAATTGCAAGTTTATTAAAACCTTATGGTTATAAATCTAGCTTTATTTATGGTGGAGAAGCTAGATTTGATAATATGAAAAGTTGGTATTTAGGAAATGGTTTTGATGAAGTAATTGAAGAGAAAGATTATGTAAATCCTATTTTTAAAAGCACTTGGGGTGTAAGCGATGAAGATTTAGTAATCAAAGCAAATGAGATATTTAAAAACCACTCTAAAAACAATGAAAACTTTGTAAGTGTGATGTTTAGTTCATCAAACCATATGCCTTTTGAACTTCCTGATGGAAAAATAGAGTTTGAAAAAAATCTTCCAAAAGGAAGTGTGGAAAATGCAATAAAATATGCAGATTTTGCAATAGGAAAGTTTTTTGAACTAGCAAAACAAGAGGAGTATTATAAAAACACTGTTTTTGTAGTTGTTGCAGACCATAATGTAAGAGTTTATGGCGACCAAATTGTACCTATTGATATGTTTCAAATACCAGCTATTATAATAAGCTCTGATATTGAGCCACAAGTTTTTCATAGAATTAGCTCTCAAGCTGATGTTTTAGCAACGGCACTTGATTTAATAGGGATTGATTTATCTTATCCAATTTTGGGAAATTCAATATTTAAAGATACAAAAAAAGATATAAATCTTATGTTGTTTGATGAAATTTATGCTTATAGAAAAGGTGATTATGTCGCTATTTTAGTGCCTAATTTACCAGCTTCAACATATATTTATAAGGATAATAAATTAAAACCTATAGAAAAAAATGAAGAACTAGAAAAAGAGGCTTTGTCTTTGATATATGTTCTTGATGATATGTATAATAAAAAGCTATACAAATAAAAAGTAGAATTAATTTTCTACTTTTTTAATAGCCTCTAATACATCACTTGCTTTTATTTGCTTCATACAATCGTGATGTTTTAGTGGACAAACTCTTTTCATACAAGGCATACAAGATAGATTTTTACTTACAATTAAGCCATTTTTCTCATTTCTCCACTGATTTGTTTCTGTTTGTTTTGTTGGTCCAAAAATTGCTACAGTTTTAACCTTATATGCAGCTGCAATATGCATAGGACCGCTATCATTTGTGATAAACAAATCTAATCCTGCAATTTTCTCTATAAGTTCAGGAATTGTAGTCTTTCCTGCTAAATTTTGGTAATTTGAAATACCATTTTTTACTAATTCTTTTTCAATATCATTTGCCATATCAATCTCACTAGGTCCTCCAAAAATAACAATATCATACTTTGAAGATAAACTTATAGCAACTTTAGCAAACTCTTCTGGATACCATCTTTTGGCACTTCCATAAGTTGCCCCTGGGTTTATTCCTAAAGTTTTTTTAGAGTAAGAAAAAGGTGTAAAATATAGTTTCAAATCCCCTACTTCATTTTTTAGATTTAAAACTTTGTTTACAAAATCATTATATCTAATAGCAAGATGTATCTCTTTTTTTGTAAGTCTTTTGTAGCCAAATTTCTTTTTTGCCTTTATAAAAAATAGCAAAAATCGTGATGAAAAACTTCTTCTAAAAGAGATTGCTAAATCAAATTTTCCTAAACTTTTGGCAAGATTTATTAGGTTTTTATATCTATTTCCACCTTTTTTTGTATCATCTATTAACACTTTTTCAATATTAGAATAACCCTCATAAGCTTGTGTTGAAACATACGAGCCTAAAAGTGTGATTTTTGCACTAGGATATGTTTTTATAATATTTTGAACTGCTGGAGTTGCCATAATTGCATCTCCTAGCCAAGTTGGAATTTCAATAAATATTTTCATTTTTTCTCTTTTATCATTTTGTTTATCTCATTTTATAAAACATATTCTTGAACGGTTTTGCAACGATATGGTCAAATTTTGTTTTCAAAATTTGGGGCTACCCATCGTGAAGCCTTAGTGAAAGAATATAGTTTTATAATAGCCATCAAATTTTCAATAACTCTTTAAAAGCATAATATTGTGGATATTTTACAATTTTTCCATCTCTATTATCAACCAAACCATAACCAGGAGCTATTAACTGATGCCAATAAACTCTTTTGATTTTGCCACTTTTTTTTGCAATTTCAAAATACTCTTTCATATATTTTGTGTAGTCTTCACAACTTACACACTCTTTTTCACTTGTTGGTGCATAAGGGCTAGTATTTTTGATAGGCCAATTTGTCTCAGTTATATAAATATCATCACTTGAAGTTTTTGGGCTTAGTTTAACCAAAGCAAAAAGTAAATCTATCTTATTTCTCAAATCAAATATTCCATATTGAGTGTTTTTTGGGCTTCCTCGTCTGTCCACATACAGCAAGGCTGAAGTTATATCATATTTTATTTTCTTTAGATTGAACATAGCTCGAACATTGTAGTAGTATTCAAAATCTATAACTGAAGGTCCTAGAAGCTTGATATTTGGGTATTTTTCATCTCTTAAATTTTGTGCTATTTCATAAAATTCAAAATAGTGTTTTACAGATACAAATCCCCATTTTAATCTATTTATAGTTGTTCCTATTTGAAATTCATCTGAAATATCTTTAAATTTACTAAATACTAAATCAAATTTACCTTCTAATGCACCATCTTCATCAATATTTTTAATATTTTGTATTACATTTATTAAAATATTTTTCTTTGATTTTGTATTAAAACTTTTTGCAAACTCTACATATAAATCAATATTTTTTATATCCCAAAGAGGAATTCTAATAATAAGATTTTTTACTCCTAACTCTTCAATAAGTTCTTGCTGAGTGTTTTTGCCATCATCTTTATCTAAATTTACCCCAAGTCCTATAAAATCAGCATTTGAAACCTCAACTTTTCCTCGAAAAAACTTCATAAACAAAATTGAAATTGGTAAAATAAGAATAGAAGACAAAAACATTTTGGTGTAATCATCAATATTTTTCTTTCTCATAGCTTTTTTAAAATCTCTATCTTTTATAATATGTGGTTGATCTGAACAATTATCCCAAACAAAATGGCTATTTTTCATCTAAAATCTCTTTTAATCTTTCTTCTATTTTTAAATAATCTTCTTTAGTGTAATTTGCATTTAACATAAAGTTATTTTGTAAATTATCATCGCTTATTGTTGCCCATCTTTTACTACTTGCAAATAAGCTATCACCAAAAAATGATAAAGTTTTTGAGTTTGAGGCACCTGCAAGATGCATGGGTCCTGTTGAAGTGCTTACAAATAAAGTTGAACTTGCTATATATTTTGTAAAATCAAGTAAAGTGCCTTTTGAGTTATAAATAGTAGCTTTAAAATCTAGTTTTTCTTCTATATACTCTTTTGTTTTAGTATCATCTGGTCCAAAAGAAAAAACTATCTCATAAGAGCTATCTTTAATACTTCTAGCAAGATTTAAATAATCATCCAAACTTAGGTTTCCATCACTACTTCCACCAAATCCAGCATGGAAAATAACTCTTTTCTCTTTTTTTATATCAAGATTTAAAATAGGTCTTGTAAATGAAAGTTTTATCTCTGGAAATATAGTCTTTGCTAAATCAAGATTGTATTGCCACTCTGTTTTTTCCACCTTACTTCTTCGCTGTTTTATTCGCTTATTAAAAAATATTTGTGCAATTTTTGTTGCAGGGGCTACTCTTTTTTTTATTCCACTTTTAAATAGTATTTTCCCTAAAGAAGTATCTATATAACAAGAGATACTTGCATCAAACTTTCTTCTTTTTATCTCTTCTAAAGTGCTGTTTAAATCGTTTTTATCATATAAAATCACATCATCAATAAAATCTAAACTCTTTGCAAAATCAAAGTTTATTTTGCTTACAAGTGCTGTTAATTTTGTACTAGGATACTGCTCTTTTATAGCTTTAAAAAGTGGCAAAGTTACTAAAAAATCACCTATTTTATCGTGTCTTGTTATAAGTAGATTCATTCTAATTTTCCTATATTTTTAGCTGAATAATTTAATAGTAGTTGTAGTTGCTCAATAGCGATTTGGTTTAGCTTCACAACCCTTTCTTCAGCTTTCATTTCACTTTTTATAAACTCTGCATTTAAGTTTTCAAGATTTGCTAACACAACAAGCTGTTCAGCTGTAGCATAATCTCTCATATTTCCTTCAAGTTTTGGGTTTTCTTCACTCCACTGTTTTGCTGTTTTTCCAAAAAGTGCAATATTTAATAAATCAGCTTCACTTGCATATATAAAAGATATTTTATTTTTAGCTATATTTGGTGGGATTAGATTATTTTTTATAGCATCTGTATGTATATGATAGTTCATCTTTACCAAAGTTCTTTTTATATCCCAACCTAGCTTTTGTTTCTCTATCTCATCATTTTTAAGTCTTTGGAACTCTTTTATAAGATATAATTTAAACTCTGCACTTACCCAAGAAGCAAACTCAAATGCTATATCTTTGTGTGCATAAGTTCCACCATTTTTCCCTAGCTTTGTAAAAATCCCAATAGCAGAAGTCTTTTCACACCATTTTGTAGGAGATAGAGTAAAGCTATTAAATCCAGCTTCATTTAAAAAGGAGTCGAATTCGACCCCTTTAAAATTTGGATTATTTATTTTTTCCCAAAGCCCCAAAAAAGCAATAGTATTTTTATTTCGTAACCAATTCTTCACTACATCTTTTGGTTCATCACTATTTTTACTTCTTGCTATATCTGTAAGACAAATATAATCATCTTCCATTATTGTAATTGTTTGCTCTTGAACTATAATTTTATTTTTCATTTATCTCCAAATAGATTTAAAATCTCTTTCTTTTTAACTCAAGATTTGCTTCATAAAGTTTTATATATTTATAAAAGTTTGTAACCATATGTGAAAAAGCTATGATTAATCCCACATATCCATCTTTGAACCCTTGCTTAAAAATATATGTTTTTATAAATGAATAAAGTCCATTAAAAAATGCTTTTGCAGGGCTTGAAGATTTTTTCCCCACATTATTTTGTGCAAAAAGTGTTGAGTATCTATCTGCTTTTATTATAAATTCTGAAATTGTATGATAGCTATAATGTTCCACATTTCCCTTCAGTTCTTCCATTTTTAAACCATCAGTTATAATATCTTCGTGAACATCATTTGAGTTATAAGAAGTTATTTTTCTATTATATAGTCTTTTTATTTTTTGATTATTCCAACCACAATGCTTTATTTGAATATCTTTGTAAAATGCTTTGAAATTTAGTCTATAAACAGTTTTTTCATCTAAGTTTTTGCTTTTTAGTATAGAAAAAAGCTCACTATCAACAACCTCATCACTATCAATTATCAAAATCCAATCATTTAAGGCAAAACTAGCAGCCCTATTTTTTGTCCAACCAAATCCTTTGAACTCTCCTTGCACTAAATTTACATTTGAAAACCTTTTTGCAATATCTATTGTTTTATCTATTGAGCCATTATCATAAACTACTACATCAGAAAAACCAACTAAACTTTGAAGAGTTTTTTCTATAGTTTTTTCATTATTTTTTGCTAATACAACTACACTTATATTCATTTATTACCCAACTTTTTTGTAAATGCTTTAAACTTATATTTTAAAATTTTACTTAGTTTAAAAATCTCATCTGCACTTTTTAAACCATCTCCATCTACTCTATATATAGCACCATTTATTCCAAAGAAATCTTTGTGAATTGCATTTCCTATTCTAAAATTGTATTTGTAATATTTTTTCGCCTCTTTTAAAATGCTTTGATTATATTTTCCAAAAGGAAATACAAAACTATCCACTTTTACACCCAGTTTTTCTTCCAAAATCTCTTGTGAAACTCTTAGTTCTAAATTCAAATCCACTTCATTTTCAAGTAAATTTATATGTGAATGCGAATGCGAAGCAAACTCTACAAGCCCACTATCACGCATTTCTTTAAGCTCTTTATATGTACAAAAAGTTGCTTTTTCATAATTTATAAACAAATCATTATGCTCAAAATTCATTCTATTTTCTGGCAATTCATCAGTATCTTCTAAAATATATTTTGACGGAATTGCCAAAAGTGCTTTTAGATTATATTTTTTCAGTAGTGGAAAAATAAGAAAATAAAAATCAGCATAAGCATCATCAAAAGTAAGACAAATTGAGTTTTTCTCTACTTTTTCACCTGGAAAAACTGATACAAAATTCTCTTTTATATATTTTAAATGCTCTTCAAAAATAGCCAAATCATTTGAACATCTATCACTATTTACATGATGGTACATAACACTAATCAACAAATCATTCTCCTTTTTCTTCTATTACTTCCCAAAATCCATCTTTTCTTCCACCAACTCTTTTTAACCTATTCTCTTTTTGTAAATTTGCAATATGATGTTTTATTGTATCTGATGTTACCCCAATATTAAGCGATAAATCTTCTCTAGTCATTTTGTTATTTGAAGTTAAAAATTCCAATATTCTCTCTTTTGTACTCTTTTGGGTAGTCTTTTGGGTAGTCTTTTGGGTAGTCTTTTGGGTAGTCTTTTGGGTAGTTTTATAAAATGTAGTTACTACTGCTTCCCATTCATACTCAAAAGTTGGCTTAGGCAAACCATATTCCAAACATCTGTTTATAATATTATTTGTACCTCTTCCCCAATTTTCTATAAATCCACATAGATAAAAAATTTTTGCCATTGTTGGATTAAATGGTTTTGAAGGGTGTGGTTTATCAAAAAGGTTTAGTTTTTTTAAAAAATCTTTATTATCCCCATTATCAATAAAAATATCAACAATAATTCCTAATCTATTGTTTATCTTATTTGGCAATATTTCTACCAACTCTTTAAGATTTTCAAGCCCCACAATATTTCCAAAATCATCAAATCCAATATATAAAACTCCACCATCACCATTTGCAAAAGCACAGATGGTTTTTAGGTATTCATCTTTCCAGATTTGTTTGAATTCTGTAAGTTGAGATTCAATCAACAACTTTTTGTCCTCTTATTCTTTTTTTGAAATTTATTTTTGCTTTATGTTTGTGTGAATATTTTAAAGCTTTTTCTATCATTATTTTTTCATCTGTTCCAGATATTTTTGCATACTCTTTAATTATTATTTTTAAATCTTCATCTTTTGCCCAAAGTTTACAAAAATTTTGCATTCTTAAATTATTACAAAGAGGTCTAAATTTCATTCTATTTATATCTACAATTTTAAATATAAACTCTTCATTTTCCTCTTTTATCAAAATATTCCCTGGACTAAAATCAAGATGATAAATCTCATTTTCATGTAGCGAGTGTGAAAAGTGTGCAAATGCTTTGAAAATCTGCTCTTTTTTTGGAAAATTTTCATCTAAAAGTGGCTCTCGTATAGTGTAATCATAAGCAAAATGTTCACTTACAAAATAGCTTTCATCTAAAGTTGAGTTTTCATAAAACTCTATATATCCTATTGGGTTTGGGGTAAAAGAGCCAATTTTTAGTGCATAATCATAAGATTTTTTTGCCTTTGAATTTTTGAAAAAAGTATAAATTATTTTATTTAAAAAATTTGGAACTTTAAAAGATTTTACAACTAAATTTTCATTTAAATGACTTATTACTTTTATCTCATTTCTTGCTTTATGAATAGAGTTTGAACTATTTTGGAAATAGTTTTTTATATTTAGTAAAAAATCTTTGTAAGATATAAAATCTTTGTTTATCTCATATTTGAACTTTGGCAAAATAAAACCTTTTTTGTATTTAAAGTAGATTTTATCGAAATCTTGCTTTTAATTTAAATTTAACTATATTAAAAGTAAAATTGACACCATTTTTAAAGAAAGTAATAGATGAAAAAAATACTAGAAATTTGTTTATCCCCTGATTTAGGTGGGTTAGAACTATATATGAAAAATATTACAAAATATTTAAATTCACCAGCTGTAATAAATAAAGAATCAAAACTAAAAAATATATTTGATAGCGAGAAAATAGAATACTTTGAACTTTCAAAAATTGGTTTTTTTAAACTTGCAAAAATTATAGATAAAGAACAAATAGATATTATACATCTTCATTGGACAAAAGATATTCCAACTGTTGTTTTAGCAAAAATACTTTCAAAAAGAAAACCAAAAATTGTTCAAACAAGACATATGCATATGACAAGGTTTAAAAGTGATTTTTATCACAAATTTTTATATAAAAATATTGATATGATAATAGCTGTTA
The DNA here is from genome assembly GCA_039810345.1 of Aliarcobacter sp. GTDB lineage: Bacteria > Campylobacterota > Campylobacteria > Campylobacterales > Arcobacteraceae > Aliarcobacter. The sequence goes on along the minus strand of JBDHWU010000017.1, from coordinate 25,540 downwards.
CAAATCTTGTAAAAGAACAACTTGAAAAATTTATACCAAAAGATATACGACCTAAGATAGAAATTTCGTATATTGGGGCGAATACACCAAAATTTTTATCAAATGAAGAAAAAAACAGTTTAAAAGACTCGTTAAATATAAAAGATGAATTTATAGTTTGTATTGTTGGCAGAGTTGAAGAAGCGAAAGGACAACATATTGTACTTGAAGCTGTCGAAAAATTAAGAAAAAAAAATATAAATACAAAAGCATTAATTATTGGGCATTACATGGATGAGAGATATTTTGAAGAGTTAAAATCAAAATATTCAAATGATATTTTTACAAATTTTGTATCAAATCCAACAGATTTTATGCAAATTGCAGATTGTGCTGTACTTGCTACAAAAAAAGAGACTTTTGGACTAGTATTAATTGAAGCTATGAAATGTGGCATTTGTGTTTTAGGAAGTAATAGTGGAGGACCTCTTGAAATAATAGATGACGAAAAAACTGGGCTTTTGTTTGAAAGTATGAATAGCAATGATTTGTGTGAGAAATTAACTTTATTAGTAAATAACAGTGAATTTAAAAATAAATTAGCTTTAAGTGGGAAAAGTAAAGCTAACTTATTTTTTGATAGCGAAAAGCAGTTTGAAGAAATAAAATATATGTTGGAGAAATTATGAAAATAATGCAATTATTCCAAATAAAGAACTATTTTAAAGTTATATCTAATAACTCTATAAATATAGAGCATAGACTCAAAAAATCTAAAATTTTAGTAAATGGAATAAATAACATATTACAAATAGGTAAATCTAATTTAAAAAAAATAAATATTAATATAAGTGGAAATAACAATAAACTAATCATAGAAGAAAATTGTCATATTAGAAATCTAACCATTATTATAATCGGCGAGAATTTAAGCGTAAAACTGGGTAAAAATACCAAAATAGGTGAAGCTCAAATAGTTTGTGCAGGTAATAATAGTAGTATACAAATTGGAGACAATAACCTTTTTGCTCATGGAATAGAAATACGGAACAATGATGGTCATTCTATATATAATCAAACTGGAGTTTTATTAAACCCGAGTAAGAATATTTTTATAGGAAATAATGTTTGGTTATCACAAAATGTAAAAATACTTAAAGGTGTTACTATTAATGAAAATAGTGTTGTTGCGATGTCCTCTATTGTAAGCAAAGGAGAATATGCAAAAAACTCTATTTTGGCTGGAATTCCAGCCAAAATAATTAAAGAAAATATTTATTGGAGCATGGAAATACCAAATTAAATTTAATTAAAAATTTTATTAAAATAATCATTTCTTATTATTGATTCACTAGCTTTATAACTCCAGTGTGTATCATCAACATAAAAAATATCTTTCTCTCCATTTTCAAGCTCTTTTGACAAAATTGCTTTTGTGTTTATAAAAATATAATCTTTTTTTAATGTATCTAAATATTCAAAAAATATACTTTCTTGATAAATATTACTTATAATGTATGGTCTGTAAAGATTATATTTATCAACAGCTGGCATAAATATTAATTTTATATTTTTTTCTTGTAAAGCTTTAGCTAGATTATTAAAATTTTCATTTAATAATTCTATATTTTCCCTATTCTCTAATTTCAAATATTTTAAATCTTCATCATAAAATAATAAATTATCTGAGATATTTGTAGAAAATAATTCTTTGCTTAATTTTTCTCTATAGACATGAGGAGACATTTTTCCATAACCTTTAATCTTAAATTTTAAATTATACACAAGTGCATTCTGATTTAGGTTATTTATAATACTTATTTCATCTTGGGTCGATTTTGAAAATAAATTAGAGATTATTTCAAACATAGATAAGTTGTCAGTTGGTTTTATTTTATCTATATTTTTGTGTATATCTTTGTGTTTTTTTACTATAAATAATTCTTCTTCATATTTGTTATTTTTTGTATTTATATCACTAACTGCAAACCTTTCCAAAGCTCTTCTTTGAACGGATTCAATTAATATATACTTAACTCCTTTTTCTTCTAGCTTACCTGAATTAAGTAGCCCGTAAATAGTTTCAATATAATTTTTACTATTTCTAAACATTTTTATATCCATCACAGAAACATTATAAATACTTGCTATATAGTCTTGATAATATGTATTCAAGCCACCAGCTCCTCCATCTGAAAAAGAGTCCCCAATAGTAATAAAATCAATGTTCTCGCCACTATAGCTACTATTTTTTATATGTTGTTTTGGTAAATCTATTGTATTAAATCTTTTATCTATTAAATCGACAGAATATGTCGTTCTTGCTAAATCCCCAACTATACTAAAATCTTTTGGAAAAACCTTTCCCACATACATATAATATAAAATTGGATGAAAAGATATTATAATCAAACCTAAAACTAACCAAATATAAAATATTTTTTTAAATCTATTCATAAGCTCACCCTAAAAGTTAAAATACAAAAATTCTGTATATTTGGACATATTTGAAATAGTAAAAAATGTAATTATTGCAAAAATAATCGAATATATATATGGTCGTTTAAAAAATATTGCCCTAAACTCCATACTATTTTTAAAAGCTAAAACTAAAATCAATCCTAATATTATAAATACTGTTGTATTATCTTTTCCTAATATATCACTATACACTGAACCATACTTAAAATATACTTCATTATATTGTGCTAAAAACTTAAAGTATTTTTCTGGTAATACAACATTATCTAAGCTAAACATACTTCCTAATACTTTCATAGCACTCTCAAAGTCTTTTGCTCTAAAAAATATCCAAGTTATATTTATAAAGTTAAATGTAATAAACCAAGCTAGGATTTTATTTAGTTTAAATCCTAAGCTTTGCCAAGCTCTATGAATTGAAAGAGCAATACCATGAAGCAATCCCCAAACTATAAATGTCCATCCAGCTCCATGCCATAAACCACCTAGTAAAAAAGTAGTTATTAGGTTTATATAAGTTCTTGTGTTTCCTTTTCTATTACCACCTAATGGAATATACAAATAATCTCTTAAAAACCTAGATAGTGTAATATGCCATCTTCTCCAGAAGTCTTGAATACTAAGAGCTTTATATGGAGAGTTAAAGTTAATAGGTAGTTTTATATTAAATAAAAGTGATATTCCTATTGCCATATCTGTGTAACCTGAGAAATCAAAGTATAGTTGAAAAGTATAACTTAGACTTGTAGCCCAAGCTTCTATTAGGTTTAAGCTTGTAGCTGTATCAAACCCTGCATTTGCCCAAACTGCAAAAGTATCTGCAATAACTACTTTTTTAAATAGTCCAATAGAGAAGATAAACAGACCTAAAGCTATATTTCTATAATTTTTAATATAGTTATACTTAGATGCAAATTGAGGCATCATCTCTTTATGATGTAAAATTGGACCAGCTAGAAGATGTGGGAAGTATGTAACAAAAAGCATATAGTTAAAAATATTATACTCTTTAGCTTCCTTTCTATATGCATCTACTAAAAATGCTATTTGAGTAAATGTAAAGAAGCTAATACCAATAGGAAGAACAATATGTGGTAATGGAATATTTGTTCCAAATATACCATTAAAGTTCTCTAGGAAAAAATCTGTATATTTAAAGTATCCCAAAAGTCCTAGATTAAAAACTATTCCAAAAGTAAGAATTGTTTTACTAGATATTTTTTTAATCCCTTTTATTCTCTTTATTTGCTCACTATTTACTAAAGAAATACCTACACCATAATTTACAAATATAGATAATAATATCAAAGGTACATAAATATAGTTCCAGTATCCATAGAAAAACAAACTAGCAAGTACTAAAAATATCTTTGCAGCTAATACAAGCCTTTTACTATTTAGATAAAAATATATTATAAAGGTAATTGGTAAAAATAAAAATATGAATTCGTAACTATTAAATAACATAATTTTCTCCTATTATTAGAACTTTAATCACCAAATACCTCTTTTTTATAAGCTTCTATATCTATAAACTTTACTCTATCTACTTTTAATTTTTCTATATGAGCATCTATATTTTGACTATTTAGTTCTACTCCAAAATCTCTATATGGTGAAATATCTAAAAGCCTGTCAAGAACAATATTTCCTAACTCTTTTTTGTAGTGGCTAGATTCAAAGTGATATTTCATTTCTATATCTTTATCTACAGGAACTTTTTCAGCTGTTAATTCATGATAAACTGAAAAATCCATTACTTTATATGGAGTTTTATTCTCTTTATTTGCCATCTCTTCAACAGCTAAAACTACATCTTTTTTCCACTTATACCAAATATTTATATCATGATAGTGAGAAAACGCCTCCCAAAGCCTAATATGAGAAGGTCCAAAAACTATATCTAACTTAATATTATTTTCATAGCATAATTTTAAAATCTCTTTAAAATCATCAAAAGAATTTCTATTTGTTCCTATATAAATATTATTGCTTTTTGGAAATAAAGAGTAATAAAAATTATCATCTTTATTCATCAATGATAAATGTCCACCAGATTGTTTAACATAAATCCCCATATGAACGTCACTTAATAATCCGTTTGGCAAATACATACTTTTTTGCCCTTGATTATTGAATGTATAATAGCTATCTTCCAAAGTTTTCATATTTAATAAATATCCATAAGGATTGAAGTTCTTAAAATAGCTCTCAAGTTCATTAACCTTTTTTATATTATCATTAAACATTCTCCAATCAGCAACTAACAAAATATGTTTTAAATTACCATTAAATATTGCATTTTTAATATAAAACTTAATTTCATATATTGAAGAACCAGGTAGTGAAGTATTATAAGAAGGTTTCTCAAAATATTTATGTTCTGGATTTATTCCCATATCAGCTCTTGAAGTTCCAACTACAATTGAAACTGGTTTTAATTCATTTAATTTAACAGCTTTTATAAGCCTAGCTTGTGTACTATCCTTTGGTTTGTCAGGAAAATAACTAGTCTTATAGATACCATAAGGGTCAACAATATAATTAAAAAAAGATATAGCTCCTAATATAAGTATTAAAAATCCTATTAAAAGTTTTATCCATAATTTGTTATTCATATCATACCTTAAAAATTAAAATATAAAAATTCTGAAATTTTATTTAGCTGAAATATTGAATATATTATAAATGAAAATGCTAATGCTAAATTAAAATAACTTGTTTTGAAACCAACCATTTTTTCCATACTATTTTTAAAAGCTAAAACTAAAATCAATCCTAATATTATAAATACTGTTGTATTATCTTTTCCTAATATATCACTATACACTGAACCATACTTAAAATATACTTCATTATATTGTGCTAAAAACTTAAAGTATTTTTCTGGTAATACAACATTATCTAAGCTAAACATACTTCCTAATACTTTCATAGCACTCTCAAAGTCTTTTGCTCTAAAAAATATCCAAGTTATATTTATAAAGTTAAATGTAATAAACCAAGCTAGGATTTTATTTAGTTTAAATCCTAAGCTTTGCCAAGCTCTATGAATTGAAAGAGCAATACCATGAAGCAATCCCCAAACTATAAATGTCCATCCAGCTCCATGCCATAAACCACCTAGTAAAAAAGTAGTTATTAGGTTTATATAAGTTCTTGTGTTTCCTTTTCTATTACCACCTAATGGAATATACAAATAATCTCTTAAAAACCTAGATAGTGTAATATGCCATCTTCTCCAGAAGTCTTGAATACTAAGAGCTTTATATGGAGAGTTAAAGTTAATAGGTAGTTTTATATTAAATAAAAGTGATATTCCTATTGCCATATCTGTGTAACCTGAGAAATCAAAGTATAGTTGAAAAGTATAACTTAGACTTGTAGCCCAAGCTTCTATTAGGTTTAAGCTTGTAGCTGTATCAAACCCTGCATTTGCCCAAACTGCAAAAGTATCTGCAATAACTACTTTTTTAAATAGTCCAATAGAGAAGATAAACAGACCTAAAGCTATATTTCTATAATTTTTAATATAGTTATACTTAGATGCAAATTGAGGCATCATCTCTTTATGATGTAAAATTGGACCAGCTAGAAGATGTGGGAAGTATGTAACAAAAAGCATATAGTTAAAAATATTATACTCTTTAGCTTCCTTTCTATATGCATCTACTAAAAATGCTATTTGAGTAAATGTAAAGAAGCTAATACCAATAGGAAGAACAATATGTGGTAATGGAATATTTGTTCCAAATATACCATTAAAGTTCTCTAGGAAAAAATCTGTATATTTAAAGTATCCCAAAAGTCCTAGATTAAAAACTATTCCAAAAGTAAGAATTGTTTTACTAGATATTTTTTTAATCCCTTTTATTCTCTTTATTTGCTCACTATTTACTAAAGAAATACCTACACCATAATTTACAAATATAGATAATAATATCAAAGGTACATAAATATAGTTCCAGTATCCATAGAAAAACAAACTAGCAAGTACTAAAAATATCTTTGCAGCTAATACAAGCCTTTTACTATTTAGATAAAAATATATTATAAAGGTAATTGGTAAAAATATGAAGATAAATTCATAAGAATTGAAAAGCATTTATATTTTATCCTTTTATTTTTTGTCTATATCTCAAGCTATTTTTTCTTGAAAAGCCACTAAGGTATGAAAGAAAAATATTTCTTCCATTTTTCCTTTTAAATACTCTTAAAAATAGTTTTATCCCTAAAATGAACCTTAATAATACCTTATTTCCAATAAAATAATGCTTATCCAGTAAATGGTAATAAGAGATATAAAACTCTCTTTCAATCTCAAAACTTTTTTCTGTACTACCACCAGCCTTATGAAAAACTTCTGCTTTTGGTACAAAATAAACTTTTTTCCCAAAATCCCAAACTCTCTTACAAATATCCTCTTCTTCACAATATAAGAAAAAAACTGTATCAAATCCACCAATTTCATTAAAGACATTTGAATCAAAAAACATACAAGAACCACTTACAACCTCAACTTGAGAGTTTTCTTGAAGGTTTATTTTATTGCTAGGAAATTTGTTTTTTGAAATAGCTCTTTGAATACTATTTCCAAATAGCTCTTTTACTAAATGTGGAAATTGTTTATATGATGATGAAAATTTACCATTTTCATCAAGAACTTTTCCTGTGGCTAAAGCTACATCTTTATTTTCATCTAAAAAATCTTTTAAAATTTTTGCACTATTATTTAAGAGTTTACAATCATTATTTATAAAAAAATAGTACTTTCCATTCGCACTATTAACCCCTAGCATATTTCCACTTGAAAATCCACTATTAAGCCTATTTTCTATTAATTCTATCTCTTTTTTTTCTTTTATAAACTCTTTTAAAGTATCTAAGTCTTCATCTTTTGAAGCATTATCTACTATAATTATTTCAAAATTTATATCTTTTGTATTTTCAATAATAGATTTTAAAAGCTCTATCGTATAACTTGAAGAATTATAATTAATTGCAATAAAAGACACATCTATATTTATCATTTATTTGCCTATTTCATATTGAATAAAAAAGAATTTTCAATAATTTATTTTTTGAAGAGTATCTTTTTATGTATCTATTTCTAGTATTTTCTCTTTTTATTGCAAATAACTCATCTTTATATGTTTCTAAACATTCTTTCATTTTAAAATTAAAGTAACCTTTTTCATAATTTAAATAATGCTCTATAAAAATATCTAAAATATTTTTCATATTTTCATCAATATTTTTTACTTTTCTAAACTCTTGACAATAATTTACTAAGTTTTTTGCATGAAGCAAATAAGAATTTTCTTTCTTTTTTAACCTATCAAAAATTGTTTTATACTCTTTTTCTGTATCTTTTGTAACTTGTTCACTATATCTTCTATAGTATGTTAAAGAATCTTCAGTAAATGCAATTGTCCCTAATGTAGAAGCTATAAATGCTATCCAAATATCATGAAATGTAATTTTTTCAGGTATTGGTAAAATATCTTTTACTATCTCTTTTTTAAACATTAATGTATTTCCAGATACACAGTTATAATATATAAATGCTTTATTACATTTTCCTTTTACCAAATTTCCATTCGGTCTTATAAGCTGTTTTCCTATCTCATTTGAGTGTTGATCAATCAATATTGCATCTGAATATATTAATAAATTTTCTCCAATTTCATTTAAAAAAATTTCTAATTTATTTTTTTTCCAAATATCGTCTTGATCTGCAAGTGCAATATATTCACCACTACAAAGACTGATTGCTTTTTCAAAGTTTTTCACAAAACCTAAATTCTTTTCATTTTGAAAAATCTTAACTCTATTATCTTTATTTTCATACTCTTTTAAAATCTCTATAGTATTATCTTTTGAACCATCATCAACAATAATTAATTCAAAATTTGTATAACTTTGAAGTAAAATAGAATCTATCTGCTCTTTTATAAATCTTTCACCATTGTAACTGCACATAGCAATTGAAATTAAGCTATTCATTTAAACTCCTATTTTTTTGTACTTACAAATACAATAATAGCAATAAATATTGCACTAAGAAGCATTATTTCATGTTGCCAAAACAACTCATTTGAAACTCCCTGAAAGGTTACAACAAACATATTTGCATATCTAACAAAATTTAAATATTCATCTTCAATTTTTATAAAAAATAGGTAAATCCAGAATATCATAAATATTGCAAAACCTACAAAACCAGTTCCAGCTAGCATTGAAATATAAGCATTATGTAGATATCCAAAAGTACTAACAAAAGCACTATTCTCTCCAAATTTTTTTAGCTGAATATCCATAATTGTATTATTTACTTGGCAATATCCCATTCCATATAAAGGATTAAATCTTTCATCTTTTATAATATCAGGAATTAAAATATAAGAAGACAATCTAATTCCCCAACTAGATTCATAATTATTTTGTTTAATTATTTTTTCAATATCAGCATATCCTTGTTTTAATCTAGTATTTGTATTTGAACTAAAATTAAAAGCCAAAATAAATACTATTGATATTGAAATTAAACTGTATATTACATACTTTACATTATCTTTAAAATATATTGCTGTTAGAAATAACGAAGTCATAAGAAGTGTAAATTGTCCTGTTCTTCCTACAGTTAAAAATATATTAATTATCATAGTAATTGTAAAAATTGTAATAATTATTTTCATAACTATATTTTTTGATTTAAAAAATGTAAAAAAAGATAAAACAATAGCAAACGATAAATATATTGTGTACTGCATATGAGTTGATAGAAATGGCACGGGATTTAAATGATTTCCATTTAAAACAAATCCAAACAAAGTGCCTTTTATGTACCCAAAATACATTCCATAAGATATTATTTCGTTTATAAACATACCCAATAAAAATGCACTAATCAAATACTGTATATACTCTTTTTTAATAGAAGTTACAATTATCAAAATAGGTAATAAAAAATATTTTATATAAATACTATAGTTTTCATAGTCTTGTGATTCTACTAAAAAACTACTAATTGTAATCCAAAAAGTCAATAACATTAAAAGTAAAATAGCTTTGTTATTCTTTATGTAGTAATAAATATATTTAAAATTTAATGTTACTATCCAAACATAAAACATTATATTTATAATTTTCCTTCCTACTTGCCATCCAAATGGTGTTGAAAAAACCAAAAGCAACATCAAGATAAAAAGAGAAAAATTAGCTAATTTTTGTAATCTTTTATAAATATTAGAAATTATTTTATCCATTAAACTTTATTTATCCTTTTTAATAATCCCGTTATCACAAAAAAATTTATTTTGAGCAAAATTCTTTTTTAAAATCTCATCATTTACTTTTAAAATATCTGGATTAAATCTTTTTTTATGATACAAATGTACTAAATTTGCATTATGCTTACAAGATTTAAGTTCTATTCCTAGCCCTCTAAATCTCCAACCTAAATCTATATCTTCCCCAACTGATGGCAATTTGTATGTTTCATCAAATCCATTTATAGCTAAAATATCTTCTTTATATGCGGACCAGTTACAACCAATAATATATCTAACTTTTCTTTTAATCTTTTTTGCAAAAATTGATTTATGTGATATATGTAAAATATCTTCAAGATGCCGTGTTTTATCTTTTACTAAAGGGATTAAATATCTCCAATAGTGATTAGTTAATTTTGATATAGGAAGCTTTTTTGAACGAATTTTTTCTGTAATTTTTTCACCAAGCTCAACTCTTTTTCCAGCTAATACAATCTTTTCTTCAGCTTGTAATACATGATTTTCTATAAAATTATCAAAAGGAACACAATCTCCATCTATAAATATCAAATACTCATATTTTGAAGCCATAATAGCTCTATTTAAAGCTATGTTTTTTCTCCAACCATCATCTTTTTGAAATAGATGTGTAATATCAAGATTTTTATATTTTTCTCTTGCAATTTGTACATAATTTCTCATCTCATCGCTTTCGCAATCCTCTGAGATTAAAATTTCGTTTGGTAAAATAGTTTGTCTTGATAAAGAGTCTAAAATAAAGTCTAAACTTTCTGTATCTTTATAAACAGATACTATTATTGTACATTTTGGATATTTCATTTTTTTATCCCATATTTTTCTAAATACCACTCGATAGTTTTCACAATCCCACTATCAAAGTTTTCATCTGCTTTCCAGCCTAGAGTGTTTTCTAATTTACTTGCATCTATTGCATATCTTCTATCGTGACCTGCTCTATCTTCTACAAAAGTTATAAGTTCCTTATAACTTTGGATTTGGGATTTAGGATTTGGGATTTTATTTTCCTTGCTATATCCTAAATCCTGTATCTTAAATCCTGCATTTTGTGAAATTGGATAAACTTCATCTAAGATAGTGCAAATTCTATCTACTATCTGAAGATTTGTTCTTTCATTTCTTCCACCAATATTATAAACTTCACCACTATTTCCTGTGTGATATACAAGGTCAATTCCCTTACAGTGATCTAGTACATATAACCAATCTCTAATATTTTTTCCATCACCATATATTGGAATTGGATTTCCTTTTAAAGCATTTCTTATAATTGTAGGTATTAGCTTTTCATCATGTTGTTTTGGTCCATAGTTATTTGAGCAATTTGTAATAACTGTGTTTAATCCGTAAGTCTCTTGATAACTTCTTACTATCATATCGCTAGATGCTTTACTTGCAGAGTAAGGAGAGTTTGGAGCATAAGGAGTTGATTCTGTAAACAAATCAAGTGGATTATCACTTAAAGTTCCATATACTTCATCTGTTGAGATATGATGAAAACGAGGGGTTTGGATTTGGGATTTAGGATTTAGTAAATCACTATCTTCTAAATCCTTTGCTCTAAATCCAGCCTTTTGTTTATAAACAAAAGGCTTCTCCATCCAATATTTATAAGCAACATCAAGTAGAGTAAATGTTCCATTTACATTTGTTTGTACAAAAACTCCAGGGTTTTTTATACTATTATCTACATGAGACTCAGCTGCAAAGTGAATTACTCCTTGTATATCAAATTCAGTGAAAATATATTCTACTAATTCACGATTACAAATATCACCTTTTATAAATTTATAGTTTGGATTGTTTTCAACTTCTTTTAGATTTTCTAAATCTCCAGCATATGTAAGCAAATCAATATTTACAAGATTATAGTTTGGATATTTATCTAGAAAATATGGCACAAAGTTAGATCCTATAAATCCTGCACATCCAGTTACTAATATTGTTTTATTATTGTTATTGAACATCTTTTGAAATTTCCTTTTTATGTATTTTTTTTACAGTTCTTTTATATTTTAATAATCCAAAATTTACTTCAACAGATGTTTCAGTATCAGTATTATAATCATCTGAAGTTTCTAAAATTTCTGCAATAATCTCTCCACTTTTTTGAGTTAGTTGCTCTTTTAAATCATTATCTTTTGTATTTTCTAGTTTTTTTAGATTATACTTTAAGTTATCAACTTTATCAAAAGTTTCAATAATTAAAAAAGTTGTCTCTTTTGCTTTTTTACTTGATAATATTGTTGCCAACATCCAAAGACCTTTTTTAGTAAAAGCTTTTGGTAAGTATGGAGAGTATTTTATAGGTTCTAGGTGGTCGAAATATTCGACCACCTTTGTTTTCTCATCTTTTGTAAGTTCAAACATATAATCTTTTGGGAATTTATCAGGATTGTTTGATACAGCTTCATTTACTCTTTTTGTTTCAACTCCATAAAGCTCAGCTACATCTCTATCTATGATTATAAACTCATCTCTTAATTCTATGATTTTGCTATCTATTAAAGTATGAGGAATTATATTCAATTTCTTTCTCCTAATCTTTTTAAACAATCATCAAGCCCATCTTTCCAGTATGGAATTTCTATATTAAACTTTGCTTTTATTTTTGCTTTATTTAGTAGGCTATAGTGAGGTCTTGTTGCTGGTGTTGGATATTGGTATGTTTCTATTGGATTTATTTTACAATCTATTTTTGCCATTTTCATAATCTCTTTTGCAAAATCATACCAGCTTAAAACACCTTCGTTTGAGTAGTTATAAATCTCAACTCTATCATTTTCTATTTGAGGAATAATATCAAGTATAGTTTTTGCTAAGTCTTTTGCATAAGTTGGAGTTCCAACTTGATCAAAGATTACACCTAAACTCTCTTTTTCCTTTCCTAGTCTTAGCATAGTTTTTACAAAGTTATTTCCATAATATGAGTAAACCCAAGAAGTTCTTATAATTATAGAGTTTTTTGGGTTTATATTTATTAGTTCTATTTCGCCTTCAAGTTTTGTTTTACCATAAACACTTTGTGGGTTTGTTTGATACTCTTCACAGTATGGTTTATAAGCTTTACCATCAAATACATAATCTGTACTGATATGAATTAGTTTAATATTTAGTTCACTTGAAACAAGTGCTAGTTTTTTTACAGCTTTTCTATTTACTAAATATGCATTTTCAATATCAGCTTCTGCTTTATCAACAGCCGTATATGCTGCACAGTTTACAATTACATTTATACTGTTTGTTTGGCAAAACTCTTTTATACTACTTTTATCTGTAATATCAATATCAGCTCTAGTTGTAAAAAAGAATTTATAAGGATAGTTACTTGATAACTCTTTTATTTCACTTCCAACTTGTCCATTTGAACCTGCTACTAAAACATTAAGCATAATAATCTACTCCAAAAAGAAACAAATCATTTGTATCTTTTAGTTTTGGTTGTTTTTTATCTTTATCAGATAGTAGTAGTTTTTCAAGTTCTACTTGCCAATCTATATTTAAGTCAACATCATCAAAGGCTATTCCTCTATCACACTCAGGGCTATAGTAGTTATCTACTTTATATGCAAATGTTGTATCATCTTCAAGAACTACAAATCCATGTGCAAAACCTCTTGGAATTAACATTTGTTTTTTATTTTCGCCACTTAAAAGAACTGCTACATGTTGTCCAAAAGTAGGAGAGTTTTTTCTAATATCAACTGCTACATCTAAAACTTTTCCACTTATTACTCTTACAAGTTTTGTTTGTGCAAATGGTGGAAGTTGATAATGTAATCCTCTTAAAACCCCATAACTAGATTTGCTTTCATTGTCTTGAGTAAAGTTTATTTTATATCCTAGAAACTCTTCAAGCTTATCAGCTCTAAAAGTCTCTACAAAGTATCCCCTACTATCTCCATGAACTTTTGGTTCAATTATCACTACATCAGGAATTTGTGTTCTAGTAAATTGCATTATCTTACCCTTCTTGATTGAGATGCTCTTTTTATTAAGTATTGTCCATATTGGTTTTTCTTTAGAGGTTCAGCTAGTTCTAGTAATTTTTCTTTTGTAATATATCCCATCTCATAGGCTATCTCTTCAATACAAGCAACTTTTAAACTTTGTCTTTTTTCAATAGTTTGAATATAGCTAGATGCTTCAAGTAAGCTTTCATGTGTTCCTGTATCAAGCCAAGCATAACCTCTTCCCATAAGTTCAACTTTAAGTCTATTTTCTTTTAGATAGATTTCATTTAAAGTTGTAATCTCTAGTTCACCTCGCTCACTTGGTTTTACAGTTTTTGCTTTTTTTACAACATCAGAAGGATAGAAGTATAATCCAACAACAGCATAGTTTGATTTTGGCTCTTTTGGTTTTTCTTCAATAGAGATTACATCTCCAGCATCATTAAATTCAGCAACTCCATATCTTTCAGGATCACTTACATAGTATCCAAACACAGTTGCTTTATTTTCATCTTTAGCATTTTTTATACTTTTAGCTAATAGTTCAGTTAATCCATGACCATAAAAGATATTATCTCCTAAAACTAAACAAGCATCATCTCCATCTAAAAACTCTTCACCTAAAAGAAAAGCTTGAGCTAGTCCATCTGGGCTTGGTTGAACAACATAAGAAAACTTCATACCTAAATCACTTCCATCTCCTAAAAGATTAATAAAGCTAGGTTGGTCTTGTGGAGTTGTGATAATTAATACCTCTTTAATTCCAGCTAACATTAAAACTGATAGTGGATAATAAATCATAGGTTTATCATATATTGGAACCAGTTGTTTTGATACACCTTTTGTGATTGGATACAATCTTGTACCACTTCCACCTGCTAGTATTATGCCTTTCATTTTTTATTCTCCTTTTTTTTGTAGCTATTTATTAAATACTCTGTTATAGTCAAACTAGCTTTATAATAATTTATCAATTCATCACTAGTTTTTTCATTTAAACTGCTTAATCTTCGTACTTCTTTATTTTTATTAATAATTAATGAACCATTAAATCCATAGTGTGGGGCTATTTTATCAAATAAATCATTTCCTATAGATAAATATTTTGTATTCTTTAAAGTAAGATTATATAAAGTTGGAAAAATATCTTTTTGACTTCCTGCAAAGTTTATATCTATTTCTAACTTATCTTTTAATTTTTTTGGTAAATAGAAATATATAGGAATATTTTTTGAAGTAAATATTGGATTATCATCATATTTCATAATTCCTTCAACTGTATTATTATCAGCTGTAATTACTACTATTGTGTTATCTTTTGCATGACTATTTTTAAACTTATCCAAAAAATCACCTAAACTATCAAGTGCATAAGCATAAGATTTAAATCTTTGTTGTGCTAAAGATAAATCTCCTATTATATGAGACTTTAAATCTTCACTAAAAATTAAACTTTTACTCTTATAATCATTTGGAATATTATATGGCGGATGATTATTTGTACTAAGGGCTAAAATCATCTCTTTTTCTTTGCTATTTTCAAGTTTTTTTAATATATGTTCATATAAATACTCGTCATAAATTCCCCAAGGATGAAAATATTCATTTTCCTCTTTTGTTTTATTAAGCGAAGAATAAATATCTTGTTTACCCTCTATATTTTTATACCCTTGATATTTTACAAATTTTCCCAAATCTCTCCAAGTTAAATCTCCCCCATAAATAAAACTTGTATTGTAATTTGCATTATTGTACAAAAATGCTGGTGTAAAATCAAAACTAGTTTGCGCCATATTTGATTGAGAAAAAGGAAAACTATATGGTCTATATGGAATATTTAATAAAAGTGATTCCAAACTTGCGATTGTTCCATCGCCTTCACTAATAATATTTGTAAAAAGTACATCTTCATCAAAATGTTTTTTTAGTTTACCCATAATATCAAACTCGCTACTTTGATATTTTAGTATTGGAAGCCCAAAACTCTCAACCATAATTACAACAACATTATAATCTTCATCATCAGCTTTTTTTGTTTTATATGTAATATTATTTAAAAGGTTCTCTTCATCAATATCTGAAGAGTTTTTATGAATTTTAAAAGCTTCAACAATGCTATTTTCAAAGCCTGTCTCTTTTATATAATCTAACTTGCTTTTTTTGAATTTATTTCTTATATCATTCGCGCTAACAAAAGCCCTTATACCATTTTGGCTCATTTTATTTATATACTCGTTTTGTGAAACATTTGGAATCATTTTTCCCAAAGGATACATTCCAAAAGTTCCACGAATAATAAAAAAATTAAATATAAGTAAAAAAAAGAAAAATAAAGAAGGAATTTTTAAAATAGATAGAGTTTTATTTTCCAATTTCATATTTAAAACTATTTTTATAGAAAAATATAAAATTATAAAATAAATAAATAGGCTAGTTAATATTATAAAAACATTATAATTTTGCCAAAAAGTTTCCATTAAAGCAAAAGTATCATCTTCAAAAAGTCCAAAAAATAAAATATTTATATGATCTTTAAAATATGAATAAAAACCAAAATCAGCAATTAATAACAGACTTACAAGCACAAATGATATAAACAAATAATATTTTAAAAAAGTTTTAAAAGTTTTAAATAAGGACCCTTTTTTTAAATAGTATAAAGCTATTAAAAGAAGTGTAGGAATTACTTGAATATATCCAATTACTGTTAAATCAATTCTAAATCCCAAAAATAGCATTTTTGAAATATCAAAATAGTATGTATTTAACTCATTTACTTCATTGTAGTATAAAAAGAAAACTATCCTAAAAATAGTCATTACAAATAAAAATAATATGTAAACAGTAGTTAGTTTTTTTAAAATCTCAATTGTATAATTTTTAAAAGTTTCTATAGTTTTTTCCTAATATTAAAATAAAAGTATCAAAACCCAACAAACTATATGCAAAGTTATACTAAACATAACAGCAGTTGAACCTATATCTTTTGCATTTTTTGCTAGTGGATGAATCTCTTTTGTGCATAAATCAACTACATTTTCTATGGCAGAGTTTACAAGTTCAGTTATTAAAACTAAAATTCCAGTCACAAGAAGAATAAGCTTGTTTGTCAAACTTGTATCTATAAAGACAATTCCAATTATAATAAATATTGCACAAAAAAGTTCTAGTTTAAAAGAACTCTCTGTTTTTATTGCAGTTATCAGCCCATCTAGTGCATATTTCCAATTTTTAAAAAAATTATATTTTGGTTTATTTTGCATTTTTATCCATTTTATTTAAGATTTTAACTAAATGAAAGAAATTTTTAACATCACTTCCAATTTTGGAATTTATAAAATCTCTTTCATAAAGCCATAAAAAAGGCTTAAGCTTCTTACTTAAAAGTATAAGCTTATCTTTAAAAGTATTATTATTTGTTAATTCGATATATCTGTTTATTATTTTTTCATAATTAATATTAAATTTCAATTTTTTAATCTTAGTAAAAGACAAAATAAAAAGAAGAAAATCTCTATATTGTAAAGTTTTTATATCTACATTTGGTTCAAAGCTCTCTTCGAAATCTATTACAAAAACTTTATTATTTTTAAATGTAAAGTTTCTTAATTGACTTCCTCCATGGAAAAGTTCAAAATTATGTATTTTAGACAATTCAAGCAAAAGTAAATCTACATAAAAATAAAACTCCTCTTCAGAAATTTCAATATTCTTTAAAATTGTATATACACAAATCCCACTATCTTCTAGGACAAAAAAATCTTCACAACTATAAACTACAGTAGGAACATTTACTCCTAAAGTAGCAAACTCTTTTAGTTTAGAAACCTCATAATTTAAAGCTTCATTTTTATTCTTTACAAGTGGCGGAATAAGTAGCTCAAAGGGTAAAAATTTATAAAAAAAGTTTTGAAGTTTATCTGGTCTTGTCTGTCTTGCTCTTTTTAACCAATATTGTTCTCCTTCAAAAATAAAAGGAAGAATCTCTTTTTTACTGTTCAAAAACTCTTTTTTTGCTATTTCTTCAAAATTACTCAATTTTTTCTCTTATATAAATCATTATGAAACTCTTTAAATCTTTTATGTTGCCATAGCCAATAATCTGGTTTTTCTAAGATTTGTTTTGAAACAACATCATTTTGTATTTGAGTTAGCTCTTTTATTTTATCATCTGTTTTAAATTCATAATTTAAAACATCAATTGGTTTGCAAACTTTTATTGTCCAATCTCTAAAGCCATTGTTTACTGTAAAAATTGGAATTATTATTGCATCAAATTTTAGTGCCATTCGTGCAACTGAATCGGTGGCTTTATCTTTTATTCCTAAAAAATCAACTTCAATTCCACTTCCTATATGCTGGTCAATTACAACTGCTATACTTTTATTATCTTTAAAAGCTTTTATCATACCTTTTGCGGCACTCTCTTTTTCAAGCATTGTAATAAGATTTTTACTTCTTGCTCTTGCATATTTTTCTTGAATATGTGGATTATCCATCTTTCTATTTACAACAGCAATTTCTCCAAACATCAAAGCAATATATGGCAAGGTTATCTCCCAACCACCATAATGTGCAGTTATATAGATAATTTTACGATTTTCTTTAAAAGCTTTTTCTATAATCTCTTTATTTAAAATATTTGCTTTTTTAAACATATTCTCTTTTGAGATGTTTTGATTTTCAATAAATTCATACATATTATAAACCAAAGATTTATAAGAGTTATACAAAATCTCCTCTTTTCTCTCATTACTTATACTATTTCCATAAACTAAATCAAGATTTACCCTTGTAATATTTTTATGTTTTTTATTAAATTTATATGCAAAAAATGCCATAAATTGTAAGATTTTTCTCATTATAAATTTTGGAGTTATATGAAATAAAAATATAAAAGTGTTATATAAAAAAAGCCTAAAATAATCTTTTATCTTCCTATACATACAAAAGCCCTTTTGCCATATCTATAACCTCATTTTCATCTATATCATTTATTGAGAAATCATTTTTATCTAGCTTCAAAGGGTTTACCTTTGAATTTGATTTTATAGTTTTATTTATTGTTGTTTCATAAGTGTTTCTATATGCTGGAGTATTTCCAAAAAGTGTAATACTAGCTTTGTTTAAAGCCCAAGCCATATGAGTTGGGCCAGTATCATTTCCTATAATTAAATCAACTTTTGAAACAAGTGCTTTTAAACTATTTAAATCTAATTTTGGTAAAACTAAAGCTTTTGAATTTGAAGAAATAAAACTTGCAATTTCAAACTCCTCATCATTTCCCCAAGCAATCAAAAAATTCTCATCTAAACTATTAGATATTTTAGCGAACTTCTCTTTAGAATACATTTTGCTCTTCCAGCTAGCTCCAACAACAAGTAAAATATTTTTTTTATCTTTTTTCAAATATTCATAGATTATTTTATCTTCATTTTGAAAATATAAAAAAGGTTTTTTATTTAAAATATCATCTTTTTTTATATCCAAATCCAAAGCTTTTGAAAACAAATATGCATTTCTATCAATTACATTTGTTTTATAATCTATAGTTATTTTCTTAGAGTAAAAAAAACTAGCTAAGCCTTCTCTAGTTGAGTTTTTACAAAAACCTGCAATATTTTTTCCTAAAACTCTTGCAACAATACTCGATTTTATAAGCCCTTGAGCATCTATTATTAAATCATAGTTGCTGTTTTTATACTCACTTACTAGTTTTAATTGTGAAAAGATATTTTTTTTGGATTTTTTTATTGATTTTAGATTTAGTTTAATTATATTTTTGATATTTGGATTATTTTCCAAAACAGCAGCAAAAACACTCTCAACAAACCAATCAATTTGTATATTTGGATATTTTTGTTTTATAAAGTCTAAAACTATCATAGAGTGAATTATATCACCCATAGCTGATAGCTTAATAATAGCTATTTTATTCACTATAAAATCTCTAAAAATAGTTTTTGTGGAACTTCAAGTTTTTCTATATAAGATTTAACCAAAAATGATTTATTAGCTAAATTTAATTGCAAAATATTATCATCTAAAGTATATTCAACTTTTGGACGACTAAAATCAATATTTATAGCTAGATTTAAAGCTTGTATAAATGACAACCATTGCATAGTTTCAAGATTTGGCAAAAGCTCTTTATAAAACTCTAAATCTTTCTCTTTTGGTAGAGATTTTTTTGAGAATTTTAAAATATGAGCAACTATCACTCTTGATGAGTGCAAGAAATCATAATTTAAACCATTTAAAATAAACTCAAATGCATTATCATTTGATTTATAAAAATTCAAAGTAGTTCCTATAGAATGGAGTTTAGAAGCAACAACCAAAAGAGTTCTATATTTTTTATCCAATTTATGAATTGGTTCTAAAATATCAAATAACTTAGCCGCATTATTACCAACATATGCACTTTGTTTAGGGCATATTTGAAACCTATCTAATAAACTTCTAACACTTACATTAAAATTATCAGGAAATTTATGATTTTGATTTCTTAATAAATCTGTAAGATAAACCCCTTCTCGAACCCCTACTCCAGATGTTACAACTGTTTTTATTTTAAGTTCGTCTAAAATAGTTTTAAATATAAAAGTTCCCTCTTTAATAGTATCAAACCTATCTCTTTTAACACCTAATTCTTCCAAATCTTCGACAGTTTTTGTTTTTAAAATATCTAAAAATAGTTTTTGCTCATTTTTCACATTATATGTAAAACCATGAATTGCATCTAATGGATAAAGATTTTTTTGCATTATTAATCTTGATAAAAACCTTATACTTCCACCAATTCCAACAACTTTTGAAGGAATTTCAACACCCAAATCAAAAACCTTTTTTAAATTATCTAAAATATAAGTTTTTGCACCATCAAGATTATTTTTATTAAAATAAAGCTCTTTTAATCTTACAGTTCCTATATCTAAAGATATTGATTTTGTTATTTTTCCATCTTTTATAAAACAAAATTCTGTACTTCCACCACCAATATCAACTGTTACAAAATCTTTATCATGAAGTAAATTTGAAGTAGCAACTCCACCAAAATAAGCCTCTTTTTCGCCATTTATTACTTTTATATTTAAATCTAAATCATTTTTTACTTTTGTTAAAAAAACTTTAGAATTAGGTGCATCTCTTAAAGCTGATGTTGCAACACAAAGAATTTTTCTTGATCTTAATGCATTTGATATATTTAAAAAAGATTTTAAAGCTTCATAAGCTCTTTGCATAGGAATTTCTTGAAGATTTCCACCATTTTCATAGCAACCTTCTGAAATTTTTACTCTACTTTTAGTCTCATTTATAAGACTAAAAGCAAATCGGCTAGATTTTTCTAAAACAACCATTCGCATTGAGTTTGACCCAATATCTATGATTGTTGTAATTTTTGACATATTAGTTTTCTTCTTCCATTAGTTGTTCATATTTAAATCTTAACTCTTCTAATGTCTCTTCATTATCTGGGTCTAAAACAATACAATCAACAGGGCAAACCTCAACACATTGAGGTTCTTCATAGTGTCCAACACACTCAGTACATCTATCTGGATCTATAACATATATTGGATCACCCTCTTCTATAGCCATATTCGGACACTCTTCTCTACAAGCATCACACGCAATACACTCATCCATAATTATTAAAGCCATTACTTTTCCTACTAATTTTTATTAATTTGGAGTTATACCCAAAAATCTTTAATATTTTCTTTAAAATAATCAAATTTGTCTTTATATTTTGTTACAAATAAGATATTATCATCTCTATAAATATATAAATCTTTTGATATAAATAGCCCAGCTTCAATATCAAACTCTCTTAAATCACCAATAAATAGTACAAATAAGAAATCTTTTGCATTTGCTAGGGATAATGCTGTTGCTCCTAAAATTCTAAATTTAATATTTTTATTATTTAAAATTTTACAAATTTCTGGATATTTATAGCCTCTTTCAAAAATTGCAACTTTTGAACTATTATTTTCAACTCTTTTTATATCTTTATTTTTTTCAAAAGAGAAATATGACACTTCTTCATCTAAAATCCTATATGTCATAATCTTATTTGATAAATTCAAAACAAAACCTGCAATAATTTTATTATTTTTTTTAACTCCTATACTTGTTCCAAAATATGGAGCATTTGAGAAAAAATTATTACTTCCATCAAGTGGGTCAATTATAAAAGTAAGCTCTTTTTTAAAATCCTTAAATCCACACTCTTCACTAAAAATATTTCCTATATCTTTTAAATTATTTATAAATATATCTTCAAAAATTAAATCTATTTTTAATGACATATCACCACCAAAACCAATAGTATTACTGTATGAAAAATCATCTTGATTTAGCTTTTTATTGATATATTCTATAATTTCAAAATTTGCTTTTATTATCTTATCTTTTATTAAATACAAATCCATATTAAGCCTTATTTTCAATCATTTTAATATCTTTATATAGTATTTCAAGTTTTGAAAAATATGCATGACTTAAATAAACAACATAAAAAACTGCAATAAAAAGTGCCAAAAATGGAATCATTGACAAAAAATATAAAAATAGAGTTCTAAGTCTAAAAGATAATGAATTTTTTTTATAAATCTCTTCATACTCATTTTTACTTAAAATAGTACTTGCTACATCAAAATTTAAAAGCTTGTGAAAAAAATAGTATAAAGGAAGATAAAAAGCCAAAATATTTATTAAAGGCACAAAATACAAAGGAATAAATAGAATATATAAAAAAAGCATTACAAGTATAGACTTTATAGCATTTGTTATGGCATTTGATATAGTTCCAAAAGGTTTTAACTCTATATCTTTATAATATTTTTTATGTAAAATATTTACTATATTTGGAGTTAAAAACCCTATAATTAAAAGAGTTAAAATTATTCCAAAGTTCATAACAAAAATACCACCTACAATATATACTAAAAAACCAGCAATAGTGGATACAAATGAATATTTAAATAAAAATACTATTAAATATGTAAGCCACACAAAATAAAATGGTGCATTTTCATCAAATACTACTTCTCCGCCATTTTGTGAAGTTTCTGCAATAGTTTTTAAAGTTTCAAAACCTAAATTTGCAAGTCCAAAAAACATCGCATAAAGTATTATTAAAGTAATTATTAATGGAACAAGTGCAAATTTAAGAATTGAACCTGTAAAAAAATCCTTTATGCTTCTTAATAAAATATCAAATTCACTCATTTTTATCCTTTTCAAATCTAGTTCTATATTCACATTTTTGACAAAGCTCTTCTTCTAAAATATTGTTTTGAAAGCCTTTTATCATATTTTTGGCTCTAGGACTATTTAAAATCTCTTTTAAACTATTTTCGTGAACATTTCCCAAATTTATATTTGCATCCAAATCCAAACAACAAGGAACTACAACTCCATTTGCCAAAATCCCAAAATGAGAACTTAATCCATAGCAAAATCCAGTTTTACTTACAAAGTCGTTTTTTAGACTTGGCCAAACAAAATATTCATCAAAATTTATAAAAAGTTTTCTATCAACTCTTATATTTTTTGGTTTTTCTTTATAGATTTTATCTAAATCAAGCTCTATATCAAAGTTTTTTTCTAATAAATTAAAAACTTTTTCATTAAACTCTTTTGCACTTTTTTCATCATCCAAATTCCAAATTCTAAAGTTTATAAAATATTCGTGTTTTATATTTTGTGCATATTTTACAAAATCAAAAATTGGATTTAAATACTCTTCTAAAGTTTTTTTATGTGAGTTTGCATTGTATGAATTTAGTGAAAAATTTATCTGCTTTATTGTGCTATTTTCTAGTGCTTTGTAGTGCTTTTGTGAAATATTATTTGCTGTTGTTGTGATATTTACTTTTAAATTATGTTTTTTGCTTATTTCTAAATAGTCATTTAAGTTTGTTAATACCAAAGGATCTCCAACTATATGATAAGCAAGTTCATTTGTAAACTCTTTTACTTCACTATTTAATCTATCAAAAAGCTCTAAATTCATAGTTTTATTAGGAAATAGTTTTGGTGGGCAAAATGTGCATTTAAGATTACAAATATTTGTAAGCTCTATGTGAACTTTTTTAAACTTTTTGATGCTTTTTCCTTAATTTTTTTTGTGATTGTAACCAATAATTATAAAATAATCGATTACTAAAAATAGTTTAAATATAATCCATAAAAAATTTTAAGGTTAAAATATGGAAATGATTCTAAATGAAGATGATATAGTTGTAGGTGCTAGATTTGAAAATGGTACAATTCAAGACTATTTAGACAAAAATAAAAACTATGGTCTTTTAAGAGTTGAAAACACAACTTGTAACTGGTTTTTATTTAATAAAGATGAAAGCGATGAAGAGCTTCAAAAACTATATAAAAAAATTTTAAAAGAGGAGCACTTTATTCAAAACGACTTTGGAGAAGAGATAGTTTTATTTAATAAACAAGGAAAAATCTCTTTTCAAGAGTTAGCAAAAAAGATAGATGAATATTTAGGCGATGAATTGGGAAATTTTATCTAATTCATAAATAATTTTCTATAAATATTATCAAAATTCTGAATAGGTTTTGGATTAAACTCCTCTTCCTTTTCTAAACTCCAAAATAGATGTTTATTTCTAAATTTATCACTACTTAATTTAAAACTAATATTAAAAGCCGTCGCTATTACAATATTGCTTAGCTTATCTCTGAATAAAAACTCCTCTTTTGTATATAAACTAGGAAGAAATATATTAGCCTCTTTTTTTGAAACTTCATATCTTACCTTTTCATCAGAATTAATACTATTTCCATTTAAATAAACTCTTTGAACATCATAAAAGGCTCTATTAAATCTAGTTGAATATGTACTTACATCAATAAATTTTTCTATATATTTTTCATGAATTTTTTGTATAGCAAATCTATCATTTAAACTTAAAGCTGCCCTATTTTGGAGTGGATAATAGTATATCTCTTTTATATCCAAACTATCAATTTTATTATTTTGATTTTTTTGAGCTTTTATTAAAATCTGACTATTCATTTTAAATAAGATGTGATAAGTCCTAATTGAGTGTTTTAAGAAAATATCTCCATAAAATATAGAGATTAATGCTATTAAAATAATAAAAAATATAAAAAAGCTTCTAAAAAGCTTTGCGAAAATAAAAGAGATAAAGAAACAAAAAGATATTAATGAAATATTAGAAAAAACAAACAATAGCTTATCTGGTAAAATTAATTCTAATGTTGGCATTAAACTACTTTATTTATATATTATTTTTATTTTATTGAAGCGGTATTTTAACAAATTAAAGATTATTTTTTGATTTAAAAGTGGATGGGGTAGAAGGATTCGAACCTTCGGATGACGGTACCAAAAACCGTTGCCTTACCGCTTGGCGATACCCCAGAAGGATTAAAGAAAAGTGGAGCTGGTGAAGGGAGTCGAACCCCCGACCTGCTGATTACAAATCAGCTGCTCTAGCCAACTGAGCTACACCAGCACTTTTACTTTTTATATGGTGTCAAAAGAGAGACTTGAACTCTCGACCTCCGGCTTATGAGACCAGCGCTCTAGCCAGCTGAGCTACTTTGACCTATAAAAGTTAAATTGGTTGCGGAAATAGGATTTGAACCTATGACCTTCGGGTTATGAGCCCGACGAGCTACCTAGCTGCTCTATTCCGCGATAAAAAAATAAAAGAACATCACTTTTAAAAAAGTGGAGCGGGAGACGAGACTCGAACTCGCGACAGTCTGCTTGGAAGGCAGAAGCTCTAGCCAACTGAGCTACTCCCGCATAAA
>JBDHWU010000016.1:0-54432 GCA_039810345.1 Aliarcobacter sp. | reverse complement strand
TGCTAAAGTTTCTTACTATTTTCATTCCTAATAAAATTCAACAAAAATACTAAAAAAATTGAGATGATAAATCCACTTACAAAAGCAACTGCAATTGTAAGAGATTTTTTTGGTTTTACTGGAAAATCGTTTACAATATACTCTCCAACCAGTTTTGAGTTAGTCAAGTTTTGTTCACTTTTTTTGAATTTTTGTGTATCTATTTTTTCATTTAACTGAGAAATTCTTGTTTGAAGTTCAATATTTATTTTATCTTCAAGTTTTCTTATAGTTTCATTTGAAACATTTAATTTTTTATTTTCAAGATTTTTTATCTCAACATTTAAAATATTAGTTTTTTCATTTTCTAAATTTTTCACATCAACTGTTGCTATATTTACCTTTTTATTCTCTAAATCTTTTATCTTAATTGTCTCTATATTTTCTAAATCATATTTAAGTTTTGGAATAGTCTCATTTTCTATAATTTCAATTTGTAGTTCAATATCCTTGATTTGATTTTGTGCATTTGTTATTAGATTTTGATAATTTAACATCTGAACAGAAGCTATCATAGAGTTTGAACTATCTGAATTTTTTATATTTTCATTTAATTTATTTAACTCTTTCATATATGTATCAAGACTTTTTGAATAGTAGATTTTTTTATCTTCAAGAGATTTTATTTTTGATGTTTCTAAAAAGTTGATATTAGTTTTTAGTGCTGGTATCTCTTGAGTTCTTATTAATTTAATCTCTCTATTAATATTTTCTATATTTTGAGAATTTAAAATATTTATTTTTTTATCAATATTTTTTAACTCTTGACTTTTTAAAATTTCAATTTGCTTATCAATATTTTTAAGCTCTTGTTCCTTTAAAATCTCAATTTGTGATTTTAAATTTTTTACCTCTATATTATTTATAAAATCTATCTCTCTTTGAGTATCTAAAATAGAGTTTTCAAGTACAATTTCATACTCTTTTATTTTTTCAACACTTAAATCTTGTATAAATTTTAAAACTTCTTGATTCTTAGATAATGCAACCTCATTTGTAGTTGCCTCTGTTTTTATCTCTAAAAAATTTTTAACACCTTTTATCTGTTTTATTGAAGACACAATTCCTTTTTCAAAAGTATCTTTTTCAAATCTTCTATCCTCTATTTCAAAAACTACTTTTAGTTTTTGCTCCAAAGAATCAATATCTTCAAGTTTCTCTTTATTTATATATCCTAATTCAACAAAAGATTTAACTTCATAAATTGGAGTTTTGCTATATACATAAAAACCCGCTAAAACAGTAACTATCACTGTAAAAATAGCTATAAAGATTTTTTTGTTCCATATTATTTTAAATAGCTCTCTTAAATCTATTTCGTCCTCAGCTAAAATATGATTTTCCTTCATCTAATTTCCCCCCCCATAATGTAAATACTAAATATAAAAAAGATACCAAGATTGTAAAAGTGGTTATTGCAGCATAAAAATATAATTTTTGTTGTTTATTCAAGATTTACCCCTAGTTAATATTCCGTTTATTATAGATTTTTCATTCTTATATAGACTTTAATTTCTGAAATACTGTTTTTATATAGATTATCAATGAGTAAAATTTCTACAAAAGGAAGAATAATGGAAATTTACGAAAGAATAAATCTATTTATAAAAGAAAAAAACCTATCAAAAAAAAATTTTGCTATAAAATTAATAGAGTTAGAACCAAAATTAAAAAGTACAGGAGAAATTCCTACAATAAAAGCAATTTATGCCTATTTAAGTGGAACAATTGCTTTAAAAATAGAACTAATTCCGTATATAGCTGAAGCATTAAATGTACCTGAACAACTACTTTTTGATGATAGTAGTAGAGCTAGAAAAAATTATTTAAAACATATCCTAAAGGATATTACTAGTGAAGAAAAAGAGTTAATAAAAGAAAAAATTTGCCCTGAATCAAAGGCAAAAATAGAGATTCCAAAAGATAGATTTCACACTATAAATGACCTACTTATATACGCGCCTGAGATTTTTCTTGCAAATTTAGAAAACACATTGAAAAACTACAAAGA
The DNA here is from genome assembly GCA_039810345.1 of Aliarcobacter sp. Classification (GTDB taxonomy): domain Bacteria; phylum Campylobacterota; class Campylobacteria; order Campylobacterales; family Arcobacteraceae; genus Aliarcobacter. The sequence continues at coordinate 52,382 of JBDHWU010000016.1, read as the reverse complement.
TTTAACTTTGAAGTTTACAAAATAGTAGATTTTTACCATTATAGTAGCAAAAATCTACTCTTCCAAAGTTGTATAATGCAACTCCAAACCTTTTGAAGTCGTTACAAAGCCATTTACATTTATTTTTCCATCATGAACCATTTTGTGATGAATTTTACAAAGCGGAATAAGATTATATTTATGATTTGCATTTATATGCCCAATAAATCCCTTTTCATCGGCTTTTGATTTCTCTATTATATGATGAACTTCTTCACAAGCTCTTCCACAAATTATGCAAGTAGAAGTGTATAAATTATTATTATATTTTGAAGATTGTTTTTGAGAGATTCTTTCAACTTTTGTGTAGTCATCTGCTAATTTTTTTCTAATCTCATTTGCAATATTTAAAAAATCTTTATCCATATGAAGTGATTTTGCAAACTCCAAACCATAAATAGAGGAACCACTTCCAAAAGCTAATTTTCTATTAAAGATTAGCTTATCTTCATCTTCTTTGTAAAAAACTGCTAAATGAAGACAAATTATATTTTTCAAATTCTCTATTTGTGGAATTTGTGGTAATTGATGTAAATGTGTAGCAAAAACAAAAAGTGCTTCAAGTTTTGATAATTTTAAAATCGCACTTGCAACTATACTTAATCCACTTAAAGTCTCTGTACTATGAGATATTTCATCTCCTAAAATCAACGATTTTTTATTTGCTCTATTAAAGATATTTTTCAAATCCATCATCTCAACTGCAAAGCTTGATAATCCTTTTGCAATATTATCAGCTCCACTAATTCTTGTAAAAATAGAGTCAAAAATTGAAAATCTCATAGATTTACAAGGCACAAAAAAACCAGCTTGTGCCAAAATTACACTTATTCCTATTGCTTTCATTAAAGATGATTTTCCAGAACTATTTATCCCAAAAAGTAAAACTCCATGCATTTTATTTGAAGTAAGATTTATTGGGTTTGAGTTTTTTATTATTAGATTATCACTATTTTCTTTGGAAGCATAAGACAACTCTCCTAAAATAATATCGTTTGGTACATAAACACCCTGCTCTTCGTGGCTTTCAATTATTGGATGTCTTAAATCCATAAGCTCTAAAAAGTTCTCTTCATCTTTTGTTTTTACAATTTTTGGGCAAACATAATTATATTTTTTTGCCGTTTTTATATTTGAAACTGTTAAATCAATTTCAGCTATAAACTGCACAAGTTCTTCCAAAAGTATGGCAAACTTTTTCTCAAACTCAAAAAGTTTCTCTTTGAAAACTAGCTTATTTATCTCTACAATTTTTTTAAGATTATGAACATATTTATCTGAAATTTCATCACTTAATTTGCAAGATATTTTTACACTATTTGTTTGAATTTTTATAGAAAAATCTTTAAAAAGTAGTAGTTCATCATCTATTATTATATGAGATTTTAGGAGTTCTTCTTTGATTAGGTTATATCTATTTTTTGTTAAAGATAAGAAAAATCCCTCTTTATCAAGCCTATTTATTGTTACAAAACTACTATCATCACTCTTTATAAAACCTAAAATATGCTCTTTTAATAGATTTAATTTTGATAAAAGTTTTTCATTTTCTTCATTTAACTCATCAATTTGAAGATTTATTCCACTTGTTATCATATTTGTATCAACATCTTTTAGCATAAATCTTCCACTAATAGCTAAATCAAATGTACTATTAATAGATTTAATAAAACTATCTATTTCACTGCTACTACAAGGTGGAGTTATAAACTTGTAGTTCTCCATAAATTTTACAACTTCTTTAATGCTAACTAAAGAGTCATAAAGATAGTTTAGCTCAAATGGATGAAGTCTGCTTAATTTTATTCTTCTTGTAAGCCTTTCAATATCATAGATATTTGCTAACTCTTGCTCTATTGGATTATGATAATCGTATAATTCTAAAGATAGATTATATCTTCTAGTTAGCTCTTTTGCATCTTTTATTGGATTTGTAAGCCTCTCTTTTAAAAGCCTTTTTCCCATAGCTGTATTTGTATTATTTATTAGTTTTATCAAGCTTGGATTATGGCTTGTATCTATTATATTTAGCTGTTCTAGGGCATTATTTCCTAAATATATATATCTACTAACATCTAGCTTTATTGGATTACTTAATTTTTGGATAATTGCACTATCATGAGCTATTACAAAATCTATTAATATAGCTAGAGATTCGCTAGATAACGGAGTTCTTTCCATATCTAAATGCTCAATTGGAGTTAAAAGCGACTCAATATTAAAAACATTTTTAAAAAGCTCATTTTGATATGTAATTTTTGGTCTAAAATTTCTTAAATGATAGCTTTTTAAATTTAATTCCAAATAATCTATAATCTCTTTTTGATTTATATTTTTATCAGCAATAGTAATAATTACTTCACTAGTTTTATGCATATTCATATAGTTAAAAACTTCATCAAGAGCAAAAAACTTATCTTCATTTGTTCCAAAAACTTCATTATAGTAGCACTTTGCCGTTGTTACATCTATTGCACTATATCCTATTAGATAGTTTCCTCTTATTTGATCAATTACTATTGAAGTTATAAAGTTATCATCTTGATCTACCACAAAATCAAAGTTTGTTCCAGGACTTACAACTACATCTAAATATCTACTTACATTTGGTGGAAGTCCTTTTTGCCTAATTATTGCAATAGTATATTTTTGTTCAGCAATAATTCTTGCTAAATGTTTTTCAAATGATATAGCTGGGACTCCAGCCATTATAGGGTTTTGTTTGCTATTTTCTAAGATATTTTTATTTTTTCTTGTAAGTTGAATATTTAAAAGCTCAGCTATTTCTTTTGCTTTTCCTATTTTTTCTTTATCATTATTTACTTCATAAACTTCAAAGAAAGTCCCTATTTCCATAAGTACAAGAGCATTCTGTCCATATTTTTGTTCAAAAAGTTCTTGAAGTTTAAAATATGTTATTGTTAAAAGTTCTTCTTTTTTTTCAAGTAAACTAGCAACCTCTTCTCGCACTATTTTCGCACTCCTGTCCAATCTCTAATAGCTTCTCTTTGCTCTTTTGTAAGATTTGCATCTTTATGCACCCATGCATAAGATGGAAGAGGCATAGATGAATAAACTGTTCTATAAATTCCTTTTAATTTCTCCTCTTTTTGAACATAATTATATTTTTCCCAATTTGAAAAATTCAAAGCTCTAACACCCTCTTTTGTATGATTTGTAACAACCCAAGAAAATGGAGCAATATGCGAATACCACGGATATTTTATCTTATTTGAATGACAATCATAACAAGCTGTTTTAAAAATTTGCATAGTATTAAAATCTGCTTTTATCTCATCTGGTGTATTTTGTATATATTCAACTTTTTGTGGTCTTATAAACTGCATTGCAGCAAAAACCAAAAATATAATTATTATTGCTAATCTCATTTTAAAATACCATCTCATAAATTCTATTTATTTCATTATTAAAAATATCTATACTAATATTTCTTCCATATCTTTTAAACTCTTTTCCCTCAAAAAAAACTATAATTGTTGGATTTGAAAAAACTGTAAAATGTGTGCTTATTTCTAAATTATCTTCTACTAAAATAGGCTTTATTAAAGGAAAATTTTCTTTCAAAGAGTTTTCTATTTTTGGTTTTAAAACCTTACAAACAGAACAAGAAAGACCGCTAAAATAAAGTAAAGTTGCTTTTTTATGTTTTATTATTTTTTGTAGTTCTTCTAAATTATCTATTTTTTCCATATTAATTTATATAAAAAGAGGAGTTCCTCTTTTTATACCTGATGTCCACAGTTTTTTGTAAGTCTATTTTTTTGAGATAAATATGAATTTAAAGCACTAATATATGCATTTGCAGTTGCAAGCATTGTATCAATACTTAATCCATGCCCTACAAATGCTGGTGTTGTATCATCAAAACTAACTCTAGTTGTAACTTTTGCTAGAGCATCTTTCCCTTCACTAACAGATATTACCTTATAATCTTTTAGCTCTCCAGAATATCCTGTTAATCTATCTATTGTTTTAAAAATTGCATCCATTGTTCCATCTCCAAGCCCTGCATCTTTTAAAATCTTATCTTCATGTTTAATAGAAACAGCAGCCATTGGCATACCACTTGAGCAATCACTTATTTGAAGTCCTACTAATTCATAGATTTTATCATGATTTAAAGCTTCATCAGTGATTAACATTCTTACATCATCATCAGTTATATCTTTTTTCTTATCAGCTAAAACTTTAAATCTTTCAAATGCTGCATTTAACTCATCATCACTTACACTATCAAAACCTAATTGTGATATTTTATCTTTAAAAGCAGCACGTCCTGAATGTTTTCCTAAAATCAAAGTGCTATCTTTTATAACTCCAACATCTTCTGGTCTCATAATTTCGTATGTTTCTTGATGTTTTAAAACACCATCTTGATGAATCCCACTTTCGTGTGCAAATGCATTTTTTCCTACAATTGCTTTATTTTGTTGTGGTTCAACTCCAGTTATTGTAGCAACTAATCTTGAAGTTGCATAAATTTCAGGTGTATTTATAGTTGTATATAAATCTCCAAAAACATCTTTTCGCACTTTTATAGCCATAACAGCTTCTTCTAAAGCTGAGTTTCCAGCTCTTTCTCCTAAACCATTTATTGTAACTTCAATTTGTCTAGCACCATTTACAACAGCTGCTAAAGTGTTTGCCGTAGCCAAACCTAAATCATTGTGGTTATGAACAGAAATTATTGCTCTATCTTTTGCATAAGTACTTAACTCTTTAACCATTGCACCTAATTCAGTTGGTAATCTATATCCAACAGTATCAGGTAAGTTTATAGTTTTAGCACCAGCATTTATAACTGCATCCATAACCTCTTTCATAAAAGATATTTCACTTCTTCCTGCATCTTCTAAAGAAAACTCAACATCATCAACAAAAGTTTTTGCATACTCAACAGCATGAATTGCTCTTTTAATAACCTCTTCAGGACTCATTTTTAATTTATATTTCATATGAATAGGACTTGTTGCTATAAATGTATGAATTCTATGTTTTGGAGCATGAGAAACTGCTAATCCTGCTTGTTTTATATCATTTTCTATTGCTCTACTTAATGAACAAATACTTGCATTTTTTATAGTTTTTGCTATTTGGCTAACTGCATCAAAATCCCCTGGACTAGCAGCTGCAAAACCAGCTTCTATAACATCAACTCCTAATTTTTCTAACTGTAAAGCAACTCTTAATTTCTCTTCAGTGTTCATAGAACAACCTGGGCTTTGTTCTCCATCTCTTAAAGTAGTATCAAATACAATAATTTTATTTTTATCCATAATATTTACCTTTTCATTTCTTAATTGATTATATCTTTTTTTATATAAAAAAAGAAAAACAGATTTTTGAATTTTTATTTAATTATAATTTATAATTAGAGTATATTTTTTAAGAGAAGAAGAGAGTTTACACTTTTAATGAAATTGTGCTTAAAAATATCAAATATTTTCATAATTACTCTCCTTTTTTAATTTAAGTTATGAAGTATAATTTATTTTTTTTCTTTTGTCAAGGAAAATTTTTATCTTCTTCTGAAATTTAAGCTTTTTAATAAATCGCTTTTTGTGATAAATTCATTGCCGTTTATATCAGCTATTGTTCTTGCAACCTTCAATATCTTATTTATACTTCTAAATGATAGGGCATAGTTTAATCGAGCCTTTTCCAAAATATCTCTACTTTGTTCATCAAGTATGCAATATTTTTTTATATCTTCATCGCTTAGTTTTCCATTTAATTCAGTTTGCCCTCTATTTTTTTGTCTTGTAAATGCATCTATTACACTTTTGTGAAGTTCTGTTGAACTTACTACATTTTTGTTATCATTAAAACTATCATTCATTATTAAATATAAATCTATCCTATCCAAAAATGGTTCACTTAATCTATTTTTATATCTTTGAATTTCCAATTCATTGCATCTGCACTCTTTTATACTTGATAGCTTGTTTCCGCAAGGGCAAGGATTAAGTGCAGCAACAAATATAAATTTTGTACTATATAAAACCTTACTATTTACTCTTGAAATCAAAATTTTATAATCTTCCAAAGGCTCTCTTAATGCCTCTAAAACATTTGTAGGAAAGTGTGGAAGTTCATCAAAAAATAAAATACCAGAATTTGACAAAGCAACTTCTCCCATTTTTGCATTTGAGCTTCCACCACCAAAAATTGATGATTTTGTGCTTGAATGATGAGGACTTCTAAAAGCTCTTATTGGAGAAAAATCAACTTCTTTAAAATCAAGTGCTTGAAGCTTTGCTTTTTCTAAAATCTCATCTAAACTCATAGGAGCTAAAATATATTGTAATCTTTTTGCTATCATTGATTTTCCGCACCCTGGACTTCCTTCCATTATTAAATTATGATTACCAGCTGCACTAATCAATGCAGCAAATTTAGCCATATCCTGACCTAAAACATCTTTAAAATCCTCAATGTAATTTGTATCGTAAAAATATTTTTCTCCTAATATATCTAACTCTTTATATTTTATTTGCTCCTTTTGAAAGATATATTTCTCTTTATCTTTACTTTTTATAAAATCAATAGCACTAAGCAAATTATCTACTGCAAATACTTTAATATTTGGAATATTTGATAATTTTTCAGCACTATCTTTACAAACAACTACATTTTTTAATAAATTTTTTTTTGCTAGAGATAAAACTATTGCAAATATATGACTAGTATCTTTTATTGTTCCATCAAGAGCTAATTCTCCAAAGAAAAAATAATCATCAAAATCTAATTTTTTTTCATCATAAAGTGCTATTTGAAGTGCAATTGCCAAATCAAAATGAGTTCCTTTTTTATTTATTTCAGATGGAGATAGGTTGATTGTTATTTTTAATGGTGGAAATTTATAGTCATTTATTAAAAGTGCTGATTTAACTCTATCTTTAGATTCAGATATACTAGTACTTATCATACCTACAATTGTAAAACTGGGCATTCCTTTTGTAAAACTGGCCTCTACTTCAACAACTGTTGCATCTATTAAATCTTGAACTGCTGATTTTATTATTTTCATATCTTACCTAAATAATTTATTTTATTATATATAATTATTTATAAAAATTTACTCTTAATAATCTCATTTGTTTAAAAGATTAGTTGATATAATAAAAATAAAAAATAGGATTTTATATGTCAGAACTTATGAATTGTCCTGATTGTGAAGCAGAAATTTTATCAAGAATGGGAACTATTTGCCCAAATTGTGGCTTTACAGTTGGATACTTTAATGGAACTACAAAAAGAAAAAAATATGGTAAATTTTTTGCACTTACAGTTTTCGCACCATTTTTCTCATTTATATCAATTCTTTTTGCCCAAGTAAATATTTATAGCTTTCTAATTGCTATTGCAATATTTTTCTATCTTGCAATAAAGGCTTGTCCTTTTAATTTTAAAGAAATTTTTATAACAAAGTTTGAACAGATATTTTTTTGGATAGTTTGGGGATTTGTAAACAGCTTTTTATTAATTTTAATAATAAATATTTTAAAAAAAGGTATTTAAAAGAGAAATTATTTTTTCTCTTTTAATTTTCTTTTCCACTCTTTTTCAAACTTTTGTCTTTTTGTAAAAGATAGATTTTCAATAAAAACATGACCTTCTAAATGTTCCATTTCATGTTGCCAAGCAACTGCTAAGAAGCCTTCAGTTTCCATCGTTTGTTTTTCTCCAAATCTATTATAATACTCAACAATAATATGATTAGCTCTTGTTATATCTTCATAATACCCAGGTACACTTAAACACCCTTCTTGATACACTTGCACACCATCTTTATGAGTTATTTTTGGATTTATTGCTTCTATTAACTCATTTTTATCTTGAATATCATCTTCATTTGGAATATTAATAATAAGAATATTTAAAGGAATTGCAACTTGAATTGCTGCAAGTCCAACACCTTTTGCATTAATCATAGTTTCATACATATCATCAAGCAAAGTATGCAGCTCTTCATCAAACTTCACTACATCACTTGATTTTGTTCGAAGTAATTTATTTGGATATGTAATTATCTCTCTAATCATCTTTTATTCTTATTTATGTTTTTCTATAACTTCATCAATAAGACCATATTTACAAGCCTCATCTGCACTCATAAAATTGTCTCTATCTGTATCTTTTTCAATTGTTGCAAAATCTTGCCCAGTTTGAGATGACAAAATACTATTTAAAGTATCTTTTAATCTTTGAATCTCTTTAGCTTGAATTTGAATATCAGTAGCTTGTCCTCTAGCCCCACCTAATGGTTGGTGAATCATAATTCGAGAATTTGGAAGAGAATATCTCTTACCTTTTGCTCCACTACTTAATAAAAATGCACCCATAGAAGCAGCTTGACCTATGCAAATAGTACAAACATCTGGTTTAATATAGTTCATAGTATCAAAAATAGACATACCTGAAGTCACAACACCACCTGGAGAGTTTATGTATAAATAAATATCTTTTTCAGGGTCTTCAGCTTCTAAAAATAGAAGCTGAGCCACAACAGTTGAAGCAACTGCATCATTTATCTCTCCACTTAGCATAATAATTCTATCTTTTAAAAGCCGTGAATAAATATCATAACTTCTTTCGCCTCGACCAGTTTTTTCAACTACATATGGTATATAACTCATATTATTTCCTAAATTATTTTGCTAATTTCTCATCAAATAGTTTAGAGATAACTTTCTCTTCAATAATTGACATTTTAATTGCAGGTAAATACCCAGCTTCTTGGTATTGTTTTAATACATTTTGTGGATTTTGTCCCATTTGAAGTGCTTCAAAATATAGTAATTGAGAAACTTCTTGATCGCTTACTTCTACACTTTCAGCTTTTGCTAAAGCATCAATAATAAATGTAGCTTTTACAGAATTTGTTGCATCTGTTCTTAACTCTTCTCTAATTGTTTCAACTTTAGATGCATCATCTTTTAGAGAGTTTATCTCTTCTTCACTCATATTTCTAATTTTATTATTTAGTGCAAAATTAACTTCTTGCTCAACAACAGTTTTTGGTAAAGCAAAGTTTATTTTTTCAACTAAAGTTTCTAAGAAAACTGGTTTTAACTCATCTCTATAATAAGTTGCTTTGTCAGTTGCTACCATTTGTTCTTTTATTCTATCTCTTAAAGTATCTAAAGTTACATCTTTTTCATTTGGTAGCATTTTTTGTGCAAATTCATCATTTAATTCAGGTGCTGCTTTTTCTTGAATTTCATGTAAAGTTACTTTAAATACGGCCTCTTTACCTGCTAAATCTTTAGCTTGATACTCTTCAGGGAATTTTACAACTATATCTTTTTGTTCTTCATATTTCATTCCAACAACTTGTTCTTCAAATCCTGGAATAAATGAACCTGAACCAATTTGTAGTGGATATTTCTCAGCTTTTCCACCTTCAAATGCTACATCACCTACAAATCCTTCAAAATCAATTACTGCAAAATCACCATCTTTTACAGCTCTTTTTCTTGAAATTTTTTCTAAAGTTCCTGATTGAGCTGCAATTTCTGCTAATCTTTCATCGATTTTCTCAACTGCAACTTCAATAGCTTTTACAGCAGGAACTAATGATTTATAATCACCTAAATCTATATTTGGTTTACAAGCAACAGAGATTTCTAACTCTACACTTCCATCATCTTTTTTATCAAATTTAGTGATACTAGGCTCACCAATTAAATCATCATTTTTAATATCTAATTGTTTTAAACCATCATTTAAAACTTTTCTAATAGCTTCACCTTGTGCATCTTCAAGAAGTTTGTCTGCATATCTTTGTTTTACAACAGCAACAGGAACTTTTCCTTTTCTAAAACCTTGAACATTCATAGTTTTAGCCGCTTGAGCAGCAACTTTATCTAAGTTTTTATCAATTAACTCTTTTGAAAGCGTTGCTTTTATTTCAACATTTGCTTCATCAACTCTATTTGCTTTAAATTCCATCAAATTTACTCCGATTTTTAATTTTAGCAAATATTTTATCTAAATTTTAATAAGGCTTTTCTTTAACTAGTTTTTTGTAAGTTTAAAATAGAAAAAGCAAAAAGATTAATAATCTTTTGTCTTTCTCATTTGAAGAAGTTCTCTTTGAACTGAAATATTAATATTTTCATTTGCTTCAAAGTTTAAGCTATAGTTTCTTCCATCATAATCAACAGAATTTAAAATGATTTTTAAAGCTTCAAGTCTTGCTAAATGTTTATCGTCACTTCTAATTATATGCCAAGGGGCTGATCTTGAAGTTGTTCGTCTAAGCATCTCATATTTTTTCTCAGAAAATTCATCCCATAAATCTTGTGCTTGCATATCAACTTCTGAAAATTTCCATTGTCTAAGTGGATCTTGAATTCTTCTATCAAATCTTCTTTTTTGTTCCTCTTTTGAAACTGAAAAATATAACTTAATTAAAATCATTCCTTGTCTTACTAAATCTTGTTCAAAATTAACAATATCTTCCATGAAAATTTCATGCTCTTCAGGTGTGCAAAATCCAAAAATTGGCTCAACCATAGCCCTATTATACCAGCTTCTATCAAATAAAACTACTTCACCACCTGTTGGAAAATGTTCTATATATCTTTGTAAAAACCACTGATTTCTTTGAGTTTCTGTAGGTTTTCCAAGAGCAACAACTCTATAATGTTTATTATTCATATATCTTGTAATTCTTCTAATAGCCCCACCTTTTCCAGAAGCATCTCTTCCTTCAAAGATAATAATCATTCTTTTGTTCTCTTTTTCAAGCCAATCTTGAAGCTTAATTAACTCAATTTGATAAGGTTTTAAGCTTTGTAAATCATATATTTTTTGAATACCCTCTTCTAAAACATCTGGGCTTAATTTCTTATAATCTTTTAAAAGAGATTTTAAATACTTATTCTCATCTTGTAAAATTTTTAAGTTATCATCAATTTTATTAGTATTTTTTTCTACCTTTTCAGAACTTTTTATAGGTCTAGTTTTTAAATTACTATTTGTTTGTGAAGCTTTTAATTTAAAATCCTCAAATAAACTTACCGCTTTTTGCAAAGTTAAACCATCTTTTTTATCATAACCCAAAACTTTTACATATCTTTTCTTATCATATTGAAATCTTGCTATATATTTTTTTCCAAATATAGGATGCTCATCTTTTGAAATATAAAGCCCCACAGTTGGAGTCTTATCAAATTCATTTAGATTCATATCTCACCTTTTTCAGCCCTTGAAGCTTGATGTTTTTGCTCCATATTTTCAATTTCAACAGAACCATTTATAATAATTTTTTTATCTACTTTAAATAAATCTTCATCTTTTGATTTTTTATTATAATTTATACTATTTAAAATATATTTCATACAATTTAATCTAGCTTTTTTCTTGTTATCACTTTTTACGATAGTCCATGGAGCTATAGGAGTATGAGATGCCATAAGCATAGAATATTTTGCCGCTGTATATTGATCCCACATTTTTTGAGATTCTTGATCTATTGGAGATAATTTATACTGCTTTAATAAATCTGTTTCTCTTTTTTTAAATCTTTTTTCTTGCTCCTTTTTTGAAACAGAAAAATAAAATTTAAATAAAATAATTCCAGCTTCAACCAACATTTTTTCAAAATCAGGAACATCTCTTAAAAATTGCATATGTTGTTCTTTTGTACAAAACCCCATAACAGGTTCAACTCCACCTCTATTATACCAACTTCTATCAAATAACACCATTTCTCCTGCACTTGGTAAATGGTTAATATATCTTTGGAAATACCATTGTGTTCTCTCATCTTCATTTGGCTTTTCAAGTGCAACAATTCTAGCCCCTCTTGGATTTAAATGCTCAGTTACTCTTTTTATTGTTCCACCTTTTCCTGCCGCATCTCTTCCTTCAAAAATTATTAAAACTTTTAAACCTTTCTCTTTTACATAATTTTGAAGTTTTAAAAGCTCTATTTGTAATAAAGTTAGCTCTTTTTGATATTCTAAAGTATCTTTTTTTACCCAAACTTGAACTTTTTGTTCACCATCTTCAAACTTCTCTTCTAAATCTTTTCTTTTTCTTTTTTTATCTTTTCCGTGTTCTATATCTTCTTCTGTATCAATTACAACATTATCTTCAAAAGTGTGTTTTAGTAAACTTCTATCGTGTCCCATCATTTTCTCTCCTATTTATTATGAAAGTCTCATTTTGTAGTCATTATACCCAAAATTTTTAATAATTTTGTACTCATTTTCTTTTGTTTTAATAACAATTGAAGGTAATTTAATTCCATTAAATGTTGTTGTTTTTACCATTGTATAGTGAATCATATCTTCTAAAATGATTTTATCCCCTACTTCTAATGGCTTATCAAAAGAGTAATCTCCTATTATATCGCCTGATAAACAAGTATTTCCACCCAGTCTATACGTATATTTTTTCTCATTTGTTTCTCCTGCACCTCTAATTGCTGCACGATATGGCATAGCAAGAGTATCTGGCATATGTGCTTCTGCACTTGTATCTAAAATTGCTAAAGGCATACCGTTTGTAAATGTATCAAGAACTGTTGCCATTAAAAAACCTGTTTGCCAACCAATAGCTTCCCCTGGTTCTAAATATACTTTTAGGTGTGGGTATCTTGATTTAAACTCTTTTAAAAGTTTGATTAAACCCTCTACATCATAATCAGCTCTTGTAATATGATGCCCTCCTCCAAAGTTTACCCACTTTAATTTTGAAAAATATTGAGAAAAGTTTTCTTCAAATTTACTCAAAGCTCCTTGTAGGGCATCTACATTTTGCTCACAAAGTGCATGAAAATGTACTCCATCTAAATATTGTAAAACAGACTCATCAAAATTCTCTTTTGTTGTACCCATTCTTGAAAATGGTGCACAAGGGTTATATAAATCTACCTCAACACTTGAATACTCTGGATTTATTCTTAAGCCCATTGATACTTTTTTAAATGCTTTATCCTTAAATCTATTTACTTGATTTATAGAGTTGAAAACAAGATGGTTTGAGAGTGAAATAATCTCATCTATCTCCTCATCTTTAAAAGCTGGGCTATATGTATGAACCTCTTTTCCAAACTCTTCTTTGGCTAAAATAGCTTCTTGAAGTCCTGAAGCACAACAACCTTTTAGATATTTTTTACATAAATCAAAAGTTGAATGCATTGCAAAGCCTTTTAGGGCTAAAAGAATATTTACATCTGCTTCATCTTGAACATATTTTAGAAGTTTTAAGTTTTTTTCAAGTAACTCTTCTTCACACACAAAGGCTGGACTTGGGAGTTCTTCTAAAGTTTTATAGGTTTGGTTTGTCATATTTTTTCCTCGTATATTTAAAGTTTTTATCTATTTTTCAATAAAGATAGATAAAAAGTTTATTATTAATTTTTAATAAATCTAAAAGTTTTGAAAACAAATTTTTAGTAAATCAAAGTTTTATTATTTCTAAAAAGATTAAGAGATTTTTTTCAAAAACAAGGCTTGAAAAGTAAGAATTTAGGAGTTTACTTTTAGTAAATGACTAAATTCTTATCTTTTTGTAAACGAAGTTTTTGGAAAAAAGAATTAATCTTTTATTTTTATTTTACAATTCTAAGATTTTCCAAGGAAGCCCTTGAGTCATTAGCTCATCCATAAACGGCTTCGCATCAAACTCTTCTATATTAAACACACCTGTATTTTTCCAGATACCTTTATATAACAACTTACTTCCAATCATTGCTGGAACTCCTGTTGTATAACTTACTGCTTGAGAAAGTGTTTCTCTATAACACTCTTGATGATCACAAACATTATAAATATATACTTTTTTTGGCTTTCCATCTTTTATACCTTCAATTATACATCCAATATTTGTTTGCCCAACTGTTCTTGGACCTAAACTTGCTGGATCTGGAAGTAAAGTTTTCAAAAATTCAATTGGAATAATTTCAACTCCTTTATGCATAACTGGTTCAATTCCTAACATTCCAACATTTTGTAAGCAGTTCATATGTTGTATATAGCTATCTCCAAAAGTCATAAAAAATCTAATTCTTTTTAAACCTTTAATATTTTTTGATAAGCTTTCTAACTCTTCGTGATACAATAAATATGATGCTTTTACTCCAATTTCTGGATAGTCGTGATCTACTCTTATTTCAAGAGGTTTTGTCTCTATCCACTTACCTTCTTCCCAGTATCTTCCATTTGCACTTACTTCTCTAAGATTTATCTCTGGATTAAAATTTGTAGCAAAAGCGTATCCATGGTCTCCTGCATTACAATCCATAATATCTATATAGTGAATTTCATCAAACAAATTTTGCTGTGCATAAGCACAAAATACACCTGTAACCCCTGGGTCAAATCCACTTCCTAAAAGTGCCATAATACCAGCTTCTTTAAACTGTTTATCTCTTGCCCACTGCTCTTTGTACTCAAATTTTGCTTCATCTGGGTGTTCATAGTTTGCAGTATCCACATAATCAACCTTGCATTTTGTACAAGCATCCATAATTGTCAAATCTTGATATGGTAGTGCAACATTTAGAACTAGTTTTGGATTTACTTTTTCTATTAATTTTACAAGCTCATCAACACTGTCTGCATCTACCTTTGCAGTCTCTATTTTTACACCTTGATTTTTTAAAATATCATTTGCAATCTCTTCACATCTACTTAAAGTTCTTGAAGCTAAAGTAATTTTTTCAAAAGTATCAATATTCATTGCACACTTTGTTGTTGCAACTCTACTTACTCCACCAGCTCCAATTATTAAAATCCCTTTTTTACTCATAAACATTCTCCATAATATTTTTATGTAAATATTATACTATCTTAAAGTATAAGAAAAAATGAAACAACTATATTTTAATCAATAAATAATATTTTACTTACAATTAACAAGCTTTTAATATTTGCTTTTGTAGAATCACACTCTAGTTATGGGGATGACTTGGTATCGATTAGAGTAGTAAGTTTTAGTTGCATGTCGGCCTGAACATGCCGTTACGCGGTTCATTTTTTTTAGACGCAAATAACACAAATTACGCTCCAGCTTACGCTAAAGCTGCGTAAGTTTAACTTACTTTTGACTCGCCTTAGGGCTTGAGTCTAACGGAGACTTACACTACTAATTCTATCTAAGTAGATAAATGTAGGTTCACAATAGATAGATTATCTTTAAAAGGTTGATTTGATTTTAAAGAGAAATTCTCAAATCTTAGCTTTTTACTTGCCTTTGGAAGTTGAGTTGGTATTAAGCGAAATTTTTCAACTTTGCTAAGCATGTAGACGCTACTATGAGCTATTTTAAGACTGCGGTTCGATCCCGCACATCTCCACCAATTAATCTAAATATACTATCATTAAATAAAAAACAAAACTAAAAAAGGATATACAATCTTCGATATAGCAATAATTGGAGCTGGAGCAAGTGGGCTTATGTTTGCTTCAAATATAGATACAAAAAAATATAAAAATATTTGCATAATTGACTCAAATAGTAAAATAGCACAAAAAATAAAGGTATCAGGTGGTGCAAAATGTAATATAACTAATGAGCTAGTAAGTCAAAATAACTATTTAGGAGATAAAGAGTTTGCAAAGAATATTTTAAAAAGATTTTCAAAAAATGATTTATTAAACTTTTTAAATAAAAATAATGTTTTTCCAAAAATTAATCCAAAAATAGTTAAAGGAACTTATTTTTGTAATTCAAGTCAAGATATAGTAGATATGTTTGCACTTATAACAACAAAAATAAAAAAATTTCTTGATACAAAAGTTTTGGATATTTCTTATAATAATTCTTTCAAAATAGTAACAAACAAAGGAGAAATAGAAGCAAAAAAACTAATAGTTGCAAGTGGAGGATTATCATTTGCTACATTAGGGGCTTCAAGTATAGCTTTTGATACAGCAAAAAAGTTTGGACACAATATAATTGATTTAAATCCAGCTCTTGTTGGTTTTACAGTACAAAAAGAGCAATTTTGGTTTAAAGAGCTTTCAGGACTTTCTCTTTTTGTAAATATTTTTGTTGAAGACAAAAAAATAGAAGGTGGTCTTTTATTTGCCCACAAAGGTTTTAGTGGTCCTGCTGTTTTAACTGCATCTTTATATTGGAAAAAAGGGAAGATAAAAATAGATTTCTTACCAAATAAAAATTTAGACAAACTTCTTTTGGGAAATAAAAATATAAGTACTGCTTTAAACTTGCCAAAAAGATTTACTTTGGAATTTTTAAAATCTATTGAAATAGAAGATAAACCTTGCTCTAAGCTCTCTAAAAATGAAATACAAAAACTACAAATCTTAAAAAATTATGAATTTAGCCCAGCTGGAAATTTTGGTTATACAAAAGCTGAAGTAACAAAAGGTGGAATAGATACAAATGAGATAAATCATACAACATTTGAAAGTTTAAAACAAAAGAACCTATATTTTATTGGAGAGTGTTTAGATTTAACTGGTGAATTAGGTGGTTTTAACTTTCAAATTGTATTTTCACAAGCTTATTTATGTGCTTTAAATTTAAATAAATAACAAGTTATCTTTTGATAGGATTTCCTAATTTTTAATATAAATTGGAGTTATTTATGTTTTTTAGAAACAAAGAGGCGGAAAATAAAGTTCTTCTTTTAGAAGATGAAATTAAAAAGCTAAAAAATGAATTGGTAGCAAAAGAAAAAAACATAGAAACTATTTTGCAAAAACACAATAATGCACTAGAAAAATTACAAAAAGATAGTGAAAAATCTTGTGAATTATATAAGCAAATAGCATCTTTTTCACAAGAAGAAGGCTTAGTTGTGTTTGATGATAAAAATCAAGTTTTTTTTGCAAACAATGTTTCAAAATCACATTTAAAAGACTTTACTCCTATTTTGAACTCTATTTTAAATGGAGAAAATAGAGTTATTTTGGATGAATGTGAAGCAAATATTGAAATTAAACAGTTTGAAAACTATAAAATTGTAAGTCTAAAGAGAACATCAATACATGACAATAAAGATGGTGGACTTCTATCAAGACACAATATTAATATGACAAAATCTTTAAGCGATACTCAAAATACTTATTTAAGTTTATTAGAAGAGCTTCAAAGTATGCAAAAAGAGTCTAAAGAGACTGCTAGTGGCTCTACAAAAGGGCTTAATCTAATAAATGAAATAGTTTTAGATACCCAAAATCTTCATAATGAAATTAAAAGTGAAAATATTATAGTAGATTCAATGGTTGCAAAAAGTAAAGATATTGCACAAGTTATCAATATTATTCAAGAAATTGCCTTTCAAACAAATATATTATCTTTAAATGCAGCAGTTGAAGCAGCAACTGCAGGAGAAGCAGGAAAAGGGTTCGCTGTTGTTGCACAAGAGGTAAGAAACTTAGCAAGTAGAAGTGCTGATGCAGCAAAACAGATAAAAGATGTAGTAACAACAATCCAACAAGAGACTGAAAAAATCAAAGATAGCTCTAATTCTGTAACAAATGTTGTAAATGAGACAAAAATAAGAATTGATGGCTTAAGTAAACTTATGAACACATTTCAAAGAAATTCAAATAGAGCTGTTTATGAGGTTGAAAGTATCTCAAATAAGATATTTATAAATCTTGCAAAACTTGACCATGTAATTTATAAAAACAATCTATACCAACTAATTTTTGGAGGAAATCACAATTTTAAACCAGTTGAACATACAAATTGTAGATTAGGTCAATGGTACACAACAGGGCTTGGAAAACAAGAGTTTAGCTTTGTTCACTCTTATAAAAGTTTAGATAACCCACACCATATTGTACATAAAGAGGCAAATATTTTAGCAAAAGAGTGTGCAGGAAACAGTGTATCTTGTTCAAAACAATTAATTGAAGATAAAATAGAGTTAGTAGAAAAAGCAAGTGAACAAGTGTTTGCATCTTTGGATAAAATTTTAGAAGAAAAAAATGAACAAGTCATGAAAGATGCAGCAAATAAACTATTTAATCAAATAAAAGGATAACAAATGAGTAAAAAATCAATTTTAATTATAGATGATGAAGCAGAAATTTTAAATTTTTTAAGCAGATTTTTAAGTAAAAACCAAAATTTTACTGTAGCAACTTATTCAAATCCAATACAAGCAATCTCAAATTTTGAAACAACAAGTTATGATTTAGTTTTGCTTGATATTATGATGCCTCAAATGAATGGTTTGGAAGTTTTGGAAAAAATAAAAGCAAAAAAAGAGGACCAAAAAGTAATTATGATGACAGCATATTCTACTTTAGATAAGGTTTTAAAATCTCATAAAGAAGGTGCTACAAACTATGTGATGAAGCCATTTTCTTCACTCGAAGCACTGGAGAAAAAGATTTTAGAAGTTCTAGCTCAATGATATTTTTAAAAAGCACAAAAACAATCTATATAACTATTTTATTAGCTTGTTCTTTTGGGCTTTTTTTTATACTTCAAAGTTATAAACAAAGTGAGATAAAACAGCTTTTAGAAGAAAATAAAAAAGAGATTTTGCATAAATATAGCGAAGTTTTCAAAAGTTATTTTGAACTAGGAGAGTTAATATATTTTAATGAGTTTATTAAAGATAAAACCCTATTAAATATTTTAAAAAATGAAAACAATACTTTAGAAAAGGAAATTTATCAAAAAAGTGTAGATAGTTTTGCTTTATACTCAAACTTAGGTTTAAGTAATCTCTCTTTTTATGATATAAATAAAAAATTAATATTAAGTTTTTTAGATAAAAATAATATAAAAATAGATGAATCAAAGTTGTCAAAAACTGATGATTTTTGTTTTGTTAGAAATGAAAATAATATATATTTAATCTTTATAAAACCAATATTTGATGAAAAACTAAACTTTTTCGGAGTTTTAACAACAGAGTTTCTTTTTGATGATTTTATACAAAAACTACAAAAAGAGTTAAATTTTAAAAGCTCATTTTTTATTGCAGATAATTTTGAAGAAGAGATAAAAGAAGATTTTACAACTATTAATATACATAATTTTATGGATAACAAAAAGCTAATCTTAAAAGTTGAATATAAATTAGAAAAAATAGATTCAATAAACAACATATTTTTTGCAGCTTATATTTTATTGATTATATTTTTATCTTATACTATATTTATTACATATAAATTCTTATATTATAAAAATGAGCTTTTAGTAACAAAAAGGTTAAATAAAGAGTTTTTTGAAAATATGGATGAACATATTTTAAGACTAGATACAAATATAAATGGTGATATTGTATATGCATCAAATGCATTTTGTAGGGCTTCTGGATATTCTAAAGATGAAATTATTGGCAAAAATGCCTCTATTTTAAGACATCCTGATATGTCTAATAATTTTTATAAAAATCTTTGGAATGAACTTAAAGTTACAAAATTTTGGCAAGGAGAAGTAAAAAATAGAGATAAATTTGGAAATACATATTGGATAAAAAGCATTATTTTTCCAAAATATGATCAAAAAAATGAGCTAATAGGATTTAGCTCTATTAGATTTGATATAAGTTCTATTAAACAACTTGAAAAAATAAATAGACTTTTAAAAGAAGATTTAGCAAAGCAGTTAAACAGAATAAAACAAAAAACAAATAATGATGATTTTAAACTAGATATTATGTCTAAAACTGCCGATTCTATGTCACATTTATGGAAAGAGCCTATATCTAAAATCTCTACAGAAATTCAAAAATTAGAAGATATAAATATACAAAATAACATAAATAAAGAGCTTTTAAAACTATCAAATATGTTAAATGAATTTAAATCAATTTTTAAACACACAAGTGATAAAACAAATCTTTTAGAAGTTTTAAATAGCATAAAAGAGAGCTTTCTTGATGAGATAAAAGAGCATAATATAAATATTAAATTTCAAAATAACTTAGATACAAATATTAAAATATCAAGAATTGAACTTAAAAATATATTATCAAATATTCTAAAAACACAAATAGAATGTTTGAAATTTTCATCATTTTTTGAAGTTTCTATTAATATTTCTGCTTTAAATGAAGAAAATAGTAATGAAATAGTTATAAAAATTGAAGATAATATTAAAAAAGATAAAATAAATGAACACTTTGAAGATCTATTAAACTCAAGAAGTGATAAGTTTTTTGATTCATCAATTCATCTTGCAAAATTATTAATTGAGAAAAATGGTGGTATATTCTGGCACAAAAATAGTATGTATGATACAAGATATTATATAAAATTACAAAAAGATTTAATATGAAAATATCAACATTTACTAAACTTTTTCTTGTATTTACCCTATTTTCATCTATTCTTATTTTAGTTCTATTTTTAGTGTTTAATAATTTTTACTATTCATATAGCAAAAATGAAAACAGAAAACAAGCTAGTTATATTTTAGATGAGCAAGAGAAATCTTTATTATCATTTATAAATAAATATGATGAAAAAATAACTTTTATTCATAATGTAATTTCTAATTTCAAAAATGAAGATGAGATAATAAACTTTATTGAAAATGTAATTTTTGAAGACGAAAATATTTTAAGCTTCAAAATTATTGGCTTAGATGCAAAAGAGAGTTTAAAAATTATAAATAATAGAAACAAAAAAGAGGTTCTTGAGTATAGTAAATTAAGAAATTTATTTGCTACAAACTACTTTAAGCATCTAAGGACTTTAGAATATAAAAATATATATCACTACTCTTTGGATGATAAAAAAAATAGTTTAAATTTTGTAATAAGAGCAAAAGATAGTTTTTATTCAATAAAAATTAATCTAAATAGTATATTTGAAAGTATTTTTAAAAGCCATCCAAAAATATTTATTGCAAATTTACACAACGAATATGTAAATTCTTTAACTCCAAATAGTTTTAAAGATTTTGAATATATCATAAAAAAAGTAAATCTTGATGAAAATAGTTATTTTTCAATGCTTTATGAGCTAAATAAAGATTTTGAAGATGAGTTTGTAAACCAATATATAAAACTTACAAGCAGTGCTATTTTTATCTTATTATCTCTTTTGATTGTTATTTTTTCATGGTTATTATCATATTTTATAAACAAAAAAATAAATATAAAAGACAATAAAACTACAAAAGAGAAAGAAAATAGCATAGAAGTTTATGAAAGAGATAAAATTATTGATAGATATATTATGTCAATAGAAATTTATCCAAATAAAGAGATAAAAGATTTAAGTAGCTCTTTAGCATATTTTTTAGGTTTTTCCAAAAATGAGTTAATTGGTCACAACTATATGACTTTAGCAAAAGAAAATATGTTAAATATAATTGAACAAGTTAAGTCAAAAATAGAACCAAACAATAAAACATATATCCTAGAAGAGTTTGAAGGAGTTAAGAAAAATTCTGAAACTTTCTTTTTAAAAGTTTATATTGAAGGTGTTTTTACAAACTCTAATTTAGAATATTATAGTTTAATTTGCGAAGATATTAGTGATAAAAAAAGAGTAGAAAATCTATATTTAGATTTAAATGTTCAAGTAGATGAGTATGATGCAATTTTTCAAAATGTTGATAGTGGAGTTGCACTTTTAAACAAAGATGGAAAATTTATAAAACTAAATAAAAAGCTTTGTGAGATTTTAAATTATGAAGAAAAAGAGCTTTTAAATATATATAGTTATGATTTAATAAATGAAGAATCAAAAGATATTTTTATAAAGCTTATTTCTAGTATTGAAGATTTAGGTGGAATTAGTAAAATAGAAAAAATATTTATAAGAAAAGATAAAACTCCTATTCACCTTGAATTTTCACTAACTCACATCGCATATACAAATAAAATAGTTTTTGTTTTAAATCAACTAGAGGATAAAATAAAACTTCAAGAGCTAAATTTATCGCTTGAACAAAGAATTAAAGAAGAGTTAGAAAAAAGCAAAGTTAAAGATAAAATTCATCTTCAAGAGCAGATAAAAAATGCAAAACTTAGCTATATTGGTTCTATGGCAGCAGGAATTGTACATGAAATAAATACACCTCTTACATACATAAAAGGTAATTTAGAGCTTATGCAATATGATATAAAAGATCTTCCAAATAGTGATATAAAAGATAGAATGATTTATGATAGCACTAAAATAAAAGAAGGGATTAATAGATTAGCAAATATTGTTGAATCAATGAGAGAGATGTCACAAAGTACAAAAGAGATAAAAGAGTGTGTAAATATCTACTCTACTTTAATTACAGCTCTTACAATGGCTTATAATAAGTCTAAACAAATAACAAAAATATATTTAAATAATCTAATATTTGATATTGATAATATTAATAAAAATGAATATATTTTTAATAGTAAAGTTCAAAAACAAAGATTAGAACAAGTTTGGGTTATTATTCTAAATAATGCTTTAGATGAATTAATAAAAATTGAAGATTATGAGAAAAGAGCAATAAACATATATATTTTTGAAGATAATGAAAATATAGTAGTAAAATTTAAAGATAATGCAGGTGGAATAAACAACTCTATATTAGCTGAGATTTTTGACCCATTTGTTTCTCATAAAGATCATGGCGGAATGGGTATAGGGCTTAATATTGCAAAAAAAATAATTGATGAACAAAATGGAGTAATCAAAGCTTATAATGAGGATTTTGGAGCCGTTTTTGAAGTTAGGTTAAATAAATTTGAAGAAGATTTAGTTTAATTTATTATAATAAGAAAAAAATTTAAAAAAAGTAGTTAGATGAGAATAGCATTTATAGGCGATATTGTAGGTCGCCCTGGAAGAAAGATAATAAAAGATAGTTTAAAAAGTATAAAAAATGAATTTAACATTGATTTTGTAATAGCTAATGCAGAAAATGCAAGTCACGGTTTTGGGCTTACAATTGAGAGTTCAAAAGAGCTTTTTTCAAGTGGAATTGATTTAATAACTGGTGGAAATCACAGCTTTGATAAAAAGAAAGATGTTCAAGTCCTTCTTTTGGGTGGAAATGTTTTAAGACCACACAATTATCCAGAAGGAGTAATTGGAACAGGGCTTAAAATATGTGATGTTAAAGTTGGAGAAAATATTGAAAAATTAGCCGTTTTAAATCTAATGGGTCAATACTCTATGCCAATTGTTGATAACCCTTTTAATCTTGCAACAAAAGTTATAAATGAACTTCATGAACAAAATATAAAAAATATTTTTATAGATTTCCATGCAGAAGCAACAAGCGAAAAAAGAGTAATGCTTATGATGTTTAAAGGAAAAGTTAGTGCAATTTGTGGAACTCATACTCATGTTGGAACTGATGATTTACAAATTTATGAAAATACTGCTTATTTAACAGATGTAGGTCTTACTGGATGTTGTGATAATGTAATAGGTATGGAAGCTAATTCTCCAATTCAAAGAGCTACTACAGGACTTAATAGCCATTTTGAAGTACCAAACTCTTGTAAAGCTATTCTTCAAATAATGGTTGTTGATATAGAAGATGGTATCGCAAAAAATAGTTTTAAAATAAAGAAATTTTGTAATAAGAGTGATTTAGTAATAACAGATGCTTTTTTAATATAAAAAGGAAAAAATTCCTTTTTATTTTTTATATACTAGCTTTGAAATAGAGTAAATAACAATTAAAAATGAAACTGCTCCTAAGAATGTATTATTTAAAATAGCTGAAAATAAAGCCATAAATAAAGCTATAATAGTAAATTTCTTGTTATTTAAAACCAAATTTAAAAGAGCAAATATCAAAGAAATTACCCCTAAATATCCAAAATAAATATAAGACCACATAGAACTTCTTAAAGCACATGCAAATCCACTTGAATCATTGTTACAAGCAACTGCCAACTCATTATTTGTAATAAATCCATTTTTAAATAGTGTTATTAATATTGCAAAAATTATTGTATAAAAAATCCACTCTTTTGCTTTTAATAAAGACTCTTTTGCCATAAATAACATAAGAGCAAAAATTAAAGATATTACAAACCAAATATTTGAAAAATTATTTAAAATTGTCTCATTATATAAAGCTATTAAAGCATTTACTAGCAAACTTGTTCCTAAAAGCTTTTCAAATAAGCTAAAATGCAACTCTTTAAATCTTCCAACTAAAGAATATATAAATGAGATGGCTAATAGAGAAAAACCATATATTTCAAAGTTCTCATATCTTCCATTATATGCTAAATTTGTAGAGATAATAAAAACTAAAAATACTGCTAAATAAAAAGGGATTTTTGCAAGAGCTTCATCTTTATTTGTCTGTAAAATTTTCACTAAAACAAAATTATACATATACAAACAAAGAGCCACAACTACAAAAGCCCATGAAATTTCCAAAAAGTTTCTTGAGATTACATAATATTGCTCTATTTGTAATGTTAAAAGAAGGGCAAAAATTGTATTTACAACACTAAATGAAATAACTCTTGTTTTTGATATTTTCTTTTTTCTAAGCAAAGTTGAAAATGCTAAAATAAATCCTAAAGAGATAATTGCTAAATATAAATAGTTAGGAAAGTTTGAAACATTTCCAGAAAATACATTTTTATCACCTCTATTAGCATCAAAAAGTCCCCAATATCCACCAACAGCACCTTCACTAACTCTCTTCCAAGGTTGGTCAAAAGCCTCAATTATATTGTAATTCCAATTTTTTTCATCTGCAAGTTTTACAAAATCTCTTACATATTTTGCTTGATTTATTCTGCTAGGATTTGCATCTTCTCTTGCTCTTCCCTCACTAGGCCATCCTGTTTCACCAATTAAAATATCAGAAGTTCCTAACTCTTTTTCAACTTCTACTCTAACATCAGCTAAATGATTTATTGATTTTTCTATGCTCATTGGTAAATCTTCCCAATAAGGCAGAATATGAATTGTTACAAAATCTGTAACATTTTTCATATTTGGATGTTTAAGCCAAAATTCCCAAACATCGGCATATGTAACTCTTACATTTGGTAAAGCTTGTTTTACTTCAAGAATATATTCTGTTAGTTTTTTCTCACTTAAATCACCTCTTAAAAGAACCTCATTTCCAACAATAACACCTTTTATAACCTCAGGATATTGTGCAGCTAATTTTTTTAGTGTATCTATCTCATCTCTTGATTGTTTTTCACTTTTACTAACCCAAACACCCATTAACATTTGAATATTAAACTCTTTGGCATATTTAGGAATTGCTTCTAAACCAACAGTTGAATAAGTTCTAATACAGTTTGTATATTTTGAAAGAAGTTCTAAATCTTTTTTAATATTCTCCTCTTTTAAAACTAATCCCTTATCAAATAAAAAAGGAGATTCATCTTTTCCAAACGGTGCATAAGATACACATTGTAGTTTTGAAAAATGATTTGAATCATCTTTTAAAATAGCTTTTTCACCTAAAAAAAGCCAAAAAAACATAACTGCTAAAGAGCTAAGAAATGTTAAAAAAAGTCTAGTTGTCATATATGTATTCCTATTTTCTAATTTGACCTGAGCCATAAATTTTATATTTAAATGTTGTTAAATCATTTATTCCCATAGGTCCTCTTGAGTGAAGTTTATTTGTAGAAATTCCAACTTCAGCTCCTAGTCCAAACTCTCCACCATCTGTAAATCTTGTACTTGCATTTGCATAAACACAAGCTGCATCAACTTCATTTAAAAACTTATTAATCGCTGTGTAATTCTCACTTAAAATAGCTTCAGAGTGTCCTGAACCGTGATTTTGTATATGATTTATTGCTTCATCAATATTTTTTACAATTTTAATATTTAAAATATTATCTAAATACTCTACATCAAAATCTTCTTGTGTAGCTGGAATTGCTTTTATATATTTTAAAGTTTCACTACAAGCTTTTATTGTTGTGTTTTGTTCTTTTAATGCTTCATCAAGTCCACTTAAAATATGTGGAGCTATGTTTTCGTGAATAAGTAGAGTCTCCAAAGAATTACAAGCACTAGGTCTTTGACATTTCGCATTTACTACAATATCAGTAACTTTTCCAATAGCAGCATCTTGATCTATATAAGTATGACAAACTCCCTTATCATGCTTAATTACAGGAATACTAGAATTTTCACTAATAAATCTAATTAGAGCTTCCCCTCCTCTTGGAACTATTAAATCAACAAATTTATCCTCTTTTATAAGCTTTGCTACACCTTCCCTACTACTATCTGGTAAAAGTGAAATTACCTCTTTTGGAAGATTATTTTTCTCTAATACAATTCTTAAAATTTTTGCAATTGCTTGATTTGAATTTTCAGCCTCTTTTCCACCTTTTAACACACAAACATTTCCACTTTTAAAACAAAGTGCTGCTGTATCACTTGTAACATTTGGTCTGCTTTCATAAATTATCCCAATAACTCCAATTGGAATAGATACTTTTTGTATATGAAGATTATCTTTTGTAAGCCAACCATCTAAAACTCTTCCAACAGGTTCTGTTTGAGATGCAATTTGTCTAATTGCATTTGCCATATCAAGAACTCTTTTTTCATCTAAAAAAAGTCTATCTTGCATTGCTAAACTTAAATTATTCTCTCTTGCAAATGTCATATCAATGGCATTTGCTTTTAAAATCATAGGTGTAGAATTTACCAGCTCATCTGCCATTTGAAGTAATATATCATTTTTTATTGCTGTACCCAAAGTAGCAATGATTCTACTACTTTGTTTTGCCTTTTGTAAAAAATCTTGCATATTTTTTCCTGTAAATTTTTTCTTAATATACAAAAAAAAGGCTTTGTTACGGCTTTTATATGATTTATTTTATATTTAATTCACTACATATATTACTATTTTTTAAAAATAGCTTTAGGTTTTCATATTCCATATTTAAAATATACATTTGTAACCACGATTTAACCCAATAAGGAACTCCTCTATTATTATTTCCCCAAGTGTTTACACTTTGATATTTAAGCCCTATAAGCTCTGAGAATGTTGATTTTGTGAGCTTTGCTCTCTTTAAAAGTTTTTTAAATTCTTCTTTTTCCATATTATTCCTTAAAATATTCAAAAGTATATCATATATTTATAAAAAATATATAAATATATATTAATTTAAGCAAACAATTAGATAAGATTTTATAAAATAAATTATTATTATAAAAAGGATTTTCTATGAAAATAAAAGCTTTTTTGGAAAGTGGAAGATTTGTATTTTTAAAAGTATTCTGTATTGAAGAGATAAAAGAGTTATCATCAAAATATAAAAGGTGGGAATACCTTTCATAAATCTTTATATGTTAAAATCTTTGAAAATTTCAAAAGGTAGAAAATGGGAATAAAAGATATTTTAAAAGAAAAATCAAAAGAGCTTGTAAATATTGCAAGTGAAAGCACAACTAAACTTTTTGATTATCCAAAAATTAAAAGCAATCAGCTAAAAGATTTAATTAATTTAAAAATAAGAGAAAGAGCAATTATCGCTACAAAAGCAAGGTTAATTGAAAATGGAAAAACTATAAATGATTTTAATGATGATGATTTAGAAATAATAATTGCCGATGAAGAGAGAAAAATAGTTGATGATTTGAAAACAAAATCTCTTGTTGTAGCTCTTGCAGCTCTTGGCATAAACTTTTTTGTTTAAAAGTATAAATCATGTTTAAACAAGTTAAATCAGCAGTTTTTTGGTACTACTTATATAAATTTAGAAAAAGAGCTATTTTAATCTTTTTTCTTCTTTTAGTTGCCCTATTTTCTGGGCTTATTTACGGCGATATTGTAGAGTATTTAAAACTTACACAAAATATTGAATATCTAAAATATACTCTTTTTGCAAAATGGTTTATTATTCTTTTTAATATTTTACTTTCTATATATCTTATTTTAACAATTTTCAAAAAAGATAAAGAAGAAAAAACAGATATAAAAAAAGAAGATAAAAAAGAGTCTATTATAATAAATGAGGATGGATTTTCAAAAAGAGAAAAAGAACTTTTGTATAAAAAAAAGCTAAATACAAAAGCTGATTTACTGTTAAGAAAATAGCCTAAAATCTCAAATCTAGGATTTTAAGCTATTTATATTTTAATTTTTTGAGTTATCTTCTTCTATTGTAGAATCTAATTTTATATCATCTTTTTTCAAAGCTTCTGTATGTAAATCTTCATCTTCAAAAACAGTTCCGCCATTTTCTTTGATTATCTCTCTTACTCTTTGTCCTGTTATTACTTCAACATCAAGAAGTTCAGAAGTCATCTGCTCTATTGCATTTTTATTATCTCTTAAAGTTTGAAGAACTATTTCATATCTTTCATTTAAAGTGCTTTTTACATGATCATCAAGCTCTTTTGCCATAGCATCTGAAAAATCTTTTTGTGTTTGTCCACCTAAAAACTGGTTTGTTCTTCGCTCTAGTACCATAAGTCCAGCTATATCACTCATTCCATAAATAGTTGCCATAGATTTAATAATATTTGTAGCACGTTCTAGGTCATTTCCAGCACCTGTACTTATTTCTCCAATAAATACCTCTTCAGCTGCCCTTCCACCTAAAAGAACATCAACTTCAGCTATTAACTCATGCTTTTGCATTAAGTATTTGTTTTCTTCTGGTGTATTTAGTGTATATCCTAAAGCTGCTAGACCTCTTGGAACTATAGATACTTTATTTACTTTTTTTGCACCTTTTGTAATTTCAGCTATTAATGCGTGTCCACTTTCATGATAAGCTACAATCTTTCTCTCTTTTGGAGAAATTCTTCTTGATTTTTTCTCTAAACCAGCAATTTGTCTCTCAACTGCCTCTTTAAAATCACTAGCCTCAACTTCATTTTTACTAGCCCTTCCAGCTAGAAGTGCTGCTTCATTTATAATATTTGCTAAATCAGCACCAGCAAGACCTGCTGTCATTTTTGCAACTTCTTTAATATCAACATCCCTAGCTAATTTTACATCTTTAATATGTACATTTAAAATCTCAATTCTACCTTCATAATCAGGTTTATCAACTAAAACTTGTCTATCAAATCTTCCCGGTCTAAGTAGTGCTGGATCTAAAACTTCAGGTCTATTAGTTGCAGCTAGAACTATAACTGGAGCTGCTTCAGTTGAAAATCCATCCATCTCAGCTAAAAGCTGGTTTAAAGTCTGTTCTCTCTCATCATTTCCACCCATTGGTCCACCACTTGCTCTACTTTTACCAATAGCATCTATCTCATCAATAAAAATAATTGCAGGTGCTACTTTTTTCGCTTGTTCAAACAAATCTCGTACTCTACTAGCCCCAACTCCAACAAACATCTCAATAAATGCAGATCCAGAAACACTTAAAAACTGAACATCAGCTTCTCCTGCAACTGCTTTTGCAAGTAGTGTTTTTCCTGTACCTGGAGGACCTACAAGTAAAACACCTTTTGGAATTTGAGCTCCTAGTTTTATATATCTATCTGGAGCTTTAAGGAAATCAACAACCTCTTGAACTTCCTCTTTTGCCTCTTTATTTCCAGCCATATCATCAAATTTTACATTTGGTTTTTCAGAGTTAATCATCTTTTTAGAAGAGCCAATTCCAAGAATTCCTCCACTTCCACCACCCATAGATTTTTGCATTCTTTTAACCAAGAACATCCAAATTGCAAAGAATAAAAATATAGGAATAACCCATCCAAATAAAATATCACTTAAAATATTCTCTTCATTTATTCCACCATAAGAGATTCCTTTTTTCTCTAATTCAGGAATTAAAGTCTCATCAGGGATTACTCTTCTTGCTGTATAACTAATGCTTTGACCCGCATCACCTTTACCAAAAGCTCTTACTTGTGTATTTCCAATTCCAACATACTCTATTTTTCCACTAGAAACTAATTTTTTAAGTTCTGAGTATGGAATATTTCTATTTGAAGTAGTTGCAATATTTTGATTGTTCATTCCTGCACTTGATGTTTGTTCATCAGGAAAAATCGCTTTAAATGCAAAAATTGTTACCAAAGAAAATAAAACAAAAACTAATAAAGGATTGTTATTAAAAAAATTATTATTGTTATTTTGGTTTTTATTATCGTTTTGTTGCGGTTTATTTATCATTTTACCACCTCTTTTTTTCTAAATATCATAGTTACCCACTCATTTTTTCTTATAATTTTAAGCTCATCTAAGTCGCTAAACTTATTTAAAACTCTTTTTTCATGCTTCTCTAAAATACCTGAAAGTATCAAAACACCACCATCTTTTGTAGTGTTTTTTAAATCATTTGCTATCATTACAAGTACATCTGCAATGATATTTGCTATTACTACATCATATTTTTTTTCTGCTTTATTTACAGAACCAATCCATGAATAATTAATTTTTTCACTATTTAAAGCAAAATTTGACTTTGTACTTTCTATACATATTTCATCAGTGTCACAAACATCAACAACTGCTCCTTTTTTAGAAGCCGCAATAGCTAATATTCCACTTCCAGTTCCAACATCAAGCAAAGTATCATCTTTTTTTACAAACTCATCAATAGCTAAAATACACGACGATGTAGTTTCGTGATGTCCTGAACCAAATGCAAGTGCTGGATCAATTAAAAGATTGATTTTATTTTGATTTTCCTCTATCCAAGATGGTCTTACATAGAAATTTCCAACTTCAACAGCTTGTATTGAGTCTTGATATTTTTTAATCCAATCAACACTCTCTTTTTTTTCATAATTTATTTCGCATTTTGTATCTAAAGCTCTTGAAAATTTTTCTAAAGGTTCTATAAAATCTTCAAGTTGCTCTTCACTTCTAATAGTAATTACACCTTCATTTTCTTCAATTGCATCTTCAGTCAAAGATTCAACTAAATCTAAAAAAAGTTCGTAGTTTTTTTCTGGTTTGATAGATAATTCAAAGTAGTTTTCAGTCAAATATTACCTTCTTAATTTAATAATTTATGTTTACTTTATAAAAAGTGTAATATTTTATCTAAATAACTTTTGAATTTGATTAAAAGAAGCTATCTATTAAATCTCTCATGATTTTTGTATCACTAATACCATTTACTAGATCTCTAAACTCATTTGCTCCTGTGTAACCTTTTGAATATGCATGAAGAAGTTTTCTAAATATTATAGCTCCATAATCTCCATGAAACTCTAGCATTTTGTCGTAATGCTCTAGTATAATCTCTTTTTTTATACTATTATCTATATCTTCAAGTTCGTGTTTTAATTGATAAAAAACCCATGGTTTTCCAATAGCACCTCGTCCTATCATAACGCCATTAGCTTTAGTATATTCTAAAACTTCTTTAGCTTTTTTATAATCTTTTATATCTCCGTTTGCAATAACAGGAACACTAATTGCCTCTTTCATTTGTCTTATGGCATCATAATCAACAGGAGCTTTATATTTTCCAGCTCTTGTTCTTCCATGAACTGATACAAAATCAACTCCACAAGCTTCAACTGCTTTTCCGATTTCTACTGGAATTTTATCATTTACTCCAATTCTCACCTTCGCACTAGTGTACTCTTTTTTTGAATATTTTTTTACAGTACTAAGTATCTCTTCAAGCTTTTTTAAATCACCAAGTAAATTTGAGCCACTTCCATGGTTAAAAACTTTTGGAGCAGGACAACCACAGTTTAAATCTATTCCATCTATTCCTTCAACATCATTTAAAATCTCAACTGCAGCTTTTACTAAATCAACACTATTTCCAGCAATTTGCACAAAATATGGATCTTCGCTAGGGGATTTTTCCACCATTTTTAAAGTTCTTGCACTTTTATATACAAGAGCATTTGAGCTTATCATCTCTGAAATTGTAAGATCTGCACCAAATTTTTTTACAACACTTCTAAAAGGCAAATCTGTGTATCCTGCAAGTGGTGCAAGAACTACTAATGGTTTGCTAAAATCTAATTTTTTTTTCATTATTTACTTAATAAACTTTCCAAATTATAGTGCTTTCCAGCATCTTTTAAATCAATTAAAGCTTTAAATACAACATACTCATTTTCATTTGTACCAGCTAAAACTTCTCTTAACTTATCTATCATTTCAAATTCACTTAAAACATATAAATATGCTGTTGTTGCCTCTTCGTTTTGATTTGAAAGCTTCTCAAATAAATCAATAATTTTATCTGGATTTAAAGATTTTTTGTAATTTTTTGCCATTTCAACAAAATCATTTTTTGTAAGTTTTATATTTTTTACAATATCAATAATCTCACTGTTTTCTAAACCAAATTCACTATTTTCTCTATCTTTTTCGAAAAATTTACAAGCTAGTTCTTTATCAAAATTTATATTTTTATAAACTTTTTTAATAGTAGTCATACTTTTTTCACTTAAAACTTTTAAAAATGCAGTTTTAACAATGTTTGAATCATAATTTTCAGCTTTTTTAACAATATCTAAGGCAAAATCAACTTGTTCATTTATTTTATTAATTAAATTTTGTTTTGCCAAAGTAGAGTTTTCTTGAGGCTTAATGCTCTTTTCACTTACATATTTTCCACTATTTATATTTTGAATAGAGCTAACAACTTTATTTAATTCTTCATTTGAAGAGCTAAAAATATCCTTTGTAGGGCTTATATCAAATTGATTTAATACACTTGATAACTCTTTAAACTTCTTTGTTCTAAAAGCACCTTTTTGCTCTTTTCCTAAAAGTTTTGATTCTATTAATGAAAAAGTAGTATCTATATCAGAGTCAATAGCTTTTAATCTAAAATATTTTGCTAGTCCATAAAAAATAATATGTAAATATGTAACAAATGCCAATAATGCAACAGGTAACACTATCCAAACAGCAACAGGAAGAGTTAAAGAGTAATCAAGCATAGAAAAAGTGTACTCTCCCAACTCTAAACTATGTGCAAAACCAAACACCAAAATTATTAAAAGTATTGATGCAATTATATAATTCTTAAGACCCATTCTTTTTCCTTTATTAAAAAGTTATTCTCGCAGTTTTGATTATACAAAAATGTTTATAAATTATTTATGATATGGATGATTATTTAAAATAGCCAATGACCTAAATATCTGTTCACTTAAAACTAAAGTAGCAACTTTATGAGCAAAAGTTAATTGACTAAGAGAAATTATCCTATCACACATATTTAAAAACTCTTTTTCAAAACCATAAGCTCCACCTATAAAAAAATTTACCTCATTTTTATCTTCCAATATTTTTGAAAAAGCAAAACTATCTACACTTTTTCCTAATACATCAAGAGCAATGTTATAGCCTTTTAAATATGGCAAATAGGTTTTTGTATAAATCTCTTTTGACTCTTTTTCTCCAATTGTTTGAGCCTTTGCAATATCTTTATTAAATATATAAAATACTTCTAATTTTGCATATTTACTTGACATTTTTATAAACTCTTTTATAAGCTTATCAAAATCATCATTTGATGGTTTTACAATAGAGTAGATATTAATTTTCATTTAAAATAGCACTTCCAACACAGTTGAATCTTACATTTTCAATTATATCTTCTACTTTTACTCCACCAATTGCACAAACAGGATGTTTTGAAATCTTCGCAAGATAACTTAATTTATCTTCCAAAATATTTGATATATCTTTTGTATTTGTAGCTCTATAAGCACCTAAACCTATCATATCAAAATCTAGGTTATTTGCTTTTAATATCTCTAATTCATTATGAGTAGAAAGTCCTAAAAGCTTATTTTTCACTTTTGCTCTTAAAAGTTTTATTGCAATATTTTCATCTTTATTAATACTAAAAAAATCTTCTTGACCTATGTGGAGTCCATCAGCATAATCAATTAAATCTAATTTATCATTTATTATTATTGGAATATTTAGGTTCTTTTTAAGAAAAATAAGATTCTCTTTTTGTATTTCAAGGTTTGAAACTTTATCCCTATATTGCAGAAGTTTCACATCATATTTTTTTAATATTTCTAAATATTTTGCTAAAGTTATATTTTTTTTTAAAAGTGTTTCGTAGTCACATAAAGCATATAAATAATTAAAAGCTTTAAGATTAAATCCTAAAGCTTTTTCTAAATTTGAGTTCATTTATGAAATTTTTTTATCTTCATTTTTAAATATAGTTAATAAATCTGTAAGAGTTTTTTTCATCTCTCTTCTATTTACAACCATATCAATTGAGCCTTTTTCAAGTAAAAACTCTGCTCTTTGGAAACCTTCAGGTAAATCTGCTCCAATAGTTTGTTTAATTACTCTTTGACCTGCAAATCCAATTAAAGCACCTGGTTCTGCCATAATTATATCACCCAAAAATGCAAATGAAGCAGAAACTCCACCCATTGTTGGGTCTGTTAAGATTGATATATATGGAAGATTATGACTATCAAGTTTTTTTAATGCAGCACTTGTTTTTGCCATTTGCATTAATGAAAAAGTTGATTCTTGCATTCTTGCACCTCCAGATGCCGATACTATAATCACAGCTTGTTTTTTTTCTATTGCTCTATTAACTGCTCTTACAATTTTTTCACCTTCAACACTACCTAAACTTCCACCCATAAAAGCAAAATCAAAAACTACAAGTTGTACAGAAATTCCATTTATACTGCATTCTCCACTAATTACACTAGAAACTCTTCCAGTTTTTTCAAATCCTTCTTCTACTCTTTTTTTATAAGATAATTTATCAACAAATTTTAAAGGGTCATTTGGTTTTAAATTTGTATCAAACTCTACAAAGCTATTTTCATCTGCTAAAATTTCTACTCTTCTTTTTGCACCAATTCGAAGGTGAAACTCACATTTTGGGCAAACATTTTCTTGATTTTCAACCTCTTTAAAGAACATTAAAGCACTACAAGATGGACATTTTATCCAGTGACTTGGTGCATCTTTTTTTGTTGCTTGTTCTTTATTTTTGTTATCAAATGAAATTTTACTAAATAGGTTTCTTAAATCCATGAATTCTCCTTTTATAAAGCTATATTATAGTTAAATATTTTTAAATTTATCTAATTCGTCCAGTTTTTCCCATGGATAATCACTCTGTCCAACTTGTCCTCTTGCAGCAACATCAGCATAAAGGAATGTTGTAGCACTTGGTTTGTCTAGTGCAAATTTATCCGTAATCCATTTTGGAGTTAGTGGGAAGTTTTCCATTACAAAACTAGATAAAACATCATCATTATGTTTTGTATATGTTCCCATTGTATCAACTGCAACTGATGTTGGTCGTGCAACTCCAATAGCATAAGAGATTTGTACAATTGCTTTTTTTGCTAACCCAGAAGCAACGATATGTTTTGCTATCCATCTTGCTGCATATAATCCACTTCTATCAACTTTTGTATAATCTTTTGAGCTTTGTGCTCCACCACCAATTGGTGCATATCCACCAAAACTATCAACAATTAATTTTCTTCCTGTTAATCCACTATCATGTAAAGCTGAGTGATTTACATATCTTCCTGTTGGATTTATATGAATTATTGTGTTATTTTTATCATATAATTTATCAGGAAGTCCTGCATTATCGATTAAATCTTGAATAATAGCTCTTACTTCTTCAATTTTTAAGTTTTCATTTGAAGGTGCTGAAACTACAATTGTATGAATTTTTTGTGGAAGACAATTTTCAAAATTCTCTTTTGTTCCATAATCAACTGTAACTTGAGTTTTAATATCAACTCCAAATTTATCTTTGTTTTTTAATGCATAATTATAAACTGTATCGCTTAATCTTCTTGCATAAACAATGGCTGCTGGCATAAATTCAGCTGCTTCATTTGAAGCAAATCCAAACATAATACCTTGATCTCCAGCTCCAATTTCACCTGTTTCTTGATCAACTCCTTGACTTATATCTGGGCTTTGTTGATTTAGTAAAACTTGAACTTTTACATCATCTGGATGAAGTGCTTGTTCCTTTGTAAATGCACCCTTTCCGTCATATCCGATTTTTGCTAATGCATTTAAAACTATATTTTCATAATCTTCTTGACTTAATTTTGCATTTGATTTTACTTCACCACCAATAACAACATGCTTTCCAGCAACAAAAACTTCACTTGCAACTCTGCTGTTGCTATCTTCAATTATTAGCCTATCAACTATCGAGTCTGCAATAATATCTGCACACTTATCAGGGTGACCTGGGCTTACTACTTCACTTGTAAATAAATATTGTGATTTTTTTTCCATTTTGTTTTCCATCCTTTGTTTTCCACAAGCTTATGCTTGAATTGTTTTCCATCCTTTGTTTTCCATTTAAAAAGTTCTTTTTATAAGAAATTAAAATAAAATATAAAGAATTATTTTTCTTTAAAATAAGTTTTTAAAGAAAAAGTTCATAAGTTTAGCAAACTTTTTCTTTATTTTTATTATATTACTCTACAGTTACAGATTTTGCAAGATTTCTTGGCATATCAACATCATTTTTAAGTCTTATTGATATTTCCATAGAAAGTAATTGAAGAGCAATTAACATCTCAAAAAACTCTAGCATATAGTGGTTGCACTCATTTATTTTTATAAAATCATCTGCTAAATCAAAATTTTGCGAAGAAATTGCACAAATTGTACTATCTCTAGCACTTAATTCCTCTACATTTGATTTGATTTTATCATATAACATATTTTTTGGCATTAATGCTATTGTAAATAATTCTGGATCAGCAAGTGCTATTGGTCCGTGTTTCATCTCACCAGCTGGATAACCTTCAGCATGTAAATATGAGATTTCTTTTAATTTTAAAGCACCTTCAAGAGCAAGTGGATAAAAAACATCTCTTCCAATAAAGAAAAATCCATGTCCGTGTAAATATCTTTTTGATAATCTTTTTGATTTTTCATGAATATTTTCATACACTTTTAAAGCTTTTGGAACTTCTCTTAAAGTTTTTATTTCACTCTCTAAAAACTCTTTTGTAACACTATTTTTTATCTTTGCAAAATAAAGGCTAAGCATCCACAAAACAACAGTTTGTGTAGAAAATGCTTTTGTAGAAGCAACTCCTTTTTCAATTCCAGCTCTTGTTAAAATTGTAGCATCTGCAACTCTTGTCATAGAAGAGTTATCCACATTACAAACAACAAGTGTTTTAAGCCCTGCTGCTTTTGCCATTTTTAAAGCTTCTAAAGTATCAGCTGTTTCTCCACTTTGAGAAATTACTACAAAAAGTGTATCAGTAGTTAAAAGTGGCTCTTTATATCTAAACTCACTAGCAACTTCAATAGAGCATTTTATTTTTGAAATTCGCTCAAATAAATATGATGAAGTAAGTCCAGCATGGTATGAAGTTCCACAAGCACAAATTTTAATCTCAGAAATTCCATCTAAAATAGTAGAATCTATTTCATCAAAATTTATTTCACTATCTTTAACTCTTCCTAACATAGTATCACCTACAACAATACTTTGTTCATAAATCTCTTTCTCCATAAAATATCTATAACCATCTTTTTGTGCTGATTGTTTTGATGTTGGAAGTTTTGACCAAGTTATATTTTTACTAAAAAACTCTATACCATTTTTACTTGCAACTCCGCCAACTCTATCATCAAGATATACAACATCACTTGCAAGTCCAATTAATGCCGAATCAGAAGATGCAAATAAAACCTCATCAGCTTCAATTCCCTTTGCCACAATCATTGGGCTTCCTAATTTATAGAAGAATATCTTTTCTGGTTCATCTTTTGTTATTAAAAGTATTGCATAAGCACCTTCAAGTCTAGAAATTGTCTCTTGAAAAGCTTTTGTAGAGTCTTTTAAACTATTATTATAGTGTTCAAAAAGATGAACTATTACTTCAGTATCTGTTTGTGAAGCAAAATTGTGTCCAAGTGCCACTAACTCATCTTTTAGCTCTTTGTAGTTTTCAATTATTCCGTTATGAACAACATAAGAGTATTCTCCTAAATGTGGATGTGCATTTACTTCTGTTGGTTTTCCGTGAGTTGCCCATCTTGTATGTCCAATCCCTAAGCTATAACTCTCTTTTTTTCTCTCGTTTACCTTTTCTTCAAGATTAGCTAACTTTCCAACTGCTTTAAAAACATCTATTCCATTATTATTTAATACAGCAATTCCAGCACTATCATAACCTCTATATTCAAGCTCTTTTAAGCCATCTAGTAAAATTTTACAAGTATCATATTTTCCAATATACCCAACAATTCCACACATATTTTTCCCTTATAGTTATTAAAAATGTAAGATTTTATCCAAAATCAACTAAATACTAAGTTTTTCCAAAAGTTCATTATGTATAGCACTATTTGAAGCTACTAAATATTTATCTTCAAACATATTAAACTTATCTCCATTTATAGTTGTAACTTTTCCACCAGCCTCACTTAAAATAATAATCCCAGCAGCTACATCCCAAGGCTTTAAATTCATCTCATAATAGGCTTCAAAAACACCTCTTGATAATAAACATAAGTCAATTGAAGCTGAACCCAATCTTCTTAAATCTTGACAATTTGGCAATATATTTTCAATTTTTCTTAAAACATCTTTTAAATCTTCTTTGTTATCTCCACTACTATATGGGAATCCTGTTGCTATTAAAGATTTTTGTAAATTATTTTCAGAGCTTACAAAAATTCTTTCATTATTTAAATAAGCACCTTTTCCTTTTTTGGCAAAATATAACTCTTTTAAAATAGGATTATAAACTACTCCTATATAAGGTTTTTTGTCTTTATATACTCCAATAGAAATAGCCGTATGAGGTATTCCATTTACAAAATTTGTAGTTCCATCTATTGGGTCAATTATAATAGAATTCCCAAATTCAATTTTAGAATTATCAGACTCTTCAGCTATTAAATTAAACTCTTTAAAATGTTTACTAAACTCTTTTTTTAAGTACTCTTCTACTGCAACATCATATTTTGTAACCAAATCTTTTTTTGCCTTAAAGCTAACATCTTTTTTTGAATAAAAACCTTGTTCTAAAATTTTTCCAGCTTTTTTAACTATTTTTATTAACTTTTTTTTCACATTTTCTCCAAAATTTTTCTTAATTGTATCTAAAATGAGTTTGTTATAAACAAAAAAAGCACCTCTTAAAAAGAGATGCTTTAAAAAACTAAATAATATTTATCTTTTCCCTAACTTACAAATATAGATAATTTGTCTTGTGATGTGAAAATATATATAAAGTATGTAAGATTTATGTAATATTTTCTAATCTGAAACTATAAATAAATATATTTTGCCCATTTTCATAAAAAACTCTATATTTAATATCATATTTCTTGCAAATATTTCTAACCATAAAAAGCCCTAAACCTAAGCCTCTTTTGGCTTCATCCTCTCTATAATTTTTATTAAAAATTAAAGCTTTATTTAAAATCTCATTTCCAAAACTTCTAAACTCTAAACTAGCACTATTTTTTATTTTTTTCAAAATTATCAAAATATGTTTATCCTTTATGGCATATTTTATAGCATTTGAAATATTATTATCTATAACTCTTTCTAGCTCTATTTGATTTATTTTTACAAAAACATCTTCATCTAAAATTGAATCTATTTTTTTAAAATTAACTTTACTAATAGTTTCAAAAAATTTTATCCTTTCTTTTAAAATCTCACTTAGATTAATATTTATCTCTTTATATTCAAAAGAGTTTGATGTTATTAAATATGATAAATCTTCATAAGAGTTAGAAAGCATATTAATTGAAGCATCTATTTGTTCAACAAAAATATCTAAGCTACCATCTTTTTTAAATTTTTTTATCATCTCACCATTCATCATAATATTTGTAAGAGGAGTTCTTATTTGATGAACTGTATCTGCTATAAATTTTTTATTTTCTTTTAATAAACTCTCATTTAACTCTAGCTCTTCTGAGAATTTATCATACAAAATGTTATATTTCTTTGCTATTTTTGATAATTCATTATTATATTTTAAAATATTTTCATCAACCTTTTTTGACTCTTTTATACTTTTTAATATAGATTCTATCGGTCTTGTAAATCTATTATTTATAAAAATAAAAATTAGTATTAAAGCAAGAACTATAACAACAAATGAAAATATAAAAAGATTTTCTACCTCTTTAATAAATTCTCTTTTTTTACTTAAATCTATTTCAAGCTCCATAACTAAATTCTCAAAACCCAAATCATCTATCATATTTTTATCAAAAAGTGGCAAAACTATTTTTAAAAAATCTTCACTGCCACTTTTAAACTCTTTAAAATTTATTGCTGCATTTAAAATATCGTTATTCGAAAATATATTATAGACTTTCAAAGAAGAGTAAAAATCATTTTTATTTGTATCAATTTTTTTAAGAATATCAAAATATGAATAACCATCATTATTTTTAAAAACTCTATATAATTTTAATTTATTAAAAGAGTGCAAATTCTCTATAACAGACGATATAGAAGTATCACTTATACTTTTATTTGAAAATGACACCTCAATAAATGAATCATTTCCTAAATAAGCATAAGAGTATAATCTATACTCAAGGTTTACAGGGTCTGTATTAACAAATTTCGAAAAGTAAATATTTCCATCTAAACTTTTATCTAATAATTTTTTTGCATCACTTATATTTTTTAAATCTAATCCTAAATCCTTAACATAAGTTGTTTTATAGATTTTATAATCTTTACTTATTAAATAAATATCAAACTCAAAATCTATAATCTCATATTTAGATTTTAATGCACTTTTTAAAGCTTTAAGATTAAGATTTTTATCTGTTTTTAAAAAAGAAGCTATCTCTTTTGAAATAGAGGTAAATAGTTCAAGTTTATCTTCAAAATCATTACTTCTGTTTTGAATAGAGTTTAAAATACTTTTTTTGTGTAGCCTAATTTCATTATCTATAAAGTTTTCTAAATCTTTATTATATTGATTTTTATAAGATAGATAATTTAGTGTTAAAACTAAAAACAAAATTGTAGATAAAAATAGTAAAAATATATAAAGCTGGTGCTTAAGGTTCATATTTAAGCCTTTTGTACCTCAAACCTGTAACCAACTCCAATTTCAGAAAAAATATATTTATCTTTCGTATCAAAATATTTTCGTAAATCATTTACCAATTGCCTTAGCGGATAACTCTCTTTTATCTCATTTTCCCAAACATAATTTTCTAAAACTTCAGTAGATACTGTTTTATTTATATTTTGTAATAAGATATGCAAAAGTCTCTTCTCTTTTTTTCTAAGCCTTTTAACCTCATCATTGATTATCAACTCTTCACAAATCATATCATAAGTTATATTATTGGAAATTGTAATAATATTTGAGATATTAGTTTGTTTATAAAATTTATCTATTTTTATCTCTAATTCCTCAAGATAAAATGGTTTTTTAATATACTCATCACAACCCATTTTATATGCTGTTTTTAAATTTTCAAGTTCCATTGAAGCTGTAATTATAATAACTGGTGTGTTTAAATCTTTTTGTCTAATATATCTTAAAAGTTCCAAACCAGATAAATTTGGTATATTTATATCTATAATATATAAATTATAAGTATTTTTATCTATTAAATTAAGAGCATCTTCTCCATCATAAATAGAAGTTGTATCAAAACCTTTGTATTTTAAAAAATTTGTAATAGTAGTATTTAATTGTATATCATCTTCAATAATTAGGATTTTCATACCTTTATAATATTTAAAAGATGTAAGATGCGTGTAATTTTTTATCATTTATAAACTTTTTCACAAATTTTATCAAAAATAGATTATTTTATCTCTAAAGTGATAATATTTCTTATGAAAGATTTTATTAAAATAGAAAATAAAAATATAGGTTTTGGTGATTGTAAAAATTGCGATGCCCATTGTTGTAAAGGCTCTTTTGGGACTATTTTTTCTCAAATATTAAAAGATGAATTTATAAATATTTATAAGCATTTTCCCATTCTTTTTATTTTTGGTTCTATGGGCTTTATAAAACCAGTAGTTTTACTCTCAAATGGTGTAAATAATTGTCCTTATTTGAAAAATAATTTATGTACAATATATGAAAATAGACCAAATGTATGCAAAATATATCCATTAAGCCCGAATATTGATAATTTTATCTATATTGACAAATCCTGTCCAGAAGTTTTTAAAAATATAAGTACATTAAATTTAGATAATGAAATTTTAAAAGATTATCAAGAAAAGTATATAAAAACTCATTTGGAATTTGAAAAATTAAAAATTGAAGATTTTAGTGAAGTATTATCAATAAGAGGAATAAAATTTTATAAATATGTAGGTAGTAAAAAATCTATATTTTTAGATTTACATAAACTTTCACTTGAAAATTTAAAAAGAGTGGTATAACCACCCTTTTTTACATCATTCCTGGCATTCCACCCATACCACTCATATCTGGCATAGAAGGAGCTTTATCCTCTTTTATTTCACTAACTGTTGCTTCGGTTGTAAGTAAAAGAGAAGCTACTGAAACTGCATTTTGCATTGCAACTCTTTCAACTTTTGCAGGATCAACAATTCCAGCTTCAAACATATCTACATACTCTCCACTTGCAGCATTGAATCCTAAGTTATCATTTGAAGATTTTTCAACCTCATTTGCAACAACTCCAGCATCATAACCAGCATTTAAAGCAATTTGTTTAAGAGGTGCTTTAATTGCTCTTAAAACAATATTTGCTCCAATTAACTCATCTCCAGATAAATCAAGTTTTACTTTTTGCGAAGCTTTAATAAGTGCAGCTCCTCCACCAATTACAATTCCCTCTTCAACAGCAGCTCTTGTAGCACTTAAAGCATCATCAACTCTATCTTTTTTCTC
The DNA here is from genome assembly GCA_039810345.1 of Aliarcobacter sp. GTDB lineage: Bacteria > Campylobacterota > Campylobacteria > Campylobacterales > Arcobacteraceae > Aliarcobacter. The sequence goes on along the minus strand of JBDHWU010000016.1, from coordinate 9,657 downwards.
TTTCATCTCAGTTTCTGTTGCAGCTCCAACTTTAATTACAGCAACTCCACCACTTAGTTTTGCAAGTCTTTCTTGAAGCTTTTCTCTATCATAATCGCTCGTTGTGTTAGAAATTTCAGCTTTTATTTGATTTACTCTTGCCAAAACTCCTTCTTTGCTACCGTTTCCATCAACAATAGTTGTGTTATCTTTATCAATTACAATTTTAGATGCAACTCCTAAAGCACTTAAATCAGTAGTTTCAAGTTTCATTCCCATCTCTTCAGATACAACAGTTGCACCTGTTAAAACAGCAATATCTTCAAGCATTGCTTTTCTTCTATCCCCAAACCCTGGAGCTTTAACAGCTGCAATTTGTAAAGCACCTCTTAATCTATTTACAACTAAAGTTGCAAGTGCTTCACCATCTACATCTTCAGCAATGATTAAAAGTGGTCGTCCTGCTTTATTTACACCTTCAAGAATTGGTAAAAGCTCTTTTAATGAAGAGATTTTTTTATCATAAAGTAAAATAAATGGATTTGAAAACTCTGTTGTCATTTTTTCAGGATTTGTAACAAAATATGGGCTTAAATATCCTCTATCAAACTGCATTCCTTCAACAACATCAAGTTCATCAGAAATACCTTTTGCTTCTTCAACAGTTATAACTCCGTCTTTTCCAACTTTATCCATAGCTTCAGCAATCATTTTTCCAATAGCACTATCAGAGTTAGCTGAAATTGTAGCAACTTGCTCTATTTCTGTTTTGTTTGCTACAACTTTTGAAGCTTTTTTTAATTCAACTAAAATTGCTTCACAAGCTTTGTCCATTCCTCTTTTTAGACTTATTGGATTAGCTCCAGCTGTTACATTTCTAAGTCCCTCTTTGAAAATTGAGTGAGCTAAAACTGTAGCAGTTGTTGTTCCATCCCCTGCTTCATCTGCTGTTTTACTTGCAACTTCTTTTACAAGTTGAGCTCCCATATTTTCTAAAGTATCAGATAATTCAATCTCTCTTGCAACACTTACACCATCTTTTGTAATAGTTGGTGCTCCAAAAGATTTTTGAAGTAAAACATTTCTTCCTCTTGGTCCCATTGTAACTTTTACTGCATCTGCTAGTTTTTCAACTCCTGCAAAAAGTTTGTTTCTTGCATTATCACTAAATATAATCTCTTTTGCCATAATATATTCCTTTTAATTTTTATATAATTCCCATAATATTTTCAAGATTTAAGATTAAATAATCTTTACCTTCTAACTTAATTTCACTTCCTCTATATTGTTCAAAAACAACAACATCTCCAACTTTTATATCTTCAACTTTACTTCCAACTGCGATTACTTTTGCAGTTTGTGGTTTTTCTTTTGCATTATCTGGAATAATAATTCCACTTGCTGTTTTATTTTCAACTTCAGTTCTTTCAACTAGAACTCTCTCACCTAATGGTTTAAAATTCATTTTTCTTCCTTTTTATAATTTAATTTTATAGTTTTTTTATTTGGCTTAAAACTTAGCACTTAATAGTTTTAAGTGCCAAATTTTAATAAATTTTTTCCTTTTTGTCAATAAACCTTTAGTCATTTAAACTAAGAGTTGTATTTTTTATGTCTATTTATATAGTTTAAAAGTAGCTCTTCAAGAGATTTTTTTATATCATCATCAAAGCTATTTAATTTTTTAATACATTTTTCTGCCAAAGTATCTGCACTTTTTTTTGCGTTTTCCAAACCTAAAAGATTTACAAAAGAGTTTTTATCCTTATCATTTTGTGTAGTTTTTCCAGCCGTTTCACTACTTTCAAGCTCATCTATAATATCATCTTGAATTTGAAATAGTAATCCAATATCAAGTCCAAAACTATATAGTTCTTCTTTTATTTGCTCATCTAATTCAACAATAGTAGCACCCATTACTAGGCTTGTAGCTATTAGTTTTGCTGTTTTATGAAGATGTAAAAACTCTAGTTTAGAAAGTTCGAGTTTTTGTTTTTCAAAATAGCAATCAATTGCTTGTCCTATAATCATACCATCAATTCCACCATCACTTGAAAGCAGTTTAATTAACTCGATTTTTATATCATTATGTAGTGGACTATTAGCAATTAGATTAAAACTTTGTGTATTTAATGCATCTCCAACTAAAATAGCTGTAACTTCATCATATTTCTTATGTAAAGTTGTAAATCCTCGTCTTAAATCTGCGTTATCCATACTAGGTAAATCATCGTGAATTAGCGAATATGTATGTAAAAATTCAACTGCAAGTGCAATAAAATATGAGTTTTTTAATAGAAGTCTATTTTTTGCATTTACAATACTCAAAAGTAGCATTGGTCTAAATCTCTTTCCACCAGCTTTTAGCATATCTTGTAAAGCATCTTCAAAATATGGGTGAAAAGAGTTGCTTTTTGGAAGATTATTTAATAAAAACTCTTCAAAGTTTTTTAACAGTTCATTCATCTATTTTTGCCCAAAATTTCCAAAATCACCAAGATTTCCCATTAAACTCATAGCCATTCTTTTTTTATTCTCTTCTGCTTGTTTTATAATATCATTCATACAAGAAATAAGTAAAATTTGAAGTGAATCTTTATCTTCTAAAAGTGAATCATCTATTTGCAAATCTACAACTTCACTCTTACCGTTTATTGAAATTTCAACCATTCCACCACCTGCTTTTGCTGTAAAAAGCTCTTGTGCATTTTTCTCTTCTTGCTCTTTTGCCATATCTTGAAACTTATTTATCATATCTCCAAGATTTAAGTTTTTTAAATCAATTCCATCAAACATAATCACTTCCTACAAGTTCATTTACAATTTCAGATATATTGTTTTTTTCATCTACAAGTACAACTGTTGGTTTATAGTTTTTTAACTCTTCTTCACTGTAAGTTGCGTATGCAATTACAATAATTTTATCTCCAATAGCAACTTTTCTTGCTGCTGCTCCATTTAGACACATATCTTTTTTTCCAAACTCACCTTTAATTACATAAGTTTGAAATCTTTCACCATTATTTATATTTACAATATCAACTTTTTGCCCAACTCTTAAATTTGAAGCAATCATAAGCTCTTCATCAATAGTAATTGACCCAACATAGTTTAAATTTGCATCACTTACAGTTGCTCTATGAATTTTGCTATATAACATTTCAAATGTCATTTATAAATTCCTTTATTAATTTTTCAAAGCTATTATACTATACTAATTTATTATAAAACTAAATTAAAAGGAAAGCTTATGAAGAAGATTTTGGCTATTCTTTTTTCTTTTGCACTTTTTGTATTTGCAAATGAAAATATAGATAAAAATCCAGTTGCAGTTTTTGACACAAATATGGGTGTTATTAAGGTTGAGTTAAAACCAAAAATGGCTCCAAAAGCTGTTGAGAACTTTGTTACTCACTCAAAAAATGGATACTATGATGGACTTACATTTCATAGAGTTATAAAAAGCTTTATGATTCAAGGTGGAGATCCAACAGGAACTGGTGCTGGTGGAGAATCTATCTGGAAAACAACATTTGAAGATGAATTTTCACCAAATGCTGTATTTGATAAACCTTATATTTTAGCTATGGCAAATAGAGGTAAAAATACAAATGGGAGTCAATTTTTTATAACAACTGCTCCAACATATTGGCTAAACGGAATGCATACAATATTTGGATATGTAATTGATGGTATAGACACAATAAAATCTATTGAAAATGTACAAACATCAAAAGGCAATAATAAACCAGTAGATGATGTAATTATCAACAAAATAACAATTGAAGAGTAAAATATTTTCCAATAATAATAGCAAACTTAACATTTGCTATTATTACTTTTTCTAAAACTCAAAATATATCTTTAAAAAGTACCTCTTAGGAGTAGTTTTGCAACACATCCACTTTTTTCATCTTTTCTATTTTTTATAGATACTTCACCATTTAAAGCATCACTTGCTATTTTTGCCAAATAAAGCCCTAAACCAACTCCATTTTTTGAACCTATTTTTTTAAATGGAGCAAAAACATCTACACTTTCATCTATTCCACTTCCTTCATCAATAACTTTTATAACAATTTTTTCATCACTTTTTTTGAGCTTAATTAATATTTTATGGTTATTTGGTGTAAATTTTATAGCATTTTGTACAAAATTTTGTAAAATTTGATTTAAAAGTGTAATTCTAATTGAGATATTTAAACTTGATACATTTGATGTAAAAATAGTATCTATCTCTTTTTGGTTAGATAACATTTTGTAATCATTTGTTTTTTTTCTTAAAAAATCAACTAAATCTATAGTAACAGAGTCTTCAAATTGTGCGCCTTCTGTTCTTCCTATATCTAAAATAGAACTAATCATAATATTCATATCATCAATTTGTTTTATTGATAGTTTTAAAATCTCTTGATATTCACTTATGCTTTTTTCTTTTTTTAAGGCTACTTCATTTTTAAGTTTCATTACAGCAAGTGGAGTTTTAAGTTCATGAGCAATTCCAACAAAAAGTTCTTTTTTAAACTTTACATAAGTTGCTATCCTATTTGTAAGGGAATTTATAGAATTTGCAATAGTCAAAAACTCATCTGGTAAATCTTTTGTATCAATTTGACTAAGTGTATTTTCATCCATATTTGATAATTTTTTATTTATTTGCATAATTGGTTTTAAAAGCGATTTTGAAACAATTAATGAATATAAAAGCATTAAGATAAATCCTGGTATTGCCAAAACAAATAGATTTTTAAAAATTATTGAATATAAAAGGTCCCTTTCAAGAGTTATATCTTTTGTAATTTGCAAAGAAGAACCATCAATTAGTGGATATATTAATCTTAAATAATACTCATCATTTTTCTTAAAATTAGAAAATTCTATTTTTGTTTTAGAGCTATTTACAACTTCAATAGATTGAAATTGAGTTTTTACAACTTTAAAATCTTCTTTAATATAGCTTTTTTCAATTTTTTTTGCTTGATAAACTAAATTTTCTTGTAAATTATCGTAAAAAGAGCCTCTAGCATATTCATAAAATATAAATGAAAGAATAATTATAAATAAAGAAGAAGCAAATATTAATTTTCTATAAAATTGTTTATAAATGCTTCTACTTTCCATTTTGATAGGTAAGGAGTTATTTAACTTCTACTTGGTTTGGATAACAAAATCTATAACCTCTTCTTCTAATTGTTTCAATAGTTGAAATATTTAGAGGTTTATCCATTTTTTGTCTAATTTGATTTATTGCAACCTCAATAACATTTGGAGTTACAAGCTCTGGTTCTTCCCAAATTGCATCAAGTAATTGTTCTTTACTTACAATTTGGTCTCTATGTCTAGCTAAATGAGTTAAAACTTCAAAAGGTTTACCTTTTAACTCTATCTCTTCACCAGCATACTCAATTTTCTCTTCATCTGGATTAATGATTAAATCATCAATTTCAATAATATTTGTTCCACCAAATCTTAATCTTGCTTCAATTCTTGCAAGTAAAATATCAAAATCAAATGGTTTTTTAATAAAATCATCTGCACCAGATTTTAAAGCTTCTATTTCGCTCTCTTTATCATCTCTTGCTGAAATTATTACAACAGCAGTTCTTGAGCTTCTATTTTTTACAATTTTGCAAAGTTCTATCCCGTCTCCGTCAGGTAGCATCCAATCCGTTAAAACTAGGTCGTAGTTTCTAATATCAATAAAATACTCAGCATCTTTGTAATTTTCAGCAGTATCAACTTGATAACCAAAATCAGTTAATCCTTCTTGTAAAGTTCTGTTTAAAGTAATCTCATCTTCAATAATTAAAATTCTCATAAATATCCTTAAGTTAAATTTAATCTTAAATTTGTCCGCAAGTATATCATAAAAATTTCAAAATTTAAAGCTTTTTTAAGTTAAATGTTAAAAAATGTAAATATCTTCAAAAAATATCTTTAAAATACAATTAAATAAACTTTTTATTAACTCAAAATAGATAAAATACCGCAAATTAATTTCTAAGGAACAAAATGAAAAAAATAGTTACAAGCTTTGTAGCATCAATGGCTTTATTTTCAGCATTAAATGCTGCAGATATTTATGCAACAGTAGATGGGGAAAATATTACAAAACAAGATATTGAAATGATTATTCAAGATCCAAGAATCGAACTTGATAAAATTCCAGCTGAAGCTAGAACACAAATCGTTGATCAAGCGATAAATAAAAAACTATTGGCAAAAAAAGCACTTAAAGATGGTGTTGAAAAAGATGCACAATATGCTGAAGCTATGTCAAAAATAAAAGAGGATTTAGCATTTCAAGTTTGGCAAAAAAATGAAATCGACAAATTAAAATTTAGCGATGCTGATAAAAAAGATTTTTATGAGAAAAATAAAGATAAATTTAATATCCCTGAAATGTTTGAAGCAAGTCATATCTTAGTTGATAGCGAAGCTGAAGCACAAAATATAATTAATGAATTAAATAAAGCTAGTAATAAAGATGCTAAATTTAAAGAGTTAGCAAAATCTAAATCAAAAGACCCTTCAAAAGCAAATGGTGGATTTCTAGGAAAATTTGCAGCTGAACAAATGGTTCCAGAGTTTGGAAATGCAGTTAAAATGTTACAAAAAGGAGCATATTCAAAATCTCCAGTTAAATCACAATTTGGGTACCATGTAATTTTATTAAAAGATAAATTTCCAGGAAAAAACTTAAATTATAACGAAGTAGAAGGCGAAATTAATCAAATTCTAATAGGAAATAGTTTTGGTAAAAAAGTAAAAGAGCTTATTGAAGATTTAAGAAAAGACGCAAAAATCGTAATTAAATAAGGAGATAAAATGGGTGTTTTAAATGTTGTAAATGCTGGGGTTTTAAGTGGAAGTGAAGCAAAAAAACTTTTCTCTTATGCAAAAGAGCAAGGTTTTGCAATACCAGCAGTTAATGTTGTAGGAACTGATTCAGTAAATGCTGTACTTGAAGTTGCAGCTAAGGTTAAATCTCCAGTTATTATTCAGTTTTCAAATGGTGGAGCTGGATTTTATGCTGGAAAAGGTTTAAAAACTAGCGATGCAGCTGTTTTAGGAGCTATTAGTGGAGCTAACCATGTTCACACTATGGCAAAAGCTTATGGAATACCTGTTATTTTACATACAGATCACGCTGCAAGAAAACTTCTTCCTTGGATTGATGGACTTTTAGAAGCTGGAAAAGAGCATTTTGCGAAAACGGGAAAACCACTTTTTACTTCTCATATGTTAGATTTGAGTGAAGAAAGCCTTGAAGAAAATATTTCTACTTGTGTATCTTACTTCAAAAAAATGAAAGAGCTTGATATGATGATTGAAATTGAGCTTGGAATTACTGGTGGTGAAGAAGATGGAGTTGATAATTCAAATGTAGATAACTCTTTACTTTATACACAACCTAGTGAAGTGGCACTTGCTTATGAAGAACTTAGTAAAGTTGGAGAGAATTTTACAATAGCTGCAAGTTTTGGAAATGTTCATGGTGTTTATAAACCAGGAAATGTTGTACTTAGCCCAAAAATATTAGATAATTCTCAAAAATATATAGAAGAAAAATATAAAACAGCTTCAAAACCTGTTGATTTTGTATTTCATGGTGGAAGTGGTTCTGATTTAAAAGATATTAGAGATGCTATTTCTTATGGTGTTATAAAAATGAATATTGATACAGATACACAATGGGCATTTTGGGATGGTGTAAGAGCTTATGAAGATAAATATCATGGGTATTTACAAGGACAAATTGGAAACCCTGAAGGTGAAGATAAACCAAATAAAAACTACTATGATCCTAGAAAATGGCTAAGAGCAGGACAAGAAGCAATGATAGCTAGACTTGAAACTGCATTTAGTGATTTATTAGCCTTAAATAAAAACTAATCTAAAAAAATAGATAAAATAGAGTAATTTACTCTATTTTATTTTCTAATAATAAATATAACAAAAAAATATAAAAAAACAAAAATGTTATTTTAATGCTACATCTAGTAAGTATAATTTCATCTTGAATATATTTCAAAATAATTACAAGGATTTAGCATGATTTATGAAAGACCGAAATATCAAGAAAAATATGAAAATTTTATAGGTGGACAATGGATTGCACCAATAAGTGGCGAATATGTTGAGAATATCTCTCCAGTTGATGGAAAATTACTTACAAAAATTCCAAGATCAAATGAAAAAGATGTTGATTTAGCAATAGAAGCTGCAAAAAAAGGTTTTGAAGAGTATAAACACTATTCTGTTGCACAAAGAAGTGCTTTATTAAATAAAATTGCCGATATTGTTGAAGCAAATCTTGAAACTCTTGCAGTTGCAGAAACTTTAGACAATGGAAAAGCAGTTAGAGAGACTTTAAATGCCGATTTACCACTATTTATAGACCATTTTAGATACTTTGCATCTGTAATTAGAGGTGAAGCTGGAACAATTGCTGATTTAGATGAAAATACAATTTCACAAGAGATATATGAACCTTATGGAGTTATTGCACAAATTATTCCTTGGAATTTTCCACTATTAATGGCCGCTTGGAAACTAGCACCTGCAATTGCTGCTGGAAATTGTGTGATTTTAAAACCAGCTAGTTCAACACCACTTTCAATTTTGTTATTTTTAGATTTAATCAAAGATGTATTACCAAAAGGTGTTATAAATGTAATTAATGGTGCAGGTGGAAAAATAGGAAAATATCTAGTAACAAATCCAGATATTAAAAAAGTTGCATTTACAGGAGAAACAACAACAGGTCAAGAGATTATGAGATATGCAACTGAAAATATTATCCCATCAACACTAGAACTAGGTGGAAAATCTCCAAATATCTTCTTTAAATCAATTATGGATGCAGATGATGAGTTTTTTGATAAAGCAATTGAAGGTTTAGTTCTATTTGCATTTAATAGTGGTGAAGTTTGTACTTGTCCATCAAGAGCATTGATAGATGAGGAAATTTATGAGCCATTTATGAAAAGAGTGATTGAAAGGGTAAAAGCTATTAAAGTTGGAAATCCACTTGATACAGAAAATACAATGGGAGCACAAAATTCTCTTGCACAAAAAGAGAAAATTGCAAAATATTTAGGTATTGCAAAAGAAGATGGTGCTGAATGTTTAGTTGGTGGAAATATCTTTAATTCAAAAATAAACCCAGATGGTTTTTATATAGAGCCAACTATTTTTAAAGGGCATAATAAAATGAGAATTTTCCAAGAAGAGATTTTTGGACCTGTTTTATCTGTAACTACATTTAAAGATGAAAAAGAGGCAATAGAAATAGCAAATGATACTATTTATGGACTAGGTGCTGGTGTTTGGTCAAGAGATGCACATCAAATTCATAGAGTTTCAAGAGCTGTTCAAGCTGGAAGAATTTGGGTAAACTGCTACCACTTATACCCAGCACATGCATCTTTTGGTGGATATAAAAAATCTGGAATTGGAAGAGAAACTCATATGATGATGTTAAATAATTATAGACAAACTAAAAATATTTTAACTTCATTTAACACAAAAGCATTAGGGTTTTTTTAGAATTTTAAAATAAATAGGGGCTTTTTGCCTCTATTTTAATTTTTGGAATAGGGAGTGTTAGAAATTCCGTGTCAATCTGATAAAATAACATCAAGGATTGACAATGGAACAAGAGATAAACTTTGA
>JBDHWU010000015.1:0-57979 GCA_039810345.1 Aliarcobacter sp. | reverse complement strand
CGGCACCTGGGATCGAACCAGGGACCAAATGATTAACAGTCATCTACTCTACCCCTGAGCTATGCCGGAACAAAAAAACAATTAAACCTTATTAGTCAAATTGGACGGGAATTATAATAGGAAATTTTTAGTTTGTCAAGGGGTTTACACTTAATTGTAGCTTAAATTTATAAAAAGATTTCTTTACAGTGTTTTTTTATGGTTTTTTGCTTATTTAATTTACTAATTTTATCTTATATCCTGTTCCAGAAATATTTAATATTACTTCATCATCTAATTTCTTTTTTAATCTCTTAACTAAATTTTTTAATGCATCTATGGTTTGAATATCTATATAATCCAAAAGTTCATAATATGTACAAACTCTATTTCTATTTTTTAATAGATATTCAAAAAAGATTTGCTCATTTTTTGTTAATGAAATTTCTATTTTGTCTTTATACAAAGCTTTTTTCAAAAATGAATAAGAGTACATATCGCTAATTTTTATATCATCAGAAAGAATAATATCAAATTTATTTAATTCACCAATAGCTAAATCAAATGCTTCTTTCAAATCTTTTCTATTTACTGGTTTAAGAAGATATTTTGTTAATCTAAGACTTACAGCTTCTAGTAAAAATGATTTTTCACTATGAGCAGTTAAGATTATTATTTTTGTTTTAAAATCATTTTCTCTAATTTTTCGTGCAACTTCTAAACCACCAATTTTTGGTATATTTATATCTAATAATACAATATCAATCTCTTCTTTTTTATACAAAACAAGAGCTTTTTCTCCATCTTCAGCTTCAAATACTTTTTCATAAAACATTGACAAGTAAGATACAAAATTTTCTCTAGCTATTTTTTCATCTTCAACAACTAAAACTTTATATGGAAACTTATTCATTTTATTCCTATTTTCTTAATTTTATTTCAAATTTAGCACCAAATTTGACATTTTGAACATTTATATTACCATTAAAGCTATTTTGAGTAATCATTTTTGCCATATAAAGCCCTACTCCAACACCTTGTGCTTCAGATTTTGTTGTAAAATATGGTTCAAATATTCTGTTTATTATCTTCTCGTTAATCCCTAAGGTATTGTCTTCAACAGTAACTATAATATTATCATTTGTAGAAATTGTATCAAAAATAATTTTAAAGTTTACTACATTATTCAATATGGCTGCATCGATTGAATTATTAATTAAAACAAGTATTACTTGTTGCAACTCCTCTTTTTGACCATATATAGTTATATTCTCAGGAATATTATTTATAATTTCAATATTTTTTGATGTTATATGCCCTTTTACAATATTTAATGATTTTAAAACAGCATCTTTGATTTTAAAAACTGTTTTTTGTTTATTTGGATTAAAGAAATTTTGAAAATCATCAATAGTGTTTGATAAATAATTTGTTAGCTCTTCAATTTGTAAAATCTTTTCTTCTATAGTTTCATCCATACATTCTGTTTTGGTTAAATAAGCATCCAAAACTAAAAGTGTAGAGTTGATTTGAGATAACGGTTGCCTCCATTGATGGGCAATATTTTGTATCATTTCTCCCATTTGAACTAATTTGCTTTGTTGCATTAGTAAGGCCTGTTGTTTTGTATTCTTTTCAACCTCTTTTTTTATTCTTTCCTCAAGATTACTATTTGCTTCTTCGAGCCTTTTTTTAGCAAATCTCAAAGTTAAACTATTTTGTTCTAAAAGTCCTTCATTTTCAACTTGCTCAGTAATATCATGTCCCATATGGACTATATCTCCTGTAGGAAGAACTATATTTGCCCATTTTACAACCAAAATTTTTCCATCTTTTCTTTTTGGGTACCAAATCTTATACTCATTTGTATGTTTTTTAGAAAAATCAATAACCTCTTTTTGTATTTTTTCATCAACATAAAAAAGAGAAAGTGGATTGTCATGCTCTTTTAACTCTTCAAAAGTCCAACCAAAAACCTTTTCACACTCTTTGTTCCATAAAATAACTTTTCCATTTTCATCAAATGAGTCAAGTAAAACAGGTGATATATCAAACAAAATTCTATATTTTTCTTCACTCAATCTTAAATCATTTTGAGCTTCATTTTTTTTCCGTGTTTCATCTTTTAACTTTAATATCCAGTAAATAAAAATAATAATAACACCAAAAAAGATAAAAAATAGAATAATAGATTGTATAAAATTATCTTCCATAATAAACTTTCTTATTAAAATTTTGCAAATTATAATGAAATTTAAATCTAATTTCAAATTTGATACAATAAAAAGATAAAAATAAAAAGGATTTCATATAAAAACTTTTCAAAATCTAAAATTAAATGAAAATATTTTAAAAGCTATAAATGATTTAGGATATAAAAATCCAACACCTATTCAAGAAAAAGCAATTCCAATAGCAATGTTAAAGCGGGATATTATAGGTGTTGCAAAAAGTGGAACTGGAAAAAGTTGTGCATTTTTAATACCTATTTTAGAAAACTTAATTAAACAAAAAAGAGAAAATAGTGTATTAAGGGCTTTAATATTGGTTCCAACAAGAGAATTAGCTAAGCAAATTGTAAATGCTATTGATGATTATTCAAAATATTTGGATATTAAAAGAGTAGCCATTTTTGGTGGAATTTCAAGCAAAGAACAAGAAAAAAAGTTAGCAAATGGTGTAGATATTGTGGTTGCAACGACAGGAAGATTACTTGAACATATAAAAAATAATACAATAAATCTTACAAGTGTTGAAAGTATCGTAATTGATGAACTTGATACAATGCTAGATATGGGGTTTTTGGAAGAAGTTGAAAAAATATTGCCAAATATTGGGAAGAATAGACAAATTTCGATGTTTAGTGCAACTATAAATTCAACAGTAAAAAAACTTGCAAAAGAGTTTCTAAAAGAACCTGCTGTAATTGAAGTTACAAATCAAAGAGAACATGTAGAAAAAATTGAGCATCAAATAATTCTTGTAGATGAAGATAAAAAACCCGAATTGCTATCATATTTAATTGGTTCAAAAAATATATCTCAAGCTTTAGTTTTTGTAAATAGAAAACTTGAAGCTGATAGTTTAGTTGAAAATTTAAATCTTGATGGTTTAAAAGCATCTTGTATTCACGGCGATATAAGACAAAGTAGCCGTGCTTTGGTACTTAGAAAGTTTAAAGAAAAAGAACTTAGAGTTTTAGTTTGTACAGATATTGCAGCGAGGGGAATTGATATTGAAGAACTTCCTTGCGTGATTAATTTTTCTTTACCTGAATCAATAAATGATTTTACCCATAGAGTTGGAAGAACTGCAAGAGCTGGGAAAGAAGGTGTTGCTATTACACTTTTAAGTGTAAAAGATTATAAATTTATGGCAGAAATTGAAAAAGAGTTAATATTAAATATTCCTAGAACTGAATTAGCTGGATTTGAAACTAAAGAGAAAAAACCTAGAGCAAAGCAAATAAAACAAAAAAGCTTAAAAGAGAAAAAAATCTTATCAAAGAAAAGACAAACTGAAGATAAACCAAAATCTTCTAAAACAAATAAAAAGAGAAAAATAACAAAAAGAGGTTAATTTACCTCTTTTTTCTTAAAAGTAAATATACAAAAAATAAAGCTCCAATAAATGCAGTTACAACTCCTATTGGAAGAGCTGAAGCTGTTGGTATAATTCTTGCAAGAAGATCACAAAAAACCAAAAAAACACCACCAAAAAATAGTGTAGGCAAAAATAACTGTGTAGCACTTTTTTTATATATTAGTTTTACAATATGAGGAATTACAAGCCCTACAAAACCAATTGGACCAACAAAACTAATACAAATTGCAACACAAATTGTAATAAAAATCAAAATAGTAAAAGTAGTTTTATCTATATTTAACCCTTTTAAAAAAGCGGTGTCATTTGAAATAAGAAGTAAATTTATACTATTTTTTATTTTATATACAAAGATAGTTAAAACTATAGCTGTAACTGCTACTATAACTGCAGGTAAAAACCCTATAATATCAAGGCTTCCTAAAGTAAATCTTACTATTGAGTAGTTTTCTTGCAGATTACTTATAAAAAAAACAAGCATTAAAGCCGAACTATAAAAATATGAAAGGGCAACACCTATTAACAAAATTGTATTTGGATAGCTTTTGAATTTTGTATTATTTAACCTTTTTGATATAAATAGTAGCACCAAAATTGTAAAAAGCGAACCAAAAATAGTTGAAAAAACCAAAGGAATAAGAGGAAAAAATAAGATACCAATGGCAGAAAAAAGTGTAGTTCCACTTGCAATTCCTAAAGTGTATGGAGTGATTAATTCATTTTTAAAAACTATTTGAAAAATAAGTCCACTAATAGCTAAAATTGAACCAACAAAAAAGGCTAAAATTGTTCTAGGTACTCTTAAATCCCAAAAAATCATATTCATATTATCATTTATATCAAAAATATTATCTATAGATATTGTACTTTCGCCCAAAAATGGTGAAACTAATACCAAAGAAAAACAAAAAATATATAAAAACTTTTTCATAAATCTAACACCAAATGCGAATCTAATAGCTTAATAGAGTTTTTATAAAATTTTTTCAAAGTATTTACAGTAAAAAAATCTCTGTGATCTCCAAAAAACTCTAAAGAGCCATTTTGTAAAAATAGCACTTTATAATCTTTTAAAGCATAGGCAAAATCAAGGTTATGTGTGATTATGATTTTTTGTTTAAAAAAGCTACTATTTAAAATATTGTAAACCTCTTTTACTCTAATGGTGTCTAAATTGGCCGTTAGTTCATCAAAAATTGTAATATTTGCATCGTGCAAAATAGCACTTGCAAGAAGTAAAAGCTGTTTTTCTCCAGAGCTTAAGCTCTTACAAGTCGAATTTTTTATAAAGTTTAATTCTAAAAGTTCTACAATTTCATCAATTTTTTCATCTTTTGTCTCTTTTATAATTGATAATTTTAAATACTCAAAAAGTGTTAAATACTCATCAAAAACCTCAAAATGACTTGGAATATAGTTAAAAATTTTTGCTCTTTCATTTGCTTTTAAAAAGTTTGTATTTTTATTTTCATAAAATAAAGAAGATGTTGGTAAAAGCTTCGATAAAACTTTTGCTAAAGTCGATTTTCCTGCTCCATTTTCCCCTAATATAAGCAAGTTTTCATCGCTATTTAAAACAAAACTAACATCTTTTAAAATATAGTTACTACAGTTTTTTAGCTCTAACATCTTCTAAAACCTCTTTAAAATCATCGATTAAATTTTTTACTCTATGGCTTGGAATTCCTGAATACTCTTTATTTATAATATAGATATTTTCCTGTTTACTTGCGTTTGTTGGAAGTTTTTTCCACATTTTTTTCATCTCTTCTTGCTCTTTAATACTATTTATATATGGAGCAAGAAGAATTATAATATCTGGGTTTAATGTGATAATTTTTTCACTATTTATAACTGGTTGATTTTTTAAAGAGCTTTGATAGGCATTTTGATTTTGGCTTTTTTTAATAATATCTTCAAAATATACAAAATTTCCAGCTACATAAATTTGGTTTGAAAGGGTATTTTGTGGGCTTATTACTATTAATATTTTTTGATTTTTTAAAATACCACTTAAACTTTCTAAGCTTTTATCTATATTTTCATTTAAGTTTTTTGCCTCTATGTTTTTATCAAACCTTTTTCCCAAATCTTCTATACTATACTTTATATCTTCAATATTATTGGTTTTGTATAGTAGTAGTTCAAAACCTAATTTTTTTAAATCATCATTTAGTTTTTTATCATAGCTTTGGTTTATTATCACACTAGGATTTAGTTTTATAACTTTTTCTAAGCTTACACTTCCATATCCACCTACTTTTTCTACATTTTTTGAAATTTCAGGAAAATCGCAAAATTCTGTATTTGCAATAACTTTTTCTTCTAAGCCTAAGGCAAAAACTATTTCGTTTATTGCTGGGCTTAGAGTTATTATTCTCTCATTTCCACTTAAGATATTTAAGAAAAGTAGAAGATATAGAAGTTTTTTCATATTAGAAACTTACTTTCATACCAGCATAAAATGTTCTTTCAAAATTAACAGGGTAAATTGCATCATCTTGCACCCATAATCCATTTTTTTGGTCAAATAAGTTTTGGATTTTTCCAAAAATTTCAAGATTTTTATGATTAAAACTTACACTAAAATCTGTTGAGTGATAAGCTTCTTGCTTTTGTTTAAAGTTGTTTTTAAAATCATTTATAGCATAAGCACTACTTTTATATGTATGTGATAGAAGTGTAGAGAACTTATAAAAATCATATCCTAAACCTACTGTTACATTATGGTTTGATACTCCTGGTAAATCTTTGCCGTCATAAGCTCCCTTTCCTTCATTTTCATTATCAATTTTTGCTTTTACATAAGAGTAGTTTAAAGATGTGAATAAACTTTCATTTATCAAAAATTTATCATAAATCTCTAAACCATATTTATGGGATTTATCTATATTTGTATTGTAAGATGGAATCATCCAATTCCCACTATTATAATAATAAATCTCATTTGTTAAATTTGCTCTAAATAGAGATATTTTTAGCTTATTATTTTCTTGAATATTGTTATATCCAATTGTATAGTTATGAACTTTTGCAGGTTCAATAAAACCGTTAAAACTTGTTGCCATTGTAATCCAATCTGTAGTGAAAAATCTATCAATATCAGGCGATTGGAAGCTTCTATTATAATTTGCAAAGATTGATTGGTTTTCTGTAAGCCTATAATTTACTCCTAAATCATAAGCATTTAAATAATCTTTTTGCTCTAAGTTTTTTTGTGCAAATGGTTTATACTCATACTCAACCTTTTCTCTTCTTGCTCCTGTTGAAATTGTTAAATCATCCAAGGCATCTAATTCCAAAGAGACAAATCCAGCTAAATTCTCTTTTTTAGTGTTATTTTCTGGAGTACCCCAAGTTGAAGCAAAATTAAATCTATCACCTTTAAATCCATCTACTCCTGCAGTAGCTTTAAAAATATCATCTTTATAATTTACAGTAGAAGAGTATGATTTATAGTTGTATTGTGTATCACTACTTGTACCAAATTTGCTTATTTTATCTTCATCACTAAGATTTGCATCTATCCAAAAATTTGGATTAAAATCATATCTTGCACCAACACTTGTAACATAAGAGCTAAGATATTGTTCATTAAATCTAGCCGTATAACTTGGGTCTTTTTTATATTTATCTAAAGTTATTGGGCTTCCATATTTTGTACTCATATTTGAGTAAGTTCTAGCAACACTTAGTTCTAAACTTTCTATTGGAGTAAATACTACACTAAAGCTTTTATTTTTAATATAACTATCATTTTCTTCATCTTTTGCATTTCTTAGATTGCCATCAGTTGAATTATAATCAACATAAGCATTTGCTATTACATACTCATTTCCATATCCAAGACTTACAACTCCACCTTTTGATGTATTATTTCCCAAATATGTTTTTATATAGTTTGCATTTTTTTTGTCTGTAACTATATTTATAACACCAGAGTTTGCACCATCTCCATATCTTACACTTCCGCTTCCTTTTAAAATCTCTATTTTTTCAACACTTTCAAGTGGAATTGAGCTTAAAAGTTGTGAAGACATATCAACATTATTTAATCTTCTACCATTTACAACTACAACTAAATTTTGATTTCCATTTTCTATTCCATAACCTCTAATATCTAAGCTTTGAGAAAAAGTATTTCCAAAACTTGGCATAACATTTACTGAAGTTTGAGAAGATAAAAAATCATATATATCTTTTGATTTTGATTGTTCAATATCTTTTTTTGTATATACTTCAGTAGTAAAGGTTGCTTTTTTTTCATCTGTTTCTATAGGGTTTGCACTTATTGTTACAGTTTCAAGTGTAGTTTGAGAGTAAAGATTTGTTGCTAGGATAATAGCTGCAACTAAGCTTATTTTTGTTTTTTTCATATTGTTTTGTCCTTTTTTATTTTTTATAAATTATTTGTTGAATATTGTTTTATTGGTTTTAGTTCATTTTTTATTAAACTATTTTTTATATCTGGTAATTTTTCTAAATAGTTCTCAAATTTTGAGTAAAACATATTAAGTTTTGCATTTGATGTTTCCATTAAAATACCAAAAAAGCTAAAATATTTTTTTGCTCTTTTCATCTTTTATTCCTCCTTTCTTTTATAATTAAATTTTTATATATGGCAGTTTAGTATCGATTTTGTAGGATCTATTATATATTCATACCCTTTGTATGCTATGTAAAATCCAAAAATTATTACCAAAAAAGCAGCTATTTTTATAAATATATCTCTTAGGTTTGATTGCTTAAAAAGCCCCACAAAAAAGCCTAAGAAAAATAGAGCTGGAATTGTACTAAGTCCAAATACAAACATCACAATAGCTCCCCAAAAAGCACTTCCAGTACTAGCAGCTGTTATTGCAAAAACATACACAAAACCACAAGGTAAAAGCCCATTTAAAAGCCCTAAAACATAAAAGCTAAGCATAGAGCTGCTTCCTAAAAGTGCTTTAAAATTTTTTTGATAAAAGCTTGATTTTGAGCAAGATTGCTCTAAAAATGTAAGAAATTTAATTTTTCCTAAAAGTGAAAACCCAACCAAAACCATTAAAAACCCAGTAATTAATAGCATAGTTCCACTTGTAAGATTTGAAAAGCTTACCACTCCACCAACAAAACCAAAAATAGCCCCTAAAACAGTATAAGTTGTAACTCTTCCAAATGAGTATAAAAGATGAGCTAAACTTTGGGTAAATTTACTATCAACACTTTTAATTTTTGTACTACTATAGGCTACAACTATTCCTCCACACATTCCAATACAATGCCCAAAAGAGCCTAATAGTGCTATTGAAATTATTGAGATTAGACTAATTGTTTCCATTAATGTTTATGCTCTTTTTGGTCATTTTTTTCACCACTATAACTAGGGTTTGCTAAAGTCTCTTTTCTTAAAACTCTTAAAAGTAGTTCATCAAAAGAGATTAGATTTTGCCCATTTTTTTCATAAGCACCAAAACCATATCTCATAGGAGTTGCTTCATTTGTAGTAAAAAAGGCATCTTTTGCTTCAATATACTTTTTGCTATCTTTTGTCATAACAAAAATTTTAGCCTCTTTTTTAAAACTCTCATCTTTTGTATTTAGCCAATTTGCCATACCACCATGGTCGTGAAAAAACCAAGTTTTTCCATCTTTTGAGATAATCTGTGAAGCATAAGTTAAATCATTTATTATCATCCCACAATCACTATCTTGATACTTCCCTAAAACTATTTCAAGTGGTGTTAAAGCTGTATTACCCTCTTTTACTACAACCATTTTTTGCTCTTTTGCCATAGATAAAAATATTATCACAATTATTGAAATTATTAAAATGGTAGTTATTATTGGTAAAAGTTTTTTCATAAATCTCCAAAGAATTTGCAAATAAAGATAAATTGTATCTTTTTTGGCATAAAAAAAGGCTTTGTAGAGGGAAAAACTACAAAGCCTGTATATTAAATTTATTTCAAAAAAAGTATAGGACATAAAAAAATTGTATTTAGTAGGAGGATTTAATACAAATATCCTATAAGTGCAATTATAATCTAGCTAATATTAAAATAAGATAAAATTTGTCCTAATTAGAAAAGATTTATATTAATTTTAAAACTATATAATACCATTTCAATTTTTTAAAGGTGATTTTTTATGAATATGATTATTTTTGATATGGATGGAACAGTTATAAATAGTGGTAGTGCAATAGCAAATACAGTAAATTTTGTAAGAGAAAATTTGGGCTTAGAAACTTTAGAAAGAGATTTTATTTTAGAAAATATTAATGATATAAATGTAAATAGTGCTGAATTTTTTTATAATACTTCTACTTTTACTCCAAAAATTATCTCTTTATTTGAAGATTATTATAATAAAAATTGTCTAGTTGATCTACACATTTATGAAGGTATTAAAAATCTTTTGGATACTTTTAAAAATGATTTTAAATTTTGCATTGCAACAAATGCTCATTCAGATTATGCAAAAAAGATGTTAAATCATTTGGAAATAGATACATATTTTTCTTCAATATTAGGCTATAACGATGTTAATAAACCTAAACCAAATCCTGATATGATAAATGCTCTTTTAGACAAATACAACATACATAAAAATAATACTCAACTCATTGGTGATTCTATAAAAGATACAACTGCTGCTTTTAATGCAGGAGTGGATGGAGTATTGGTAAATTGGGGTTTTTCAAACTATGACAAACAAGCAGGTGCAATAAATAGTATTGAAGAGTTAGAAAAGAAGATAATTGAAAAATTTTATAATAGGTAAACAGTAAGCCGCGTTTTGTCAAGGACAATAATTTATCTAGGTGCTAAATCACTTTAGCACTCTTGCGAAGACCAAAAAATGTGAAGTAAATACCAGATCTTCTTGCTGCAGGTTGGGTTTACAAAGCTGTTAAGATTACTCAAAACACTGGTAGGCTCTTACTCTACCGTTTCACCATCACCAATAAATTGGCTGTTTACTTTCTGTTGCACTATCCCTTAGATTACTCTAGCCATTATTTAAATGGAACCACACTTCACAGCAGCCCGGACTTTCCTCTTGAAATTTCAAGCTATTGTCTTGTTTACCTAAGCTAAAATTATAGCTAGTTTTTCTTAAATGCTCTTATTTTTTAATAATATCATAGTTACTAGGAACTACAAATTTAAAAATTTCATCAGATATTTCACCATTTTGAACAATATTAGAAAAATTAATATTAACAAGATTATCTAGCTCATCTTTATAAGTTATTTTAGAAATTTTATTTTCACTTATTTTTATACTATATTTAATACTATTTATTGTTGAAACATAGTTTTCATTATCTATTTTTTTTGCTTCGTTTAGAAGTTTAATAATATTTATTTCATTATCTAGTTTTGTAAAAATTGCTTGTTCAAGCTCTGGTTCATCAACTATTGCCATATTATTATCTATATAAACATTCTTTTTAATTGGAGTGTCATACTTCCACAAGATTTTTCCACTTTTTTTAATAAAAACTTTTCCACTATACTCAATTACACTTTTCGAATCCGAAGTAATTTTTTGATTAAAATTCCCAAAAAAACTGTCCAAATTTTTAATATCATTTGCATTTGAAACGCCTAATAATAAAAAACTCAAAAACAAAAAAACTCTATAAAACATTTTTAACCTTTTTTTCTATATAATCTTGCTCATTATAACGAAAAGGAACTAATTTTATGTTAAATGTTTTTTCAAAAGTTTTTGGCACAAGAAATGATAGAGTAGTAAAAAAATACAGAAAAAGAGCAAATGAAATAACCCTTCTAGAGAAGAAATATCAAGAGCTAAATGATGATGAACTAAGAAGTGAATTTAATAAGTTGAAAATTGCCGTACAAAATGAAGAAAAGACACTAAATGATGTTTTAAACGACTCTTTTGCGATAACTAGAGAAGCAAGTAAAAGAGCTTTAAATATGCGACCTTATGATGTTCAATTAATTGGTGCAATGGTTTTAAATGATGGGCGAATTGCAGAGATGAAAACAGGAGAAGGAAAAACTCTTGTTGGGTCAATTGCTGTTTGTTTAAATGCTCTTAGTGGTAAAGGTGTTCATGTTGTAACAGTAAATGATTATCTTGCTTCAAGAGATGCAAATGAACTTAAACCTTTATATGAATTTTTAGGTTTTAGTGTTGGTGCAATTACTGATGGAATTAGAGATGACAAAGAAAGAAGAGAACAATATAATTGTGATATTACTTATGCAACAAATAGTTCTTTAGGATTTGATTATCTAAGAGATAATATGGTTTATGATTTAAACGACAAAGTTCAAAGAGGACATAATTTTGTAATTGTAGATGAAGTGGACTCAATTTTAATTGATGAAGCTAGAACTCCTTTGATAATTTCTGGTCCTACAAATCACAAAAATTCAAACTATGTAAAAGCAAATGATATAGCTTTAAAATTAGTAAAAGGTGAATTAATAGAGCCAAAAAATCCATCTGAAAAACCAACGACAACAGGTGATTTTGTTGTTGATGAAAAAAATAGATCAGTTCTTTTAACAGAACAAGGTCATGAAAGAGCAGAACTTTTATTTGGAGTTGATAATCTTTACTCAATAGAAAATGCGATGCTTTCACACTCTTTAGATCAAGCTTTAAAGGCAAACTATATTTTCCAAAAAGATGTTGATTATGTTGTAAAAGATGATCAAATTATTATTGTTGATGAATTTACTGGAAGACTAAGTGAAGGAAGAAGATTTTCAGAAGGACTTCATCAGGCACTTGAAGCAAAAGAGAAAGTTGCAATTCAAGATGAGAGCCAAACTCTAGCTGATACAACTTATCAAAATTATTTTAGAATGTATAAAAAACTATCAGGTATGACAGGAACAGCTCAAACAGAAGCAACAGAATTTGCTCAAATTTATAATTTAGATGTTGTATCTATTCCTACAAATTTAAGAGTTCAAAGAGTTGATAAAAGTGACTTAATCTACAAAAGTGAGAGAGAAAAGTTTGAAGCTGTTTGTAAAAAAATCAAAGAGTATCACGAAAAAGGTCAGCCAGTTTTAGTTGGAACTGCTAGTATTGAAAAAAGTGAACTTTTACACAAAATTTTATCTGATAAAAAAATTCCTCATACAGTTTTAAATGCAAAACAACACGAAAAAGAGGGAAAAATTATTGCCGATGCTGGTCAAAAAGGAGCTGTAACAATTGCTACAAATATGGCAGGACGTGGAGTTGATATTAAATTAACTCAAGATATTTTAGCTCTTGGAGGATTAGCAATTATTGGAACTGAAAGACACGAAAGCAGAAGAATTGACAATCAATTAAGAGGAAGAAGTGGAAGACAAGGAGATGTTGGAGAATCTCAATTTTATTTAAGTTTAGAAGATAATCTTTTAAGAATTTTTGGAAGTGATAAAATTAAAAGAATTATGGAAAGACTAGGTATTAAAGAGGGTGAATATATTGAGTCTAAAATGGTTACAAGAGCTGTTGAGAATGCACAGAAAAAAGTTGAATCAATGCACTTTGAAAGTAGAAAACATCTTTTAGAATATGATGATGTTGCAAATGAGCAAAGAAAAGTAATATACTCTTTTAGAAACGATTTACTAAAAGAAGATTATGATATAACTTCTAAAATTGATGAAAATAGAGTTGAATATATTCAAAATCTTCTTTCTAATGCAAATATTTTCCAAAATATGAGTGAAGAAGAGTTTGATTATTCTCAAATTATTGCAAAATTCAAAGAAGAACTTCATTTTATTATAGAAGAAAAAGATATAAAAAGTGAAGATTATCTATCACTAGAAAATAGATTAATTACTATTTTAAAAGATGTTTATGAGCAAAAAATGAGTGTAGCTGACCCAAAACAAAAAAGTGAAATTGAAAGAATTTTATATCTTCAAATTTTAGATAATGCATGGAGAGAGCATTTATACTCAATGGATACATTAAAAACAGGGATTGGACTAAGAGGTTATAACCAAAAAGACCCACTTGTTGAATACAAAAAAGAGTCTTACAATCTATTTATTGAACTAGTTTCAAATATAAAACTAGAGATTATAAAAATACTTTTTGCTGTTCAACTTCAAAGTAAAGAAGATAAAGAAAAAGAAGCTTTAGAAAGAATGAAAGCTTCAATGGAAAAAGCAACAGAACATCAAACTACAAATAAAGCTAGAGAAGCTGTTTTAAATAGTGATAAAAAAATAGCAAGAAATGATGCTTGTCCTTGTGGAAGTGGATTAAAATATAAACAATGCTGTGGAAAAAGTGGTCCTAAAATAGGACTTATTGCAGGAAACTAATTTGAATAAAACTTTAGTAAATTTTATTGTTAAAAAATATCTAAGATTTGATAAAAAAAATCCATTTATCTCAATAAGTGCTATTTTAGCATTTATTGGAGTTGCTATTGGAGTTATGGTTTTGATTTTGTCAATGGCAATTATGAATGGAACTGCAAAAGAGTTTGAAAGAAAACTTTTTACAATGAACTACCCACTTACAATCTATCCAAAAATGCTAAATAGTGTAAATGAAGAGCTTTTAAATAAATTGATAAAAGAGTATCCAAAACTAAAATTTTCTCCTTTTGTATCAACTCAAGCAATAGTTCAAAATGGTGATAATATGAGTGGTGGTATGATTTTTGGTGTAATTCCACAAAATGAAGCCCAAATTAACCCAATTTACAAAGAAGCTATAAAAGATCAGTTAATAAATAAATTTGACTTAATAACAGGAGTTGGAATAAGTGATAAACTTCTTTTAACTTATGATAGTAAAGTTACTTTATATTTTACAGAACTAAATCCTGCTGGTTTTTCTTTAATGCCAAAAATGAAAAGATTTAACTATTTAAGCTCATTTCGTTCAGGTTTAAATGCTTATGATAAAGCTTATATGTACACAAGTATTGAGGCTTTGCAAACATTACTTCAAAAAGAACCAAATATTTATGATGGAATTCATATATTATCAGATGATGCTTTTACAGATATTGAGAAGTTAAAAATTACTCTAAAAGAAGATGGTGTTGGAATTGTTGGTTGGTGGCAACAAAATGGAAACTTTTTTGCAGCTATGAAGATGGAAAAAACAGCACTATTTATAGTTTTAATGCTAATTATTCTTGTAGCATCTTTAAATATTATCTCTTCACTTTTAATGACAGTAATGAGCAGAAGAAAAGAGATTGCCCTACTTTTATCTATGGGAGCTAGTTCAAAAGAGATTAAATCAATTTTCTTAAGAGTTGGAACAATAATAGGTTTTGGTGGAATTGTTTTAGGTATTGTTTTAGGTTTTATAGGATATTTTTTACTTGATACTTTTGATATAGTATCGCTTCCTGCTGATGTTTATGGAAGTGCAAAACTTCCTTTAGATTTAGCTTTTGGTGATTTTGTTTCTATTATTATTGGAGCTGTTGTTATAGTTCTTTTATCTTCATATTATCCAGCAAGTCGTGCTACAAAAATAGATGTAATTGATGTATTAAGAAATGAGTAATATTTTACTCATCTCTTTGTTATCTTGAATAAGAAAAACCACCATAAAAACTTGATCTAGGACCTTTGTCATAATGATGTGGTCTATTATGATGACCATATTTTGGTTTATAGTGATGATTTGGAGCAAAATGTTGTGGTCTATAATATCCTCTATCATAAAAACCACCAACATAATTTATTGAAATTTGTGGGTTTGCTCTATAATATGGGTCATTATAGTAGTAATTATTTACAACTGTATTGCTTCTTTCATACCCACCATCATAATAACCATTGTTATATTGAACATTATTTGGATTTCCATAGTAATTATTTGAAACTACATTTTGATTAGGTCGTGTATTATTTGCAATAACCGCTCCTAATATTCCACCAGCAACTTTTGCAGCATCTTTTCCGTTTCCATGACCAATTTGATTTCCAATAGCAACACCCAAAGTGGCACCAACAACAGTATCTAATCCTATTGAGTTATTATCTGCAAAAAGTAAAGAGCTTGAAATTAAAAATATTGATACAACCCTTTTCATAATTATTCCTTAAAATTATAATTATAAAATGGTAGCTTCTATTTGTGAAAGTATTGTGTAAATTTATTTTAACTTTCCAAATAAATTATACTCTTCCCAATAGCTATCTATGGCTTCTTTAAGTTCTTTATCACTTAGTTTTGTCTTCTTTTTAAGACCAAATCTTTTTATAAGAGATTCTGACATCAAGCTATTTTCTAGTTTTGGATTTTTTAAAAATACAAACATAGCTTCTTTTGTATCTTTTTCACTACTATATTCAAGCAAATATCTATAAAAATATTTATCTATACTTACAGGGATTTTATTGTGACAAGCTACACAATTTCTCTCATAAACACTTTTTTGATTTGAAAATGAGAAACTAAATATTAAACATAAAAAAACTATTACTTTTACCATTTTATTTTTATCCTTGTTCCTACATCAACTTTTGAAATTACATCTATTTTAAAATCATACTCTTTTGCTATCATAGATACAATATTTAGTCCTATTCCAAAACCACCTACACTTTTATCAAATCTTTTATATCTTGTAAATAAGCTTTTTAAATTCTCTTTACTAAGTCCCTTACCACTATCTTCTATAACTAAAAGTTTATCTTTTAAACTAATTTTTATAAACCCTTGAAATTTATTATATTTTATTGCATTAGATAAAATATTATCTATTAATTTTGCTATTTTTTTTGCATCACAAACTATTTTAATATCATCTTTTATATCCAAAATAAACTCGATTTTTTTACTACTTGCAATTGCTTTAAAAAAATCTACTCTTTGATTTAAAATACTTGATAAACTTAACTCTTCATTATTTGAAATTATTTGGTTATTCAAAGATATAAAAGTCAAATCTTCATAGATATTTGAAATGGTTTTTGCCCCTATTTCTATACGATTAATTT
This sequence comes from Aliarcobacter sp., assembly GCA_039810345.1. Taxonomy (GTDB): domain Bacteria; phylum Campylobacterota; class Campylobacteria; order Campylobacterales; family Arcobacteraceae; genus Aliarcobacter. Next base: position 41,438 of record JBDHWU010000015.1, on the reverse strand, counting down.
TTTTTGCTAGTTTCTCATCTATACTATTTTTATCAATCATCTGTATATTTGATAATATTGCAGCAACAGGTGTATTAAGCTCGTGAGTAGTATCTTTTATAAATCTATCAAGCATTTGTATAGACTCTCTCATTGGTTTTAAAAACAATTTTGCTATAAAATAACCAACAAAAAGTAGTACAAAAAATGATATTAAAAAAGCAAAAATAATTCTATATTTAATTTTAGAAAACCATATATTATCATCAGGTATTTCAACAATTACATATTTACTTCCTAAATAAAATGCCTCTGGCTCTTTTATTAGATGAATATAGCCATTTTTTAAATAAATAACTTCATCAAGATTTACATCTCTCATATTTAAAGTTGAAAAAATCATCTTTTTTGAACTATCAAAAATTGCAGAGTTAAACTTCTCATCTCTAGGATAAACATCATTTTTATCTATATTTATGTGCAGCTCTTTTAAATTTAATATTTGATTATTTGAATAGTTTTGAAGTATTTGCCTCTTATCTTGAAGCATTAAATCTTTTTTAAACTGATAATATAAAAAGGCAATTACTCCTAAGATAACTAAAACTAAAATTGAGTAAATTAAACTAAACCCAATTATAGTTCTTGTTTCACTCTTGGATAAATCTATACCCGAGTTTTTTAAGGCTAACAATTTTATCTTTTCCTAAAATTTTTCTAAGGTTTTTAATATAAGTTCTTAAAGAGTTATCACTATACTCTTCATCATAATCCCAAACAAAATCATAAATTCTATCATGAGTTAATAGCTCATTTGGGTGTTGCAAAAATAGTTTTAAAAGTTTTAACTCTTTTAGATTTAATTTAATCTCTTCATTGTTATGTTTTAGCTCATTTGATACTGTATTAAATGTGATATTTTGGGCTATTTGTATGATTTCATTTTTCTTTGCAAACTCTTTTTTTATAAGAGTTTGAACTCTTAATTGAAGCTCTTTTAACTCAAATGGTTTTCTAATATAATCATCACAACCACTTAAAAATCCCTCTTCTAAAGAATCCATAGAGTTTAAAGATGTAATAAATATAGCAGGAGTTGTTTTTCCGTTTTCTCTAGCTTCTTTTAAAACTTCAAAACCATTTTTGTTTGGGACATTTACATCTAAAAGAAGTAAATCAAAAGTTTGCTCATATATTTTATTAATAGCATCTTCTCCATCATAAACACAAACTACATCAAAACCTTCATCACTAAAATATTCAGCAACTGTTTCACTTAAATTATAGTCATCTTCAAGCAATAAAATTTTACTCTTCATCTTCTATTACCTTTATTTCTGGTGTTTCATTTAATCTTTTTTCGTATTGAGCTTTTTCTCTAGCACTCATCTTTGGAAATCTAAATTCCAACTCTTTTTGAAAAGCAACTCTATCTTTTTCATCTACAAAACCAATAATCTCAATTAACTCTTGAGTACTCATTTGGCTAAAATTTTCTTTTGCAAAAGCAAAAGCAAAACCAAATAATAAAAAAATAATTAAAAACCCTTTTTTCATAAAACCCAACTTTTTTATTTTTATAGTACATAAGAACTGTATAATAATTGTTTATTGTAGCTAAAAATGGATATAATAAATCCATGAATGAAAAAATATCTTTAAAATACATATACAAACTTTTATTAAATAACAAAAAAGCTCTTATTTGGGGGCAAATTTTTACTATTATTGGAATTTTAATAAGTGTTCCTATTCCACTATTACTTCCACTTTTAGTTGATGAAGTGCTACTAAATAAACCTGATTTTTTTGTAAATAATATAGATAAGTTTTTTGGAAGCGGAAGTGCTTTTTACTATGTTGCTATAGTTACTATTGTTGTGATAATCTTAAGAGCCTTACATTTTATTTTTGGTGTAATTAATACAAAAATATTTACAAAAATATCAAAAATTGTGATATTTGATATTAGAGTAAAACTTTTAAGTCACTTAAAAAAAGTAAATATGAATGAGTACGAAAGCCTTGGAAGTGGGAAAATTGCAGCAAATTTAATCACAGATGTAAATACTTTGGATAGCTTTATAGTAAATGTTTCAAGTAAACTTATAACTTCAACTTTAACTTTAATTGCAGTTGGATTTGTAATAATAAAAATAGATTTACTTTTAGGTCTTATGATACTTTTAACTCAACCAACAATAGCAATAATTTCAAGAAGAATAGCCAAAAAAACGGGAGAATTAAAAAAAGAAGAAAATGCAGCAATTGAGGCTTTTCAAGGAAATATAAATGAAACTTTAGATTTATTTTCACAAATAAAAGCAAGTAATAAAGAGCAAGAGTTTTTTGACAATTCAATACAAAAAGCCCAAAATATAAAAATAGCTTCAAATGAGTATAACTACAAAAGTGTTGCTTATGAAAAGTTCTCTTATACTATTTTTCTTTTTGCTTTTGAAATTTTTAGAGCAACAGGGCTTTTATTAGTAGCTTATAGCGATTTATCGATTGGGCTTATGTTTGCTATGTTTGGTTATATTTGGTTTATTATGACTCCTGTTCAAGAGATTTTATCCATTCAATATAGTCTTGCTAGTGCAAAAGCTGCAATGGCTAGAATAAACAAAGTTTTAGACCTAGAAGTAGAAAAGGATGGAACTATAGAGCTAGATAGCACAAATATAGATATAACTTTAAAAAACTTAAGTTTTTCATACACAAAAGATAAAACTACTTTAAAAGATATTAGCTTTTGTATAAATAGTGGAGATAAAGTTGCAATTATTGGGGCAAGTGGAAGCGGAAAAACAACTATTTCACAACTTATTGCTGGGTTTTATGCAAAAAATTCTGGAGATATTTTATACAATAATATTAGCATTGATAAAATCTCTAAAAAAAGCTTAAGAAAACATCTATTTTTGGTTTTACAAATGCCAATTTTATTTAATAATACTTTGCGATTTAACCTTACAATGGGAGAAAATATAGAAGATACAAAAATTTTTGAAGCCTTAAAAATAGCCGAACTTACAAATATGCTTGAAAATTTACCAAATGGTTTAGATAGTGTTGTAGGGAAAATGGGAGTAAGACTTAGTGGTGGTCAAAGGCAAAGATTATCAATAGCTAGAATGATTTTAGCAAATCCTAGTGTTGTTATTTTTGATGAATCAACTTCAGCTTTAGATGTTCAAACAGAGACAAAAATTTTTAAAAATCTTGAAGAGTTTTTAAAAAACAAAACTGTAATAACTATTGCTCATAGATTAAGCACAGTTAAAAATGCTTCTAAAATCTTTGTTCTTGAAGATGGAGAACTTGTTCAAAGTGGAACTCATAGTGAGCTTGAGGATGAAAATGGTCATTATAGAGAGTTTGTAAAACATCAGCTTACAAATTAAAATAATTTTAATTACTTATATGAAGTCAAACAAATAAGAAGGAATAAAGTAGTTTTTTATAAAAATAAATTATAATAAAAACTAAACAAACAAGGAGAGAATATGTTTAGGGTAATTTTATTTGCAATTTTTATTGCAATATTTTTTAATTCATGTGGCAATGACAAAAAAGAGCAGCTAAAAATAGTTACTTCAAATTGGATAGGATATACTCCTCTTATTTATGCCAAGGAGAAAGGTTTACTACAAAAGCTAAATATTGATATTGTAAAAGTTGTATCACTTAGCGAAACGATGTATACATACAATTCAAATCATGCTAATATTTTTGCAGGAACGCAGTTTGAATTTATTAAATCACTAGAACAAAATAGCAAAATTGTACCTTTTTTACTTCTTAATAAATCAGATGGTGGAGATGTAGTTATGTCAAATTTTGATATAGAAACTCTACAAACAAAAGATTATATTGATGTTTACATGGAAATAGACTCTATTAATTCAATAGTTTTTGAAGATTTTATTAAAAAATATAATCTAAAGGATAAAAATTTTAACTATATAAATAAAGACCAATCATATATAAGTGAATTAAAAAAATTTGACAAACCAACAATTATAATAAGCTATAACCCATACAATATAATTTTGAATAAAAATGGCTTAATAACTTTAGAAACAACTAAAGACAACAATGATATTTTAATAATTGATGCTTTGTTTACAAGTAGCGAGATTTTAATAAAATATAAAGAAGAGCTAAATGAACTTAAAAAAATTATTGATTTGGCAATTATTGAATTAAATAATGACCCAAAAAAGTATTATGACACAATAAAAGATTATTTGTATGATACTAGTTATGAAGAGTTTAAAAATAGCCTTTCTCACATAAAATGGATAAATAATCCAAATAAAGAGCTTTTAGAAAATCTAAAGCAACATAATTTTCCAATAAAAGAGCTATTATGATTTTTACAATTCAAAGATTTATTTTATTTTTTATTTTTCTTCTATTATTCATTTTTTATTTTGGATTTTCACACTATTTTAAAACTCAAGAGGAACAAACTTCAAAAGTTATTTATACATCAATAATTCATGACATAAATGAAAAAGCATACACTATTTCAAAAAATATTGAGAAAAAAGAAGATATTTTACTCTATAGAGCATTTCTTGAAAATATAGCTGCGAATAACCACTATGTAAGTGCTATATTAGTTTTTGATGATGACACTTTACTTCTTACAAGTAATCCAAAAATAAAAAGCATAGATAAAATTCAAAATATACAAAATTTAGATACTTTTGGTGATAAACTTTCAAAAGCAAATTATTTTGAAAAAGATATATTATTTTATGAGCAAAACAAAAAGAAAAAATTAAATTTAATTTATTTGTTAGATAAAGAGTATTTAAAATCAAATTTTGTAAAAAATAGAAGTGAAGTTTTTATATATTTTGGAGCCTTGCCGATATTTGGATTTTTAGTTTTATATTTTATTTTTAGAAAATATATAACTATCCCTTTAGAAAAATTGAGACAATTAGCATACTATAGTACAAAAGTTCCAAAAGCTTTTAAAATAAAAGAGTTAGAATCAATTAGGCACTCCATGGTTGATTCTTTTGCTAGATTAGAAAATGAGAAAAAAGAGCTATTTTTAATGGCTAGAACAGACTCATTAAGTGGTTTAGCAAATAGAAACTCTTTAAATGAATTTTTAGAAAGATTAATTCCAACTGCAAAAAGAAAAAATAAAGAGTTTGCTTTTTTATTTTTAGACCTTGATCATTTTAAAGTTGTAAATGATTCTTTAGGTCATCATATAGGAGATGAGCTTTTACAAAATATCTCTAAAATATTAAAAAAAGTTTTAAGACCAAATGATTTTGTTGCTAGAGTTGGTGGAGATGAATTTGTACTAATCATTCAAGATTTTAATTCAAATTTAGAGCTTATAAATATTATAAAAAGAGTTCAAGAACAATTAGCAAAACCTTGGGTTATACAAACTAATCCTATAAGTACAACTTGTAGTATTGGAATTTCCATATTTCCAAAAGATGCAAGTGATACAATCTCTTTAATGAAAAATGCAGATATTGCTATGTATGAGGCAAAAAAGCTTGGAAGAAATAAATTTTATTTCTATACAAAAGAGTTAAATGAAGCAATTCTAAGAATAATAAATTTAGATAAAGAGATGCGAAATGCTCTCAAAAATAATAATTATAAGCTATATTATCAAGCAAAAGTTTGTACAAAAAGCCAAAAAATAATTGGTGCTGAAGCATTAATTAGATGGATAGACCCAAAAAAAGGCATAATTCCTCCAAATGAATTTATTCCATTAGCCGAAGATAATGATTTTATTATAGAGCTTGGAGATTGGATAATCACTGAAGCCTTAAATCAATATACTAAGTGGAAAAATGCTGGAATTGATATTTCAATTTCTATAAACATATCAGCAAAACAGTTTTTACAAAAAGATTTTGATAAAAACCTTATAAAACAAATAGAAAGTAAAAATATAAATCCGCAAAAAATAATTTTAGAAATAACTGAATATATTTTGATAGATAAAAGCGACAAAGTAGAATCTATTTTAAAAAACTTATATGAATTTGGAATTAATATCTCTTTAGATGATTTTGGAACAGGATACTCATCTTTAGCATATCTAAAAAAATATCCTATAAATTATTTAAAAATAGATAAATCTTTTATAGATGATACTCTAACTTCAAGTGGAAAAATATTTGTTGAAACTATAGTAAAAATGGGTCAAATGCTAAATATGAAAATTGTTGCTGAAGGTGTTGAAAAAAATGAGCAATTAGAATATTTAAAATCTATATCATGCGATTTATATCAAGGTTATCTTTTTAGTAAACCTTTGGATTCAAAAAGTTTTGAAGAGCTTTATAAAAGCTCTTCAAACTAATCTATTTTTTAAATATAGCTTTTGTAAATAAAACACCAATTGGCACAATACTAAGTCCAATTATAAATGCAAGTGGAAGAAGAATTTTGTTATTATTTAAAGCAAAAAAACCAAAAATCAAAAATCCATATCCCAAAACTCTATAAATAGATACAAATCCACCAGCACTAAAAAGTGTATTTTTAAAAGAGTTTTGTTTAACTCTTTTTTTCTCATCTGTAATTATCTCTTTTATTTTTTCAGGTGTTAATTCATCTTCTGGAATCTCTTTATATTCACTATATAAATCATAAGGGTCATCTATTTCATCAATTTTATCTCTTTCTTCTGCAGCATAGTTTGTTGAAGAAAAATTATCTAATCTATTTTTAATATTTTTCCTATATGCCAAAAATGAAGCAATAGTTACAAATAAAGATGCAAAAAATGCAACCTGAAGATTTAATAACCAAATTGTATTTTGGAAAAATATTGCATAAAAACTAAGACAAATATTTAGAATTAAAAAAACTTTTGCAAAGTTTAAAATATCTTGATTAATCCTCATCGTCATCATCTAGCTTTTTATCACCATACTTTGCTCTATGTGCATATCGTGGGTCATTTTCCATTCCATCATAAACTTTTTGAGCTCTTTTATAGGCTCTATAAACATTTACTCCAGCAGCTGCAATTCCCCAAAAAATCCCAAGCCAAAGTGTCCATGTATAACCTGTAAGAGATTTAAGTCCCAAACCAACTAATACTCCAATAACAATAGCAGCAACCATAGAAATTCCAACAGATAAACTATCAAGTGCCTCTATTTTATCTCTATGTTTTGGTTTTTTTTCTAACTCTTCCATATACCCTACTTTATGTAGCTACAGCAATAATCTGTAAGTTCAATAACTTTTATATCAAAACTAGAATTAGCAGGAACATCAAAAGAACTTCCCGCTTCATATCTTTGCCAAGTATCACTATTTTTTAATCTAACTTCAACAACACCTGAGATTATCTCCATATTTTCAGCCTCAACTGTACCAAAAACATACTCTCCAACATTCATAATTCCTAAGCTTTTTTTCTCACCATTTTCAATAAAAGTTCTACTTGTAACATTTCCATCAAAATAGATATTTGCTTTTTTTACTAATTCAACATTTTTATAATTTTGCATCCGTTTTCCTATAACTTTTTCATAACTTCATCTGCTGCATTTAAACAAGCATCTATATCTTTGTTTGTAATTTCAGTACAAATAAACCCTGCTTCATATTGACTACAAGCAAAGTAAAAACCTTTTTTAAGCATTTCATGATGAAAAGTTGCAAATCTTTTAAAATCGCAATTTCCAACATCTTTGAAATTTTTTGGTTCATTTTCACAAAAAAAGAATCCAAACATACTTCCTCTTGTATTTACCTGTAAAGAAATATCATATTTAGATGCAATTTTTTTAAGCCCATTTACCAATCTTTTAGCTTTTTTATTTAAATCTTCATAAATCTTTGGATTTTTCTTTAATTTTCTAAGGCTTTCAAGTCCTGCTGCCATTGCTACTGGATTTCCACTTAAAGTTCCTGCTTGATAGATTTTTCCCTCAGGTGAAAGGTGACTCATTATTTCTTTACTAGCTGCAAATGCACCAACAGGCATTCCTGCACCAATTACTTTTCCAAAAGTAAGAATATCAGCTTGTACATCTAAAATCCCACTTGCACCTTTTAAAGAGGCTCTAAATCCACTCATAACTTCATCAAAAATTAGTAATGCTCCGTGTTTATCACAAAGTTCTCTACAAACTTCTAAAAATTCATTTGAAGCAGGAACAAGTCCCATATTTCCAGCTATTGGCTCAATAATAATACAAGCAATGTCACTACTTTCTTCAAAACATTTTTTTAGTTGTAGAATATTGTTGTATTCACATAAAAGTGTATGTTTTGTTAAATCTGCTGGAACTCCAGGGCTACTTGGACTTCCAAAAGTTGCCATTCCACTTCCTGCTTGAACAAGTAGTGAATCACTATGCCCATGATAACAACCCTCAAATTTTACAATGTCATTTTTATTTGTAACACCCCTTGCTAATCTTATTGCACTCATAGTTGCTTCAGTTCCAGAACTTACAAATCGCACTTTATCGATATTATCATACATCTCTACAATTTCTTGAGCTAATTTTGTTTCAAGATTTGTAGGAGCTCCAAAACTAAGCCCTTTTTTTGCAGTTTTAATTACAGCTTTTTCTATATCTTTATTACTATGTCCAAAAATTAGTGGTCCCCAACTTTGTACAAAATCCACATATTTGTTTCCATCAATATCGTAAATATATGCACCTTTTCCTTTTTCAATAAAAGGAGGCGTTCCACCAACACTTTTAAATGCTCGAACTGGAGAATCAACTCCACCTGGAATTACTTCACAAGCTTTTTCATAAGCTTTAATAGATTTTTTAAACATTAATTTTCCTAATTATAATTTATTATTTATTGTACAATATTCTTTATAAGCAAAAGGTTATTTTCCACCTCTTAACATTTCACTAATAAGTCCTTTATCACTACTTAATTCTGCTTTTATAACTCCATTAAAATATCCCATAAATGCTTCTTTTATTTTTATTATCAATAATAGTAAATCTATAATCGCATATTTTAACTTTTTTTACTATAATTCGCTCAATGAAAAATATAATATTTGCAATATTTATCTCACTGTTAATTCATACTCTATTTTTTATAAACTACAAAACAAAAGAGAAAAATCACAATTTAGAAGATAAAAAAATCGAAAAAAGTGATGTTAAGTTTGTAAAATTACAAGAAATTAAAGAACAAGCACCAAAAATAGCTGAAACAAAAATTGAAAATAGCATAAATAAGCCAAAAGAGATTGAAAAACCCAAAAAAATTGAACAAAAAATTGAAAAACCAAAGCAACAAAAAGAGCAAAAAAAACCTACAAAAGATGAAGTTTTTCAAGCAAAAGAGTTTCAAAACAAGGTATTAAAAGAGCAAGTTGTACAAAATAAACCAACAATTCAAGACAAAACTTTGGAAGGTTTTCTAACTCAAAAAGAGCCTGTAAATAAAGCAATTTTAAGTGAACTTGAGAAACTTTATGGGAAAGAGTATCAAACTTTTACAACTGTTCAAAAAGCATATTTGGAAAAAAACTTAAATAATTTTCAAATAATAACTCAAAGAGTTTTAAATCGTATGGGTTATCCAAAATTAGCTGCAAAACTTCAAATTAGTGGAGTTAATATTGTTGAGTTTATGTTTCATCCAGATGGAAGTATTACAGGGCTTAAAATAACAAACTCTTCTGGATATACAATTCTTGATGATTATAGTTTAGAGTTAATAGAGATAGCCTACAAGGACTATCCAAAACCTACTGAAAAAACAAAAATAAAGTTTCAGGTTTTTTATAGAATGTATTAAAAACCTTATAATTTCCTATCATAGCTATACATATCCATATATCTAAAAGCAATTAAATTTTCTAAAATTGCAAAAGTTACAATAAAATTTATAAAAGAACTTCCACCATAAGAAAATAGTGGCAAAGGAATACCAACAACGGGAGCAAAACCAATAACCATTAAAATATTTATACTCATATTTAAAAATATCAACAACCCTAAGCCCGAAGCAAAGACTTTTACTACATAATCATCTTTAAAAAAGTAGTTTATGGATAAAAGATGAAAAATTAGCAATGAGTAAATAACTATTAAAAAAATTGCTCCCATAAAACCATATCTTTCAACTAAATAAGCAAAAATAAAATCACTAGTAGAAATAGGTAGAAATTTCAATTGTGTTTGTGTAGCCTCTTGACTATCTTTTCCTGTAAGCCCACCAGAACCAATAGCAATAACACTTTGTTGAACATGATAACTAGGTTTTTCAGCAACAATAAAATCATGAATTCTCTTTTTTTGATAATCTTTCATTCCATAAGTGTACATAAAAGGGGAGCTAACTCCCAAAAAAATTATAATTGTAGCCCATATTTTCCAATTTACTCCAACTAAAAATAGTATTCCATAACCAACTAAAAGTAAAACTAATGCTGTTCCTAAGTCAGGCTCTTTTGCTATTAATACAAACGGTAATAAAATATAAAATGAGAAATAACAAAAATCTTTTAAGCCATAGCCATTTTCTGGAGGTTGTCTTAATTGAATTAAATATGCCAACATAAGAATAAAAATTGGTTTTATAAGCTCTGATGGTTGAATTGTAGTATGAATAAATGGAAGTTCAATCCATCTTTTAGCACCCAATTTTGAAACACCAAAAAGCTCAACAGCCACCAAAAGTATAACACCTATCCAATACAAAATTGGAATAATCCTAAGTCTTCTTCTAATTGGTAAAAAAAATACAATTAAAAATATAATAAGTGAAAGTGAGTAATACATCAACTGTTTACTTGCTAGTAATTCGTTTGTTTCACTAATTAAATGGTATGATAATATTATCAAAGGTAAAACAAACATTATTAACAGAAAATCAAAATGTGAAATAATTCTTTTATCTAGTAATCGCATATTAAAAGAGTATCATAAAATGTATAAAAATTTTATTGCAACAAATATTGAAAGGCTTGATAAATTTTTGGCTTTAAATATAGAAGCATCAAGAAACCAAATTGAACAACTAATAAAAAAAGAGTTTGTGAAAGTTGATGAAAAAATCGTAAATAAAACTGGTTTTAAACTAAAAGAAAATCAAAAAATAGAGGTTTTTTTACCACAAAAAGAGCTTTCAAATACAAAAGATGAAGATTTTATAAATGAGTCACTAAAAGATAAAAATATTGAAATAATATATGAAGATAGTGATATTTTAGTTTTAAATAAACCTTATAATCTAACTGTTCACGATGCACCTAGCGTAAAAGATGCAACTTTGGTTGATTGGCTAAAATTAAAAAACATATCTCTTTCAACAATAAGTGGCGAAGAAAGACATGGAATAGTACATAGACTTGACAAAGGAACAAGTGGTTTAATAGTAATTGCAAAAACAAATGAAGCTCATACAAATTTAGCAAAACAACTTGAAGACAAAAGTATGGGAAGATACTATCTTGCAATTATAGACCTACCTTTAAAAGATAATTTAATTATAGAAAAACCAATAGCAAGAAATCCAAACAATAGGCTAAAAATGGATATTGTAGAAAATGGAAGATATGCAAAATCTGCATTTTATAAAATAGCATTAAGCGACAATGAGAAATATGAGTTAATATCTTGTAAGCTTTTTACAGGAAGAACACATCAAATAAGAGTTCACTTAAATTCAATGAATAGACACATCCTAGGGGATGCTTTATATGGATTTAAGGGCGAATTAAATAGAATAAATAGATTTTTTTTGCACGCATATATCTTATATCTTATTCATCCAATAACAAAATTACAGATGAGTTTTTGTGCAAATTTACCAGAAGATATGAGTAATTTTTTAAAAAATAATTTTTCTAAGGATTTTACAAATGAAAAAATTGATACAAGCAGCATCATTCACAACTTTTCTAATCTTAGCTAGTGGTTGTTCTAATCCACTAGCTTCATTAAATAGCCCAACATCTCCAACAGTAAATCAATCTGTTTCAACAGTAAATTACTCATCTATAAAATCTCTTCCTGATATGACTTCAATTGGTTTTGAGTGGCAAAAAGTTGATGACCCAAGAGTTGTTGGATATAACTTTTATAGAACTGAGATAAGTAAAGGTGAAACAACTTTAAAACTTATATCAAAAATTGATAGTAAACATGCAACTCATTATGTAGATAAAGGATTAGAGCCAAAAACAAAATATGCTTATCAAATTTCAGCAAGACTAAGTGATGGTAGTGAATCACCTACAACTGAAGCTTATATAGCTGAAACTCTACCTAGAATAAAACCAGTAGCTTTTGCTCAAGCTGTGTCAAATCTTCCAAATAAAGTAAAACTTCTTTGGGAACCACATCCTGATCAAAGAGTAAGCTATTATAGAGTTGAAAAATATAATACTTTAGTAAATGAATGGGTGTATTTAGCAAATGTAAATCAAAGATTATCAGCTGAATATATTGATACTGGCTTAAAAAATGCAACAGCTCATAAATATAGAGTAAAAGCTTTCACTTTTGATGATGTAGAAGCTGCTCCTACAAAAGTACTAGAAGCAACTACAAAACCTGCTCCAAAACCTGTAACTGGTGTAAAAGCTTCAAATAATATTCCAAAAAAAGTATTTTTAACATGGAGTGCTTCAGTAACTTCAGATGTAGTTCAATATGAAATTCATAGAAGCAATTATGAATCTTTGGGATATAGCAAAATAGCAACTGTTCAAGCTTTAGAGTACACAGATGAAGTTGGTGCAGATGGAAAAACATACTACTATAAAATTATTCCTATTGATAAAGATGGTTTAGAGGGTGATTTTGATTATAAAGCAACAAAAGGTGAAAGCTTAGGAAAACCAACTAAACCAACACTATCGCAAGTATCACTTCAAGGTGGAGTTGCTAATATAAATTGGTCAAGTGTTCCAAGAGCTGTTTCTTATATTGTAAATAAAAAAACAAAACAAAATTTTTTTCAATATAAATCTACTAAATTTGAAAACATAACTGGAACATCTTTTCAAGATGGTGAAACATCAAGCGGAGTTGATTACAGATATACAGTTCAAGCAGTTGATGAGTTTGGAATTGCATCTGAAGAGTCAAATGAAATAAGTTTAAATAGAAAATAATCACACAAGAGAACGAATGCCACATATACTATTTGAAAAAAAAGAGTTAATATCTACACCTTCATCTATTGATGATGTAAATTTTGAGTTTATAGCAAAATCTTTAAATTTTATATCAAATGATAGAACAATTGAATATAGAATTGCAGTTAAAAATAAAAATAAAGATTTTTTACTAGCAATTAAAGAAAAAGATGAAAACTATATTATAAAGTCAGATAAAGTTACAAGACTTTCACCTGTTTCTTTAATAAAAGATGGTTTAAATGCCTATGTAAAAGAAAATAGTGCCAAAGTTCTATTTTCTAATACAAATAGCTTTAAACAAAATAGTAATGAAGAGAAACATAAATATCTAAAAGATATTAACTACTTTGTAGATGAATTTAAAACACAAAAAGAGATAAATATAGAAATTGGTTTTGGAAGTGGAAGACATCTTTTATATCAAGCAAAACAAAATCCAGATATACAATTTATTGGGCTTGAAATTCACTATCCATCAATTGAACAACTTTTAAAACAGCTTGAACTTCAAAATATTACAAATGTTTTGGTTGTAAATTATGATGCAAGACTTTTTATGGAGTTTATAGAATCAAATCAAGTTGGAAGAATTTTTGTTCACTTCCCTGTACCTTGGGATAAAAAACCACATAGAAGAATTTACTCAAATGAGTTTGTAAATGAAGCTTTAAGGGTTTTAAAAATTGGTGGAACACTAGAGCTTAGAAGTGATAGTAGAAACTATTTTGATTTTTGTTTAGAATTACTTACAAATTTACCAAAGGGCAAAATAAGTATTGATATAAATAAAGATTTAGAGGTTTCTAGTAAATATGAAGATAGATGGAAAAAACAAGGTAAAAATATCTATGATTTAGTTTTAACTTCACTTGAAGATGATAAAAATATTGATTTATCTTATGATTTTTCTTTTGAAAATATCATAGATTTAAAAGAGATTATCACAAAAATTCCACAAAAATCAGTTATATTTAATAACTATTTTGTACATATTGAAGAGATTTATGAAATTATTGATAAAAAAGATTCTTATTTGCTAAAAGCAACTATGGGAAATTTTGACAGACCTGTTACAAAATATATCATTATACAAGAGAAAAAAGCATCATACTATCAAGGGAACCCTCTTCCAACTAGTTCAAATATTGATGCTCATAAAAAATTAAAAGAGATTTTATTTAAATGATTGAAGCAACAAATATCTATTTAACTTATGATGATAATAAATATATTATAAAAAAAGGAAATTTTGCCATTAAACCAAAAGAGTTTATCTTTATAGGTGGAAACTCTGGAAGTGGAAAATCTACACTTTTAAAATCATTTTACGGTGAAATTCCAATTAAGCACGGAAATTTAAAAATTGCAGGGCAAGAAGTTTTTGGAATTGGTGGTAAAAAACTAAGACTTTTAAGAAAAAATATTGGAATTATTTTTCAAGATTATAAGCTTGTAAACGAGTTTACAATTGAAGAAAATATTATGATTCCTCTTAAAATAAATGGTTACTCTCATGAAATATCAAAAGAACAAGCAAATAAACTCTTAGCTCATGTAAGGCTAAGTCATAGGGCTGGTTACTATCCAAATGAACTAAGTGGTGGAGAGCAACAAAGAGTTGCTGTTGCAAGGGCTTTAGCACATAATCCAAAAATAATAATTGCAGATGAACCAACTGGAAACTTAGATGATTATTCTGCTGATTTGGTTTGGAATTTGCTAAAAGGTGCAAATGAACAACTAGGAATTACTGTTGTAGTTGTAACACATAGAGTTCCTAGAAATTTGGGAATAAAATTTAGACAACTTTCAATTGATGATGGGATTATTTATGAAGTCTCTTAAAAATATTTTTGCATTTTTTATACCGCTATTATCAATGTTAATTGCATTTTCTATATATTTATTAATAAACAATGTAGTTAAAAGTTATCAAGATAAAATATCAAAAGAT
The DNA here is from genome assembly GCA_039810345.1 of Aliarcobacter sp. Classification (GTDB taxonomy): domain Bacteria; phylum Campylobacterota; class Campylobacteria; order Campylobacterales; family Arcobacteraceae; genus Aliarcobacter. The sequence continues at coordinate 26,355 of JBDHWU010000015.1, read as the reverse complement.
TACTCAATAATAGTAGTCTCAACAAATACTTTAAGTAAAGATAATTTACCAAAATTAGCTGGAATAAATGTTGATTCAATTATTGCTTTGCCAAATGATAAGATTATAGAAAATATAAAAACAAACCTTTCTGAAAACTCTATTGAGTTATTAAAACAAAAATTGCCAAATTTTTATCAAATACATTTAGAAATATTTCCTACAAGCTCTGAATTAGATGAAATAAAATCAACTTTACTTAAAAATACGGATATTAAAAAAGTAGAAGTTTTCTATAAAAATCACAACCAAATATATCTTCTTTTGCTTTTAATAAATAGTGTTTCATTTATACTATTTTTTATAATAACAATTTTTGCAATAATAATTATTGCAAAGCAAATAAAACTTTGGTTTCATGAACATCATATAAAAATATCTATTTTAAGATTACATGGGGCTTCAATTATCTACAGTGCAACTTCTATATTAAATTATGCGATGCTTAGTGCTTTTTTGTCTTTTATAATTAGCTCTATTTTTCTATATTATGTATCAAATAATATTGATATATTATTTCCAAATGAGCTACAAGAGATTGTTGATATACAAATAAATTTAGCAATTGAGATTGGTAAACTCTTTTTACTATCGTTTTGTATTTCTATTTTTACAATTTTTGGTGTTTTATTAAAATACAAGATTAGCAATGATTAAAATATTTTTTACACTCTTCTTATCTATTTGTCTAGCTCAAGCTTCTACTATTGATAAAAAAATACAACAAAATAAGAAACAACTAGATACTACAAAACAAGAAGAAGAGACAAAAAATATAAAAATAAAAGAACTTGCTGATAAAATTGAATCTCAAAACAATAATATTACAAATCTTGAAAAAGATATAAAACAAGTAAACAACGATATTGATGAGCATCAAAAGCTACTTGAAGAGTCTAAAAATAAACTAGTTGAACTAAAATCAAAATCAAATAAGCTTATTCAAGAAAAAACATCAAATGAGAGCAAAATTGTAGATACAATTGTTGAAGAGTTTTCTATATCAATTGCAGTAAAACTGGCATCTCAAGACTCTTTACAAGAGTTAATTGATAATGAAATATATACTCTTTTAGCTCAACATTCTAAAGATAAAATTTTAAAAATAAATAGCAATTATAATACAATCACAAATGATTCAACATCAAATCAAAAAGATATTGAAAAAATATCATCATATTTAAATGAAAGACAAAAAACAAAAGATAAGCTTACAAATTTAAAAAAAGAGCATTCAAGCTCTTTAAATGACCTTGAAAAACAACACAAAGCATATCAAGAAGAGTTAAATAAAGTTGTAAAAAGTCAAGAAAGTATAAAAAATCTTCTATCTCAATTAAATATTTTAAAAGCTGAAGAGGCTAAAAAGGCAGAAGCTCAAGCAAAAGCAAAAGAAGAAGCTGAAAGAAAAAAGAAACTTGAAACACTAATGAGTAGTAAAAATAATAGTAACCAATCAAAAGAACAAGAAGAAACTACTTCAAGTGAAAATGAACCTGAAATTCAAACATCAGATACAAGAAACCAGAAATTTGCGAAAAATTTAAGCCTTGATGTAAAAAAAATTGGTTCATCAACAGATGGAGTAACAATAGCAAAATATAAAGGTGCAAAAACAATAGCTCCTTTAAAATCATTTAAAATAGCAAAAAATTTTGGAACATATTATGACCCTGTATATAAAATAAAACTTTTCAATGAGTCAATAGTCTTAAAAAGCACAGAACCTCAAGCTAAGGTAGTTTCTGTTTTAAGTGGAAAAGTTGTTTATGCTAAAAAAAATGCTGGAATGCTTGATAATGTTGTAATTATTCAACATGAAAATGGAATTCACACAATATACTCTCATTTAGATGATATAGCACCTACTTTGGTAGTTGGTAAATGGGTACAACAAGGCTCTGTTGTTGGAAGAGTAAATGAAAGTTTATCTTTCCAAGTAACAAAAGATTCAGCTCATATAGATCCAAGAGAACTTTTTAGTATATGATTTTAAAAAAAATAATTATTAAAGATCAAAAAGAGCTGTATAGACATAAAAACTATCTATTATCACTAGATTTAGAATTTGATAATTTAAAAAAAGAGTACTTTAATAGTGGACAACTAGAACTAGATATAGAGTTTGAACTAGTAGAATTTTTAAAAAATCATAATTTCAAATTTTCCTTTATAAATGAAGAGATAAATGATACAAATAAAATTATTTTAGCATCTTACAAAAGTATAAATATCGATGAAGATACTATTTTTATAATTGATAAAAAAAATAGCAAAAAACTATACTTAATTTATAAAGAAAAAAACAATATTTTAATTGTAGATTTAAATAATGAAATTATTAAATCTTATAAAAACAGTAGTGAATCAAAGAAATTATCAATTGATACACTTGAAGTTTTAGCATCAAATCAAGATGATTTTAAAGAGCTTTTTAATATTTTTTCTGTACTAGAAAATCAAAATAAAGAAGATATGTTCCTTCTTGATAAACTGAAAAAATTTAAATATTACTGTATTTCAAAAATTAAAGAAAAACAGCAAGATATGTTTTTATGCAATTGTGTAGTAGGTTTTTTCCCTGAAACAAAATTTTATATAAAAGGGGATAAAATTTTTTCTGATTATACAGAGTTTTTTTTACCATTTGATTTAGAGTTTAAAATTTGGAAATACTTATTTTATAATAGAGATTTAATTGGAGTTTATAAAGAGCCAACTCTTCAAGAACTATTTTTTGGAAGAAAAATTTATACTTTAGATGAATTCTCTCAAAAAGTAAAAAGATTAATTGTAAATGCAAATTATACAAAAAATAATCTAGTTCAAATAACACTTTCAAATGGTATTACAACTCAAAAAGTTTCAAAAGAGTTTACAAAAGAGGAGCTATTAAGAAGAGTTATTGAAGCAAGAAACTAATTAAAATTTTATAAAAATTCTTTAAACTCACTTTCTATCTCTTTATAATTTGGAGAAAACTTTTCTACCAAAGTCCAAAAATCTTTAGAATGATTTTTATATTTTATATGAGCTAATTCATGTACAACTATGTATTCCATAATTTTAATTGGATATTTCATCAATAAATAGTTAAAATTTAGTTCATTTTTATAGTTACAAGAACCCCAAGTTCTTTTATTTTTTCTATATGAAATTTTTGTAGGAAATAGTTGCATAAAATTTGAATATTTTTCAACTAAATTTGGGATATATTTTTCTATCTCTTTTTTATAAAAAACATCTATATTTTTTATTTTAAAATCTTCAAGCTTTCTAATTTCACCAAAAAGTAAAAATTCATCATCATTTACTATTATTTTATGTTTATATTTTAATAAATTATCTAAAATCCACTCTTTTTTTCTATCTATTAAATTTTTTGCATCATTTAAAGTAAAATATCTATTTGCTCTTATTTGTATTAAATCATCTTTTAAAATTCTTAAATAACAATGTTTTATATGGTTTTTATTATGCAATTCAACATTAACTAAACTATTATTTATATTAACTTTAAAATTCACAAAAAACCTTTAAGTAAAATTTAGATAAAATCCGCACGATTATACCATAAGTGTAATGATAATTTAATTCTTAGGATAACTATTATGAAAATTGCAGATAGAATGGAGAAACTAGCTCCTTCGCTTACTTTATCTATAACAGCTCTAGCAAATGAGTTAAAATCACAAGGTAAAGATATTTTAAGTTTTAGTGCAGGTGAACCTGACTTTGATACACCACAAATTGTAAAAGATGCAGCAATAAAAGCATTAAATGCAGGAAAAACAAAGTATACAGCTGTTGAAGGTATTAAAGAGACAAAACAAGCAATTATTAATAAGTTAAAAAAAGATCATAATTTAGATTATAAATTAGAAGATATTGTAGTAAGTAATGGAGCAAAACACTCATTATTTAACTTAATTCAAGCGTTAGTTGATGAAGGTGATGAAGTTATTATTCCTAGTCCTTACTGGGTTACTTATCCTGAATTAGTAGTTTTTTCAGGTGGGAAACCAGTATTTATTGAAACTGATGAAACTAGCGGATTTAAAATAACTGCAGAGCAATTAAAAGCTGCTATTACACCAAAAACAAAAGCTTTAATGCTTAATTCTCCTTCAAATCCAACTGGTTCAATATATTCAAAAAAAGAACTTACAGCTATTGCTGAAGTTTTAAAAAATACAAATATTGTAGTATTATCGGATGAGATGTATGAGAAAATCATCTATAAAGGTCAAAAATTCACTGCAAGTGCAGAAATTTCTGAAGATATGTACAATAGAACTGTAACAATAAATGGTCTAAGTAAATCTGTAGCAATGACTGGTTGGAGATTTGGATATATTGCAAGTCCAAACAAAGCTTTAGTTAAAGCTATGATAAAACTTCAAGGACAAGTAACTTCAAATGTAAACTCTATTACACAATATGCTGCAATTCCTGCACTTTTAGGAGAAGCAGATAATGATATTGAAAAAATGAGAATTGAGTTTGAAAAAAGAAAAGATTATGCTGTTAAAACTGTAAATAGTATCAAAAATCTTTCCACTTATGAACCTGACGGTGCATTTTATCTTTTTATAAATATTAAAAAAGTATCTAATGACTCTATGAAATTCTGTGCTGATTTACTTGAAAGTAAAGGAGTTGCCCTTGTTCCAGGACTTGCATTTGGTATGGAAGGTTATGTTAGACTATCTTTTGCAACTAGTATGGAAGCAATTATTGACGGATTAAATAGAATTAAAGAGTTTGTAGAAAACAAATAATGTCTCCTCAAAAAAAAGCAACTGTTGTTTCATCTAGTGTTGCAGCAGTTCTTACCCTTCTTAAATTAATAGTAGGTTTAGCTAGTGGCTCTGTTGCTGTTTTAGCTTCTGCTGTTGATTCTATACTAGATATGTTTGTATCAATTTTTAACTATTTTGCTATCTCTAAATCAGAAAAACCAGCAGACAAAACATTTAATTATGGAAAAGGCAAAATTGAGGCTTTGGCATCTGTAATTGAAGGAACAATTATTACGATGTCTGGATTATTTTTATTGTATCAAGCTTTTTTAAAATACAAAACAAAAGAAGCTTCAAGCTATTTAGAAATTTCAATTTATGTAATGATAGCTTCTTTAATAATTACAGTTGCACTTGTTTTATACCTAAATTATGTAGCCAAAAAAACCAATAATATGGTTATAAAAGCAGATGCTCTTCATTATAAAACAGATGTTTTTAGCACTATTGCTGTTTTATCATCACTATTTTTAGTATCATTTACTGGTTATGAGCTTTTTGATGTAATAATTGGTAGTTTAATTGCTATATATATTATTTATTCGGCATATGAGTTAATTTACAACGGTATTATGGTTTTACTTGATAGAGCATTAGATGAAAATATAGTAACAGATATTATTTCAATAATAAAAAACCAAAAAGATGTTCATAGTTTTCATCATCTTAAAACTAGAGAAGCTGCAAATAAAATTTTTGTAGAGGCTCATATAGTTTTTGCAGACACTTCTATTTCTTTAGTAAAAGCTCATAAAATTAGTGATTTTATTGAAGATAGTATAGAAAAATTAGATGATAAAAAAGAGTGGTATATCACAATACACTTAGATCCTTATGATGATTCTAAAGTTTCAAAATAAGTAGTCTTTTACTTCTATTTTAAAACTTTATTTTTCTACTTATAATAAAACACACTTAATTAATTTGAAATAAAAAAAGCCCAAGATTAAAATCTTGGGCTTTTTACTTCTAAATATAAATATTATCTAGAAGTTAAAAGAGTTGTTAAATGCTCACCACTTACTTGATGGAAGTTTAGGTATTTATAAACATTATCTTTGTTACTTGCATTGATTTTTTGTGCAACTATGTCTAAATACTCTTTAACAGTTGGAATTCTTCCTAAAAGAGCAGCTACTGCTGCAACTTCAGCAGAACCTAAATAAACTTTAGAATCTTTTCCTAGTCTATTATCAAAGTTTCTTGTAGATGTACTAAATACAGTTGAACCAACACCAACTTGTGCTTGGTTACCCATACATAAAGAACATCCTGGAATTTCTATTCTAGCACCTGCTGCTGCAAATGTTGCATAGTATCCCTCTTCTGTTAATTGTGCTTCATCCATTTTTGTTGGTGGTGCAACCCATAGTTTTGCTTTAGCAACACCCTCACCTTTAAGTACTTCTCCTAAAGCTCTAAATAATCCAATATTTGTCATACAAGATCCAACGAATACTTCATCAATATTTTTTGGTCTAGTGTCATCTGCTAAAATTTCACCTAAAGTTGCAACATCATCTGGATCGTTTGGACAAGCTAAAATTGGCTCTTTAATATCATCTAAGTTGATATTAATAGTTGCTAAATACTCAGCATCTGCATCTGGCTCTAATAATTGAGGGTTTTTAATCCACTCTTTCATTTTATCAGCTCTTCTTTGAAGAGTTTTTGCATCTTCATATCCCTCTTCAATCATTTTTTCGATTAATGCGATATTTGAAGATAAGTACTCAATAATTGGCTCTTTGTTTAATTGAACAGAACAAGCAGCTGCACTTCTTTCTGCTGAAGCATCAGATAATTCAAATGCTTGTTCAACTTTTAAGTCTGGTAAACCTTGAATTTCGATAATTGTTCCAGCAAAAATATTTTTCTTATTTTTCTTAGGAACCGTTAAAAGTCCTTGTTTAATTGCATAGTATGGAATAGCATTTACTAAATCTCTAAGAGTAATTCCTGGTTGCATTTTTCCACTAAATTTTACTAAAACAGACTCTGGCATTGTTAAAGGCATCATTCCTGTAACTCCAGCAAATGCGATAAGTCCAGAACCTGCAGGGAACGAAATACCAATTGGGAATCTTGTATGTGAATCTCCACCAGTTCCTACAGTATCAGGTAAACAAAGTCTATTTAACCATGAGTGAATAACACCATCACCTGGCTTAAGTGTAACTCCACCTCTTGAGTTAATAAAGTCTGGTAAAGTGTGTCTTAATTTAATATCTGCTGGTTTTGGGTAAGCAGCTGTATGACAGAATGATTGCATAACCATATCAGCACCAAAAGAAAGTGCAGCAAGTTCTTTAATCTCATCTCTTGTCATTGGTCCTGTTGTATCTTGGCTTCCAACTGTTGTAGCAATTGGCTCAACATACATTCCTGGTTTAATTCCTTCAACACCACAAGCACGTCCAACCATTTTTTGTGCTTGAGTATAACCTTTACCGTTGTTAGCTGGTTGCTCAGGAGCAATAAATTTATCACTAGCACCTAATTTTAATGCTTCTCTAGCTTTTGCTGTTAAACCTTTTCCAATAATTAGTGGAATTCTTCCACCTGCTCTCATCTCATCTGTTAAAGTATTTGGGCTTAATTTAAAAGTAGAAACAACTTTTCCATCTTTTAAAATTTCACCTGCATAAGGTTTTAGAGTAATTACATCTCCAGTATCGATAGAATCAACATTTGCTTCAATTGGTAAACATCCTGAATCTTCTGCTGTGTTAAAGAAAATTGGTGCAATAATTGAACCAATTACAACTCCACCTGTTCTTTTATTTGGAACACCAGCGATATCTCTTCCCATATGCCATTGAACAGAGTTTATACCTGATTTTCTTGAACTTCCAGTTCCAACAACATCTCCAACATAAGCTAATGGATGACCTTTTGCTTTTAATTCAGCCATTTTATCAAGTGGTTTTTCCATTCTTGATTGTAGCATTGCAGTTGCGTGTAATGGAATATCTGCTCTTGTAAATGCAACAGTTGCAGGAGATAAATCATCTGTATTTGTTTCACCTGGAATTTTATATACTGTTAAAGTCATCTCTTCTTCAAGTGCTGGTTTATTTGTAAACCACTCAGCATTTGCCCATGATTCAATAACTTCTTTTGCTTTTGCATTTCCAGAATCCATTAAAGCTTTTACATCATTAAATGAGTTGTAAACTAAAATTGTATTTTTTAACTCTTTAGCAGCAGCATCAGCTACTTCAGATACTTTTAGAGCTTCAACAAGAGGTGGTACATTGTATCCTCCCATCATTGTTCCTAAAATTTCAATAGCTTCAACTTTTGAAATCACTGAACAAGAAACTTTACCTTGAACAATATCATTTAAAAAAGCAGCTTTAACATAAGCAGCATCATCAACACCTGGGTTAATTTTATTTTTAAACAGGTTTAATGCGTACTCAGCATCTTCCACTTTGTTTGCTTTTAAAAGCTCCACTAAATCAGCAGTTTGAGCAGCTGTAAGTGCAAGACCTGGTAATCCACCTTCACTTGCTCTTTGTGCTTCGTGTGCTTTATAATCTTGTAATAAACTCATTTTTTCTCCTATTAGATTTTAGAATTTGGGAAAATTATAGCACAAAGAGTTTAATTATAATGTACAGTTTCTGTAAAGATTTGTACAAGTTTATTTTTTGTAAATAAAAGTTACATATCGCAACTAATAATTATTTCAATAGAATTTTAAGTTACAAAAACAGAAAATTAACTTTTATAATGTACTATTTTTGTACACATTTTTATATTTTTGTTCATTCTTTTTTACTACTTGTTTAAGATTTTACTTATTAAAACTACAATAAGATAATAAAATTAATTATACAAAGGAAAATTATGAATAATTTTAAACAAAGCCTATTATTGCTATCTACAATTTTCGTTTTAGCTGGTTGCACAAGCAAAACTCCTTATACAAATAGATCTCAAATGATTTTTGTATCATCTTCTGAAGAGATGGCTCTTGGAGAAAAGTCTTATAAAGAAGCTCTAAGCGAATCGAAAGTTATAAATAATACAAAAGATTCACAAAGAGTTAAAGCTATTGGTCAGAAAATTGCTCAAGTTGCCCAAAGAAATGACTTTAAATGGGAATTTAATTTAGTAGATGACAAACAGGCAAATGCATTTTGTCTTCCAGGTGGAAAGGTTGTAGTTTATACTGGAATTCTAAAATATGCTAAAAATGATGACCAATTAGCAACTGTTATGTCTCACGAAGTTGCTCATGCACTAGCAAGACATGGGGCTGAAAGAATGAGTCAAGGAATGATTCAACAAGGAGTTGGTTTAGTTGGAAATATAGTTGTTGGTGCAACAGCCCCACAATATCAAAATGCTTTTAATATGGCATATGGAGCTGGTTCAAATTTAGGAGTTATGCTTCCTTATGGAAGAATGCAAGAGAGTGAAGCGGATGAAATAGGAGTTTTATTAATGCATAAAGCTGGATATAATGTAAATGAAGCTGTAAATTTTTGGCAAAATATGAGTGCTGGAAAAGAAAGTGGAAGCGATTTCTTCTCAACACACCCAAGCTCAGCAAATAGAATAGAAAATATAAAAACTGTAATAAGTAAAATTAAATAAACAAAAGAGTTTAAAGACTCTCTTGTTTATTTATATACATATTTTTATCTGCTTTATCAAGTAACTCTTCAACACTATTTCCATCATACGGATAAATACTAAGACCTAAACTAAAAGAGAGATTTATTATTATATTTGAACTATAAAATAAAGGAACTTTATTTGAAATGTTTTTTATCCTAGATATAGCTTTATCTAAATAATCAATAGACTCTATATTTTCAAATAAAATTACAAACTCATCACCACCCAATCTTGCAACAGTATCATTTTCTCTTAATCCACTTTTTAAAACTTCAGCAGCATGTTTTAAAAGCATATCTCCAATATGGTGTCCATAATTATCATTTACAGATTTGAATTTATTTAAATCTATAAAACATAAAGCAAAAATTGAGTTAAATTCTTTTGATTTTTTAATATTATCTTCAATTTTTTGTAGCAAATATTTTCTATTTGGCAATCCTGTTAAACTATCATGATTTACGGCATATTCAAGCTCAGATTCAATTTTTTTAAGATAAGTAATATCTTGGCATATTATAATTTTATCTGAATTATTAGCCCCTAAAGGTATTACATCTGAATGGAAAAAAACTTCCACATTTTCATAATTTTTTGCTCTAAAAATACTACTTATTGATTTTAAATCCGATTTATTTTCCCTTGAATGAAAAAATTCGGAAAAATGTTTTCCAAGTAAAGCACTCTCATCTAAAGCAAAAAAGCTAGTACATGCACTATTTACCTCTTGTAAAATTCCTAATTTATCAATCTTAAAACTTAAAAGTTTCTTATTTATAGCATTATAATACTCTTGTGATTTATCTTTATTTTGGTACTTTCTTAAATTATCTTGATTAATTTTTTGTATTGTTTGAAGATAACTAATTGAACTATTTAACTGTTTTGTAAACATAGCTATAAAATATTTTTTATTTTCAATATCACAAAGCTCAATATTAACATCATAAAAAATATCATTTCTTGAAATTAAAGGAATATGAATATATGTTCTTAGTGAGTTAAAAACTTCATTTAAAGACTCTTCTAATCCTATAAATTCCCAAAAAATATCTCTTATATCTATGTTATTTCCTATTATAGTATCTTCTTCTACAAAAATAGTCATATTTTTTGTAAATTCAAAAATCTTAAAATCTCTATCAAAGATAATATATGAAATATTATATTTATTACAAACTATTGGTAGAACTAAATCTTTATTTATCATTTTAAACTACCTTTTATAACTTCAAAATTTAGAAGTTCAAAAATATCTTGTACACAAATATCATCTTTTGCGGAAGTTTTAAATGTTTTTATAATATTTGATGATAAATTTTTAATTTTTTCCTCATCTATTTCATCATGCTCTAAATCACTTTTATTAAATGCTATGAAAATTGGAGATTTTGCTGATGCTTTTTCACACATTTGTATATGCTCAAAAATAGATTCTATGCTCTCTATTCTTGTAACATCAACAACAATAATAAATGCTTTAGCACCATTTAAGTGATGTGAGAATATTGGTTTAAACTCCGTTTTTCCTTCAATATCCCAAATCATCATTGTTGAAGAGTGTAAAGTACCATCTATTGTTTGATTTAAAACCTTTTTAGATATTGAAACACCAATACTACTTTTATACTCTTCGCTAAAGCTATTATCTACAAACCTTCTAATAAGACTTGTTTTACCTGTACCAAAATCACCAACTAAAACTATTTTATAGCTAAACATTTAGTCCAACTTTTTCCATTTAAATACAACTTGTCTCCCTTGCTCTGGATACTCTTCTTCAATCTCTTTTGGTATCTCATTTTTTCCAATACTAATAAGTTTTTGAGATACATTTCCTTTAACTTTAAGATATTTCATAATGTTTTTTGCTCTTTCATTTACCAAAACTTCATTTCTTTCAATTGTTCCACTTTCATCTCTAAAAGCATATATTTCTAAAACTAAATCATCATCAAGTTTATGAAGTAAACTTACAATATTTATAAGTTTATACTCTTGATTTGTCAAAATTTCAGAAGAATTCAAATCAAAATTAATTACTTCATTTATTGAAGGAGGAGTTATTTTAATGTCAAAATTAATATTTTGTAGCCCCTCAACCATAGAAAATTGATTTTGCACATATTTTTTCTCAGCCTTACTAATAACTGAACCAAAAATATTTAAGTTTGGATATTCATAGTTATACTCTATTTTATTTCCATCTTTTTGATTTAAAGCCATTCTTAAATATGTTATTTTATCGTAAATATCTTTAGGATTGTTTATATAATCAATAACTTGAATATTATTTTTTATATTTTCGGCATTTTTCAAGCTTCTTAATTCATTATATGCCATATCTTTATAAATAGAGTTTGGAACAACACCATTTATAAAAATATCTCCATTTTTTACATCTGCTTCAAGTCTATATATTGTTAAAGCTGGATTTTTGTATAAAAGTTCATTTGCCTTTTTTTCTAAATTATTTTCAATAAAATAGTTATATATAAAATATGTAATTATCATTATAATAGCTATTGGAAAAAGATAAATTATAGGATGTATAGCTTTATTATTATCTATAAATTCCTCATATTTAAGTAGGTTTATTAAGATTTTATTGATATTTTCGAGTGGCAAATTTTCTAAATTTCCATCAAATTCTCGTATTGAATAGCCATATTTTGATACAACTAAAGATAAGGTTTCTTCAATTTTTCTATAAACATTATTTGTTACTGCACCGTCAATTATACATGCTAAATAACAACTAGAACTACTTTCAATTATAATCTTACTTCCGCCATAATCAATAGTATTCAATTCTTTATTTTCATCATTTTGCAAAACCCAGTCATTTACAAAACTTCTAATAGCTGTAAGCATAGATGCAACCATTTCTGGCTCACTTATATTGCTATTTTTATTTTCTAAAGTCGAAAGTACAACTCCACTATTTTTGTCAATTAAAAATATTGTTTTTATATAAGCCTTATTGCCTTCTTGTATTAAAAGTTCTGTTTCGCTTATACCTTTTGTTTTTGCTCTAATTTTTCTGCTAATTGCTCTAAACGAAAATCTATTTTTTAATCTATTATTTATAGAGTTAATCAAATCTTCAAAAGTTCTTGATACATATTTTGTAAGCATATTTCCTATAATTGGATATAAACTATCAACAACATCATCTTTTGAAGATTTTATACTATCTTTTATTGCAGTTGTAACAACAGGAGATATTTTTTCTTTAATATGTTCATTACTATTAAATTCATATTCTAGTTTTGAAAACTGCTTTTTCAACTCATCAAAATCTTTAAGCTCATCTTTTAATAAAAGCTCTTTTAATTTTTGTAGCTCTTGCATATTTATTAATTACTCTTCTATTTTTGGCTCTTCAATTAAATTTAATTGGGTTCCTATATTATTTCCTTTTATTTTTAAAGCTGCTTCCATCATAATTTCTGCTGCATCATCTCTTGAAAGCTTAATATTATTCATTTGAGCTAGTTTATCTTCAATAAACTCAAAAACCTCTAACTTCAAGAAATTTAACTCTTCGCTTAAAGATTTTTTGCTATCGTTTTGGTCTTTACTTAATTGTTCAATTTTTACACCTATCTCTTCATTTAATAAATCAATACTATGTTGAACTCTTTTTTCTTGTTTTAAATTGCTATCTTTTATATCAGCTAGTTCATCTTGTTGCGTTGTTGTTAAATTTTTGATTCTTTTAGAGATTAACTCTACTTCATTTTCAAGTTTTTGATTAAACTCTTTTTGGCTAAACTCGATTTTCGATTTTAAATCATCAAAAGATCTCTTAATATCAATCTCTAGTTTCTCAAATCTTTTATTTAGCTCTCTTGATTGAGAACCAAATAAAATCTCTCTTATTTGATCCACATTTCCAAGTTCATTTGTATCATTCGATATTTTTTTATTTTCACTCATAAAATCTCCTTAATTAAATCTAAGCAATATTTGTATAAACAGCTTGAACATCATCATCATCTTCAAGTTTTTCTATTAATTTTCCTATATCTTCTTGTTGCTCTTCACTAAATTCCTGTGGATTGTTTGGAATTCTTTTTAATTCAGCTTTTGTAAGTTCAATTTTTAACTCTTCAAATTTATTATTCATATTTCCAAAATCCGTATAGTTTGCATAAGCTAAGCAAATTCCATCTTCTTCTTCAAGTTCTTCAAGTCCAGAATCAATTAACTCCATCTCAAGTTCTTCAAGTTCATAATTATTTGGTTTATTAAACTCAAAAATAGCTTTTCTATCAAAGAAAAACTCCAAAGAACCAGTTGGAACAACTTGTCCACCTGTTTTATTAAAGTGCATTTTTATGTTTGCAACTGTTCTTGTGTTATTATCTGTTGCTGTTTCAACAAAAACTAAAACACCATGTGGTCCTTTTCCTTCAAAATTTACTTCAGAAAAGTTTGCTGCATCTTTTCCTGTTGCTCTTTTTATTGCTGCATCAATATTAGCCTTTGGCATATTTTCCGCTTTTGCATTTAAAATTGCAGTTCTTAAAGCTGAATTCATTTCTGGATCTGGAACCCCACTTTTTGCTGCAACTTCAATAGCACGTGCAAGTTTTGGGAATACTCTACTCATATTTCCCCATCTTTTCATTTTTGCTGCTTTTCTATATTCAAAGGCTCTACCCATAAATAACTCCAAATTTTTATATATAATTATTGACTCTTATTATATCAATAATTTAATAATTATTTAGTAAAAAAACCCAATTAAAGTTAATTTGTACTAAGTTTATATATAATATTGCTTTTAATTTAAAGGATTTTTATGAAAAAAATACTCTTTTATATATTTTTTATACTATTTTTAAGTGTAAATAGTATAGCAAATGAGGCAGATTTTCCAGAAGATATAGAAGGTGAATTTAAACCAACAAATAGTGTAGTTTTTGACCCACTAAGTGGTTACAATAGAGCTATGACTTCTTTTAATGATGCATTTTATACAAACATAGCTTCACCTGTTGCAAAAGGATATGCTTATGTTGTACCAGAAGTTGCAAGAACTGGAATTAACAACTTTTTTACAAATTTAATGTTTCCAATTAGATTTGTAAATAATATTTTACAATTTAAATTTGAAAATGCAAGCAAAGAACTTGGAAGATTTTTAACTAACACAGTTTTTGGACTTGGTGGATTTATGGATCAAGCAACACATACTTTAGGTATGAAAATTTATAGAGAAGATTTTGGACAAACTTTAGGTTATTGGGGAGTTGGAGAAGGATTTCATATTGTATTACCACTTTTGGGACCTTCAAATTTAAGAGATGTTATAGGACTTAGTGCTGATTTAGTTTTAGCACCAACTAGCCAATTAGGACATAATACAATTCCATATAAAATCCCTCAAGATAATCTTCAAGAATTGGGAATTGATATTTTATATAAAACAAATGAATATTCATTTAATCCTGATTTTTATGAAATTATCAAAAAAGATGCGATTGATTTATATCCATATTTAAGAGATGCTTATAATCAAAAAAGAGAAAGAGAAATAAAGGAATAATAATATGAAAAAAGGTCTTATAAAAATTTTTATAATCTTTATAGTTTTACTCACAAATGCACAAGCTCTACAAAAAGATGAGATACAAAGTGAAATGACAAAAAGAATTGATAATGTTTTAGTTGTTTTAAAAGATAAAAACTTATCAATTGAAAATAAAAAACAAGAGATTATTAGTATCGTAAATGATACATTTGATTTTGAACTTATGGCAAAAATAGCCTTAGGAAAAGAGGCTTGGTCAAGTATTGATGAAACAAAACAAAAAGAGTTTTCAAAAGTATTTGAAGAAAAAATTAAAAAATCATATAGCGATAAGCTTGAGCTTTACAATGATCAAAAAGTAAAAATAATATCACTTGAGCCATATAATAATACAAGACTTCAATTAAAAACAGAGCTTGTAGGAAAAGAAGGAAATTATAGTATTAACTATAATTTTTATGAAAAAAACAACGAATGGTATATTTATGATATAGATTTAATTGGTGTTAGCATAATTCAAACATATAGACAACAATTTGCAGGACTTTTAAAAGAGAAATCTTTTGATGAGATGTTTGCACAATTTAAAAAACAGTAATTTATGTATAAAAAAATTTATGATACTTTAATATTTAAGTATCCTTTTTTATTTTTAATTATTGCTACACTTTTTGTAGGATATTTATCCTACAACTCAAAAAATATGCAAATAGATGCAAGTGCTGAAACTTTGCTTTTAGAAGATGATGAAGATTTAAGATTTTTTAGAGAAAGCTACAAAAAATATGAAAATTCAAATTTTCTAATAGTTACTTTTAGCCCAAAAAAAGCTCTTTTAGACGATGAAACCCTAAAAGCAATCAAAAATATATCAGATGACTTTTTAAAAGTAGAAAATATTGCAAAAGTTGATTCAATTCTTACTGTTCCACTTTTACAATCTCCTATTCGCCCTATTTCCGATTTAGTTGCTGGTGTTGATAGCTTAAGTTCAAAAGAGTTTGATAAAAGCTTAGTGGAAAAAGAGTTTTTAAACTCTCCATTATATAAGAATGCTCTTGTAAGTAGTGATTTTAAAACAACCGCAATAATCTTACATCTAAAAGATGATAAAAAATATTTTAATTTTATAGAAAAAAGAGATGCCCTTTTAGAAAAACAAAAAAATGAAATTCTAAGTAAGCTTGAAAAAGAGGAACTTGAAAATAATAATATAAAATTTAAAGAGTTTAGAGAAGAAGCAAGGGAAAATGAGAGTAAAAATATTGAAAAAATAAGAGCTATCATAAAAAATTATGAAAAAGATGCAAATATCTTTTTAGGTGGGGTTAGTATGATAGCAAATGATGCTGTTCATTTTGTAAAAAACGACCTATTAATCTACGGTTTTAGCCTTATTTTTATCTTTATTTTTGTTTTATGGTATATTTTTAAAAGCTTTAGATGGGTTTTTATAGTTTTATTTATCTGTTTTATCTCTATTTTATCAACTGCTGGTATATTAGGAATATTTAATTGGGAAGTTACAGTAATATCCTCAAATTTTGTGGCATTACAACTAATAATTACTATGTCCGTTGTTGTACATTTAGTAGAAAGATATAAAGAATTATATTTTAAATACCCAAAAGCTAGTCAATATAAACTTACAATAAATACAGTTTTATCAAAACTAATACCCTCATTTTTTGCAATTATTACAACAGTTGTTGGTTTTTCATCTTTAGTTTTATCAAATATCGAACCAGTTATAAATCTAGGTCTTATGATGAGTGTTGGAATTCTTGTATCTTTAGCTTTATCTTTTATTTATTTTCCAATTTTTTTAATACTTATTGGAAAGAAAGTTGAGATAGAGAAAAAAGAAAAAGCAGTATCATTTATTCCAAAACTACCAAATGTAGTTTTAAATCATGGTGGAAAAATCATCTTTGTAGCAATATTAACAACAATTTTTTCTGTAGTTGGAAGCTCTAAAATCTTTGTTGAAAACTCTTTTATAAACTATTTTAAATCAAATAGTGAAATATACAAAGGTATGAAGGTAATTGATGAGAGCTTAGGAGGTACAACTCCACTTGATGTGATAGTAAAATTTAAAGACAATAGTATTGAAATAAAAGAGCAAAAATCTGATTTTGATGATTTTGAAAACGAATTTATCTTAAAAAAAGATGATAAACAATATTGGTTCTCTCAAGATAAAATGGAGCTTATCACAAAAATTCACGACTATTTAGAAAGCATTCCAGAAATAGGAAAAGTTCAATCTTTGGCAACTTTACTTAAAATTGGAAAAACTTTAAACAATAATCAAGATTTAGATGGAATAACTTTGGCTTTAATTTATAATCAACTGCCAGAAGATTATAAAAAGCTTATATTAAGCCCATTTGTAAATATAGAGGCTTCTGAAGCTAGAATAAATATGAGAATTATTGACTCAAATGATAATTTAAGAAGAAATGAGTTGATAAAGAAAATATCTAGTGATTTAGAAGAGATTATCACAAATAAAGAGACTACTTTTAGGCTTACAAACCTTATGATTTTATACAACAATATGCTTCAATCTTTGTTTGATTCGCAAATATCAACTGCTGGAGCTTCTATTTTGGTTTTAGCTATTATGTTTTTAATTCTTTTTAGAAATATAAAAATGGTTTTCATTGCTTTAATTGCAAATTTAATTCCTATATCTTTGGTTTTTGGTATTATGGGTTGGCTTAATATTCCTCTTGATATTATGACAATTACAATTGCTGCTATTGCTTTAGGAATTGCTGTTGATGATACAATTCATTTTATGCATAGATTTGATTTTGAGTATAAACAAAATCACGGAGACTATAAAATCTCAATTCATAAAGCCTTAAATACTGTTGGTCATCCAATGTATCATACGACAATTATTATTGTAATTGGTTTTTCAATTTTAATGCTATCAAATCTGGTTCCAACAATATATTTTGGTCTATTAACAGCAGTTGTAATGGTAAGTGTTTTAATAGCAAATTTACTTTTACTTCCAAAATTATTGATTATTTTAAAACCATTTAAAAGGGAGAAAAGTTTATGAATGTAGCAATTTATTGTGGTTCTTCTTTTGGAAATAAAGAAATTTATAAAGAAAAAACTATTGAACTTGCCAAAAAATTAGCAAAAAATGGATTTAGTATAGTTTATGGTGGCTCAAAACAAGGACTAATGGGCATCATCTCAAATGAATCAATAAAACATAATAACACTGTAACAGGAGTTATAACTTACGATTTAGTTAATAAAGAGCTAGAAAATACAGCAATTTCAAAAATATACAAAGTTGATAGTATGAAGGAGAGAAAAGCAAAGATGGAAGAGCTTAGCTCTGCATTTATAACTCTTCCAGGTGCTTATGGAACTTTTGAGGAAATTATTGATGTAATAGCATCTGCTCAAATTGGTCTTCATAAAAAACCTTGTGCTTTTGTAAATATTGATGGATATTACGATAAATTAATTGAGTTTTTTTATGAAAGTGCCAAAAATGGCTTTATGGATAAAAGATTTGTTGATATGTTAATAGTAAGCGATGATATTGATGAAATAATAGAAAAAATCAAAAACTATGAGCCTCCAAAATCTAAATGGGAAAAATAGGATAGATTTTATCTTGTTTACCTTTGATTAATATTTTATTTAAAAGATATTAATCAAGTAAGCTTATAATTCATTTGTAAGTTGATAATTTTTTAACTTAAACTCCTCCTATATTACAAGGGAAGCTAAAAAAGCTTCCCTTTTTTTTATTTTAAATCTAAGGCAAAATATGAAAAAATTTATTCTTTTTGATAATGATGGGGTATTGGTTGAAACTGAAAAATGGTATTTTGAAGCAAATAAGAAATCTCTTGCAATATTAGGATTAAATCTTACTATGGATTTTTATCAAAATATAATGATTAAAGGTGGAAGTGCCTTTGAACTAGCACAACTTCACAATATAAAAACAGATATTATAGAAAAACATAGAAAGCTAAGAGATGACTTTTACCAAGAGTTTTTACAAACAAAAAATATAACAATTCCAAATGTAAAAAAAGTTTTAAAAGAGTTATCAAAAAAATATAAAATGGCAATAATCACAACTTCAAGAAGAGTCGATTTTGAACTAATTCATAACAACAGTGGAATAACAGATTTTATGGATTTTATACTTTGTGTTGAAGATTATACAAAGGCTAAGCCACATCCAGAACCATATCTAAAAGGCCTAGAAAAGTTTATTGCAAAAGATTATGAAGCAATTGTTGTTGAAGATTCTCAAAGAGGATTAGAAAGTGCAAAAAGAGCAAATATTGACTGTGTAGTTGTAAAAAATGAATTTACATCTACACAAGATTTCTCAAAAGCTGATTATTTTATAAATAGCTTTGAAGAATTACAAAAATTACTTTAGTTGAGAAAATCAATTCTCAACTGCAATTTTAAGATATTTTTCAAGCTCTTCTTGTTTTACTTTTCCAACAAATTTATGAACAAATTTTCCACTTTTTGAAAACAAAAACATTTCAGGAACTTTTTTAACATTTAATTCATCTGCTAGTTTTTGGTTATCACTCCCCATTGTAATTGGATAATTTATTTGATGTTGTTTTATAAAGTCTTTCATCTCTTCAAGGCTTTTTTCATCTTGAAAAAGTACAGAAACTATCTCTAAATTATCTTTATTTTTCTCTTTAATCTCTTTTAGCATTGGTAAAGATTCTATGCAAGGTGGACACCAAGTTGCAAAAATATCTATAATAACCGCTTTTTTATTCTTAAATTCATCAAAATCCAAGCCCTCTTCTGTACTTGTAAAACTTATAATTTTTTCATCAGTTGTAATTAAACTATAAGTTTGTGATTCAAATTTTGGCTTCTCTTCATTTATTTTTGTTTTTGAAACAGCATTTGATGTTATTGGCGATTTTGAATCACATGCTGAAAAAAACAGTGTTACACAAGCCAAAGATATAAATAATAATTTTTTCATTTTTACTCCATTTTTGATAATTTTTCTAAAATTTGTCTAGCTTCATTTTGTTCAAAAAAGATATTCATTGATAACTCTTGATTTACTTTTTTTAAAAACTGAATTCTTAATTCAATAGCTTTGGATTTATCTTCTTTACAAGACAATAAAATCTCTTTTAATTCATCTTCATAAGATTTAATAATCTCTTCTTTTTTAATAGCTTTTGGTTTACTTTTATATGTAGTTTTATTTTTATAATAAATAATAGCCACAGTAACTATAGAAAGTAAAACTACAATATACTCCATTATTTATAAATTTCCTTTTCAACCAAATCAAATAGTGCTTTTGGGCTTAAAACCTCCAATTCAACACCATTTACAAAAATTGTAGGAGTTCCTCTAACACCTAAAAGTGTAGCATCTTCCTTATCTTGTTTTATAATTTCTGCTATTTTTGGATTTTTCATATCCTCTTTTAATTTAGCTATATCAAGAGAATCTATAGATTTTAAAAATTCCCATAAAAGCTCTGGTTTTTCATTATTATGTTCAGCCCAAATAGGAAGTTTCTCAAAAATCACATCTAAAACTTCATTATATAAATTCTGTTGTCTTGATGCTTCTAAAATCTCTATTGCCATTTTTGAGTTTTTATGATTAGCTAAATATCTTGTAACTATTAAAATATCATCACTATACTCTTTGTATAACTTTTTTATAAATGGGTGAAAAGCCGCACAAGATTCACACTCAGGGTCAAGAAACTCTGCTATAACTATATTTTTTTTATTTGAGCCTTTTGAAAAAGAGTACTCTTTTAATAAAACATCATTTATATTAGCTCTATTGTTTGAGATACTATCTTTGTAAAAATAAATAGCCAAAACAAACAGAGCAACAACTGCTAAAATTGAAATAAAAACCAAATTTTTATTCTGCATTTTTTTCCTTATTAGTTTTTTTGTACTTTAGCCAAAAAAGAATAACAAATAATTAAAGCCTATTTCTTGTTTTATAGGCAATCAAAGATATAAAAATAATAAAAAATGCCAAAAAAGATAAAAGTGGAATTGTAATAAAACCAAAATAGTTTAAATAATCAACACTACAAGGTATTCCGCTAATACAAGGAGATAGTTTTTCTGGAATTATTTTTAAAATCAAAAGATTATGATAAATTGAAACAAATAAACCAATAATTACAAGAGGAAAACTATATTTAAACACCATTTTATCAGGATATAAAAGATTTAATAAAAATATAAAAACCAATGGATACATAAATATTCTTTGATACCAACACAAACTACAAGGAACAAAATTCATTATTTCTGAAAAGAATAAGCTACCTAAAGTAGCAACTAAAGAGGTTAAAAAAGCAAAAAAAATCAAAACCACAATCCTTATATCGTTATTTAATAAGTTTCATTGTAACAAAAAAATGTTAATATTCGCAATTATTTTTAAAAAAGGAAAACGAGTTGAGATATATTATCTTAGGTCTTATTATGGCTGGACTTTTTCAAGTCTTTTTTTGGATTACACAAGATAATCTTGTAACACTAAAAGATAGCTCTATTGACAAAATAGAATCTCTTTCATACTCTCCATATGAGGGTTATGAAAAAAAACTTTTGTCAAAACAACAAATATCTGATGATGTAAATTTATTACAAAACTTTACAACAAAAATTAGAACTTATGCTACAAAAGAGGCTTATGAAATTTTAGAAGCTTCAAAAGATAGTAATATGCCAATAGATTTAGGTCTTTGGATTAGTGGTGATCATAATGAAAACTATATGGAAATAAAAAGAGCTTTAGAAATTTTAGAAAAATTTCCAAATAGAGTAGAAAATGTTATTGTAGGAAATGAGGTTCTTTTAAGAGCTGATATAAATGAAGATGAGCTTTTTGCTTATGTTGATTTTATGAAAAGCCAAACAAAAAAACCAATAACTGTTGCTGAAACATGGGATGTTTGGGAAAGAGTTCCCAACTTAGCAAAACATGTTGATTTCTTAACTATTCACATTTTACCTTATTGGGAAAAAATTCCAATTGATAGATATAATGATTTTTTACTTGAAAAGTATAATATTGTTGAAAAAATTCATCCAAATAGAAAGATAGTAATTGGTGAAACAGGATGGCCTAGCCACGGATACAACAATAACAAAGCTGTTCCTAATATAAAAAATCAAGCACAAGCAATTAGAAGTTTTATAAATATGGCTCAAGAAAAAAACTGGCACTATAATATAATTGAAGCTTTTGACCAACCTTGGAAAGGTTATGATGAAGGAAATGTTGGTCAGTATTGGGGAATTTTTGATATTGATAGAAAATTAAAATTCCAACTAATTGGAAAAATAGAATTAAATCAATATTGGTTATATCAAATGATTGCAGCAATTATAATTGGTGCCTTACTTACAATTTTTGGACTTAGAAACCAAAAAGTAAATATTAGCCATGCTTTTGCTTATGCAATTGCGGCACAAGGAATGGCATTTGGTATAGTAATGGCTGCAATTTATCCATTTATAAATTATATGAATTTTGGTATGTGGGTAATGTGGGGAATGGGAAGTTTTTTAATGATTCCTCTAGTTATTATTACTTTAGCAAAAGCAAATGAGCTGTTTAGATCAACTATTGGAGTAACTCCTACACGACTTGTTCCATTAGATTTAAAATCACAAAATGCACCACTTGTATCTATTCATGTTCCTGCATATAAAGAGCAACCACATGTTTTAGCTGAAACTTTGGAGAGTTTATCAAAACTTACATATCCAAATTTTGAAGTTTTGGTTATTATAAATAATACTCCTGAAGATTATTATAAAACTCCAATAAAAGAGCTTTGTGAAAAATTAGGAGATAAGTTTAAATATCTTGATATTAAATGTACAGGGTTTAAAGCAGGAGCTTTAAACATGGCACTTGATTATACAGATAAAAATGCAGAAATTATTGCTGTTATTGATGCAGATTATAAAGTTGAATCTCCTTGGCTTGTAGATTTAGTTCCACTTTTTGATGACCCAAAAGTGGCAATTGTTCAAGCTCCACAAGATCATAGAGATGGAGATGAAAGTATAATAAAAGCTGCTATGAATGCTGAATATGCTGGTTTCTTTGATATTGGAATGGTAGATAGAAATGAAGAAAATGCCATAGTTGTTCACGGAACAATGGTAATGGTAAGACTTAGTGCTATGATGGAAGTTGGTGGTTGGGGAACTGATACTATTGTTGAAGATAGTGAATTGGGTCTTAGACTTTTTGAAGCTGGATATATAGCTCACTATACAAATAGAAGATATGGTTATGGACTACTTCCTGATACTGTTGAGGCATTTAAAACTCAAAGACATAGATGGGCTTATGGTGCAATTCAAATTCTTAAAAAGCACTGGAGAGAGTTTAAACCAAGTTCAACAAAACTTAGCCCTAGACAAAAAAATAAGTTTGTAACTGGTTGGTTTTTCTGGTTAAGTGATGCCATGGGTCCAATTATGGCTGTTATGAATATTATTTGGGTTCCTGTAATAATCTTTGTTGGAGTTACAATTCCTACAATTCCACTTACAATTCCGATTATTACGGCATTTTTAGTAAATATTTTACATACTTTTATTTTATATAGAACAAAAGTAAAAGCAAGTTTCAAAGATATTTTCTTAAGCTCTATTGCTTCAATGAGCTTACAACTAATAATTTTTAAAGCTGTATTTGACGGATTTATAAAAGATGGTCTTCCATTTAAAAGAACAGAAAAAGGTGGAAAAGCTAAAAAAGGTTCAAGCCCAATTAAGTATGAGATGATTTTAGGAGTTTTACTTTTAATCGCATTCTTTGCACTAATATTTACAAATCATACAGGAATTACTGAGATTTATGTATTTGCAGCAACAATATTTATACAAACTATTCCTTATTTAAGTGCCATTATTATGAGATGGCTAGAGCTTTACTCTTTAAAAGGTCAGAAATCTTAGATTTCTAACCTTTTATAAAATTACATTTAATCATATTTATGTAAACTCAAATCGCAACAATGAGTTGCTTCTTCAACCAAAAGTCGCCCTACTTCTGCATGAGCATGAATAAACTTCTTAATTTTTAAATCAATTAATAGATGTTTTTCTTCAATTGATTCATATTTTAATATAATATTTGCTTCTGAATAATATTTTAAAATCGCATCACAAATTAATATTTTGTCATGTGTTTCTGTTATTGTCACAATAATACTAGAAGATTTTTCAACTTTTAATGCCTCTAGTACACTTTTTTTCTCTAAATGCCCAAAAAATGCCTTGTAACCCATTTTTGTAGCTATTTGCACCTGTCTTAAGTCATTTGAAACAATTACAAAAGGCATATTTCTATCAGCTAAATCTCTAGCAACGACTCTACCTAAAATTGAAAAACCACATAAAATAATATGATTTTGCTCATCTAATGGTTCAATATTATCAGATTCATATAAATCTTTAGATAATAAACTTGATATTTTATAAATATTATTTAGAAAAAATGGAGTTAATATCATTGACATTACAGAAATTAAAGTTAAAAAATTTGCTGTTTCAACAGGAATTACATGCTGACTTGAAGCTAAAGTAAAAATTGCAAATGAAAACTCTCCAACCTGACAAAGTGCAATTGCACTTTTAACTGATGTATTTTTATCTGATTTTCTTCTAATTATGAAAAATACAACTAGAGCCTTTATTAACATAATTAATAAAAATAATCCAACTATAATATGTGTATTTTCTAAAAAATAGATAATATCAATTTTGGTTCCAACTGTAAAAAAGAAAGTTCCTAAAAGTAAATCTTTAAAATTTGATATATCTGATTCAACTTTTATTCTAAATTTTGTATCAGCTATTATCATTCCTGCTAAAAAAGCACCTAAAGAGTATGTAAATCCCAAATATTCAGCCATCAAAGAAGCACCAATAACTATTGAAAAAACTGCACCAATAAATAGCTCTTCAAGCCTTGTATTTGATGAAAATTGTAAAAGCCAATCTATTAATCTTTTTCCAAAAATAAACATAAATAGTGTAATTATAACCGCTGAAATAAATGTATTCCAGATAACTTCACCAATACTTAAGGTTTCATTTGTAAGAAAAGATATTAATAAAAGTATCGGAATAACAGCTAAATCTTGATAAATTAAAATAGCTGTAGTCTTCTCTCCATAAGGAGTATAAATATCTTTTGAAGATTTTAAATAAGGCAAAACAATAGCTGTTGATGAAAGAGAAAATGCAAAAGATACAATTAAAGAGACTTCAACACTTAGGTGAAAAATAAAATATGATACCAAAAAGATTAAACCAGCACTAACATGTACTTGCAAAAATCCATTTAAAAGAAGTATCTCTTTCATTTTCTTAATTTTATCAAAACTTATTTCAAGCCCTATTGTAAACATTAAAAATACAATTCCAAACTCGGCAATAGCATCAAGAGATTTTATACTAGCCCCTTGAAATTGAAAACCATAAGCTATAATAATTCCTGTTAAAATATAACCAATAATTTGAGAAACACCAAATTTTTTAAGAATGATATTTACAACAGTAGCAACAAAAATTGCTAAAAAAAGTGTTAATAAAAAATGTTCCATTTTGCTTCTTTATGTAAGATACTCGATTATAACAAAATAATTCTTGATTTAAAAAAATAGAATAATTTTTTATTTATCTTTGATATAATCATTTTTTAAAAAGGATAAGAGTATGAAAAAACAATTTTTAATAGATATTAGCAACAAAAATAGAGATAGACAAGTTGATAGTATAAAAAATGAAATTAGAAAATATATAAAAAGAGAAAAATCAAAGAAGCTTCCTGAAGGTTTTAACACTTGGTTTTTTGAGTGTAAATTTGGAAAAACAAAGGATGAAGCAAAAGATATAAATTTTGTTGATGTTATCAAAAGTGTTGATTATGCACAAAATGAGAATTACGATAGCTTTTACTTAGAGATTATCTCAAAAGCTATTTTTAAAGAGAAAAAAGCTTCAAATGAAAACGAAGAAGAAATTTTAGAAAATTAAAATTTAGCAATTTTTGGATTGATTAGAAATTTAATTTTTGTTAATATTTAAAAAAAATAATTAAAGGAAAAGCTATGAACTATATAACAAAAGATAATTTACAAACAGCAGACATTGAAGTATTTGATATTGTTGAAGCTGAACTTGCTAGACAAACAACACATTTAGAAATGATTGCAAGTGAAAACTTCACAAGTCCAGCCGTTATGGAAGCTATGGGAAGTGTATTTACAAATAAATATGCTGA
>JBDHWU010000014.1:0-60350 GCA_039810345.1 Aliarcobacter sp. | reverse complement strand
AACTTAAAATTTAAGTTCTGGTGTGATAGGATTTCTCCTATCAGAATTACTTTGACACGAAATATTTAACGGTCTCTATATTCTCTAATAATGTGGTATTGTGTAGTATATAAAAAATTTGATATTATAAATTTTATGATGTTTAGTGTATTTTTAGTTATGTCTATTTTTTACTATTTATTTAACATAAAAGATGTTATTCCATATACAGGAATTGTTATTTACATAAATTTCATTTTTCTAACAATTTATTTTATATTTACAAATAGAACATTAACATATATAGCTAAACAACATACAAATGAGGAAATGAAACCAATTTTTTATACAAACATATTTTCCATATTTTCTTATGTTTTAGCAATAGCTTTATCGTTTTTACTAAAACCAAATATACTATATATAATCCTTCCTATAGTTATAATTGTTATAACATCTATTTATCTAAATAAAATTAGAAGATTTTTCAATTCAAAATTTGAAACTAAAGAAGTTTTATTTAAACAACAAAGAAAAGATAAAATAGAGAACCTTTTTTCAAATAATGAGGTTTTTTCAAAGGAATTTAAAGATGGTAAATATCTTTTAAAAGAAGTATCTTCAAACGAAGAGTTAAATACTTTCAATAATTTGTTAAAAATATCTTATGAACAATATGTTCCTCTATTAAGAAATTCTTCAAAAGATGATTATTTTGATGAAATTCTAATAAAAAAGCTAGATGATTATTCTAAGCTTTTTATACTATATTTAGAAGATTTAACTCCTATTGCTACTCTAAAAATTTCTTTAAAAGATTTGAATAATAAGTTACCATTAGAGTATATAACACTACCAGATAATAAAACTTTGCCAGAATTAAATAAAACTTTTAAAGTTGCAGAATATGGAAAGCTATCAATTGTCCCTAAATTTAGGAATGGAGAGGTTTTAGATATTTTATTTAGAGGAACAGTATTTTATATTATAGAAAATAAGGTTTCTATAATATATAGCGATGCTTATATTAAAGTTGCATCTATATATGAAAAAATGGGCTTTAAGCATCTACATAAAGATGAAATAGTAGATATAAACTCTCATAAATCAAAAATAATGTACTTAAATATATCTAATATTATTTCAAATATATATAGCGATTTTAAACAAGATATAGATAAAGATATGCTTTTTGATAAAATCAAAGAGTATTTGGATTATTTGAAAAGTTCAAAAATAAATAATAAATATATATTTGAACAAACTGATTTATATTTACAATTAGGACAAAAGGATATTAATGAATAAAAATATTTTTATGTTTGAAGGTCAAGGAACTTTTGAACCAGGTTTTGGTAAGAACTATTTAAAAAATAGTATATTCAAAGGATATATTGAAGAAATATCTGATTTAACTAAAATTGATATTGCTGATATAAGTTGGGGGAAAAATTCAATAAAAACATCATTAGATAATAAAAAACTACAAATTTCTATATTTGCAGTAAATTATGCAATAGCAAAAGCCCTTGAAAATATAATTGGTACACCAAGCTATGTTTTAGGACATAGTTTAGGTGAAGTTTGTGCTTTAATTTATGCAAAAAAACTAAGCTTAGAAGATGGGTGCAAACTTATTTTAAAAAGGGGTGAATTGATGCAAAATAGTACATATAATGTAGAACAAGGTATGTTAGCAATTGCTATTTCAAAAAATAATGCCTTGATTAATTCTATATTAGACAACGATGTATCTATAAGTAATTTAAACTCATCAGAACAAATAGTAGTCTCTGGTCTTTTAAAAAATATTATAAAAGTAAAAGAACTATGTATTAAAAATCAAATCAAATCAACACTATTAAAAACAAATGTTGCTTGTCATAACTCTATTTTAAATGAAGCACAAAATGAATTATCAGAAATAATTGACTTATTAGAATTTAAAGATAGTGAAATTGCTTTTATTCCTATAAATTTAAACAAAGCACTATCTAACAAAGATGAAATAAAGGAAAATTTAAAAGTTCATATAGTAAATCAAGTAGATTGGCAAAGTAATATGCACTATATGGCTAGTAACTTCTTAGACTATAATTTTATTGAAATTGGTTCTAGTAATATCTTAAAAAATTTCTATATACAAGATAAAATTAATGTAAATATCAAACTAACAAGAAATTTTACATTTTAAATTAAAAAACTGGGAATTAATCTTTTAATTTCCCAGCCAAAAATCCACTTGAAAAAGACCACTGAAGATTGTATCCACCACAAGGTCCATCAATATCCACTAACTCTCCACAAAAGTATAATCCACTTACAATTTTACTTTGCATATTTTTTGAATCAATCTCTTTTAGACTAACTCCTCCTCTAGTAATCATAGCTTGTCTAAATCCGTCGTGTCCAACAACAGTAAAAGGTGTCCAAGCAAGAGTTTTGATAAGTTTTTCTCTTTTTATTCCCTCTATCTGTTTAAATCGCAAATTATTATCTATTTCACACATATTTAAAATCTCATTTGCAACACTACTTGCAAGTAATACTTCAAGATTTTGCAAAATTGTATCTGTAGGATTTTTGCTTATTTGCTCTTTTAAATGTTTGTAAATCTCATCTTCATTTTTACCTTTTAAGAAATTTATCAAAAGTGGAACTTCATTAAACTTAGCTAATATTGGAGTAATTTCTCTTGCAAAATCAAGTATAACTGGACCTCTAAGCCCCTCTTTTGTGAAAATTAAATCTCCAATAAGTTTTAAATTTTTATATTTTGGAATATTTACTTTTAAAATAGCTTTTGCAATTGTATCAGCTTTACAAGAGCTAAAATTTTTCTCTTTTGTAAAAAGTGGCATCATTGCTGGATGTGTTTGTGTAACTTTATGCCCAAAATCTGAAGCAAATTTGTATCCATCCCCAGTAGCTCCCAAAGTTGGATAACCAAGCCCTCCTGTTGCTAAAACTAGATTATAGCTTTTATAAACCTCATCATTGCTATTTAATATAAATTTATCTTCAATTTTCTCTATATTTTCAATATTTACAGAAGTTTTTACATCTACTTTTAATCTTTCTAATTCATTTAAAAGTGAATCAATAATTATGCTAGAACTATGATTTATAGGAAATATTCTAAAACCATCTCTTGCAATGGTTTCAACTCCAATTGAAGCAAAAAACTCTAAAAGTTCATCTCTTGAAAGTTCATTTAATGAATCTTTTATAAATCTTCCATTTTTTCCAAATTTTTCACAAAATTCATCTTGAGATAGTGTATTTGTAAGGTTGCATTTTCCACCACCTGTTGCTTTGAGTTTAAGTGCAATTTGTGGCATTTTTTCAAGTAACAGCACTTTTTTACCATCTTTAGCTGCACTAATACTAGCCATAATTCCAGCTGGTCCTGCTCCTAAAACTATTAAATCATAAATATCTTCCAATTTTTCGCTTCTTTTATTGAGTTTTTTGTATTATATCAAATTGATTTTAAGCCTCTAGGGAATTTTGTGTTTACTCTTTTTCATAAACTATTTTTTTTGCTATTTTGCTCTACAAATTTATTTGCAATAACTCTTCAATCTATTTGCGAAAACAAAAATCTAAAATATACCTTTTTATGTAAAGAATATTTGCTTGAAGATGTTGAAGAAGTTAAAACCAAAGAGAAAAAAATGGAAGATAAAATAGAAAAAATAGCCTATTTAACATTTGACGATGGACCTTTAAAAGCAACTAAAAATATATTTGAAGCTATTAATGAAGAAAATATTCCTGTTACAATGTTTTTTATTGGTTATCAAATAGAGAATTTTAAAAATATTTATGAACTTGCACTAAAAAATAAAAATATTACAATAGCAAATCATACCTACTCTCATGCAAACAATAGATACAAAAAGTTTTATAGTAATCCAACAAAAGTAATAGAAGATGTAAAAAAAGCAAATGAACTAGTAAAACTAGATAGAGTTTCAAAAACACAATCAGCATATTTACCAGTAAGACTTGCAGGAAGAAATGTATTTAGGCTACCAAATATTGAAAAAAATGACAATATGATACCTGAAATACAAAGAGAAATAGAGATTCAAGGTTATGATGGGATTTTTAATGAAGGTTATTTTATATATGGTTGGGATTTAGATTGGCCTTATGATAATAGTGGAAAACCTATTTTAGAACCACTAGAAGTTTTTGAAAAAATGGAGAAAATTTATAAAAATAAATCTTCTTTAAAAGACAATAAAGTTGTTTTACTAATGCACGATTTTATGTTTACTCAAAACAATAGTGGTAAAGAAAATATCAAAACTCTTATCCAACTTTTAAAAGAAAATGGATGGAGCTTTGATAATATCGAAAACTATTAAACTACTTTATAAAATATGTATGAAAAATATCAGCCAAAATATAAAGTACCAAAAGTGAAAAAATAATATTTCTATAACTCATATTTTACACCCAAATCAAAACTTAAAATTTCTTTAATTTTACTTAGCATTATTTTAATCCTTTTATATCTTATTCAATCTATCTTAAAAATCATAAACCAAAGATGTCATAAACTTTCTATCAAGCCTTTTCTTTTCAGTTTTATTTACATAATCAAGTTTATAATTTGCCCCCAAAGATAAATTTTCAATCATCTTCACATATAAACCTGTTTCACTTTTTAAGAAATATATATTTGTGTCATTACTTGAAAAAAGATAACTTAACATTTGCCTAAAATCAATATTCTCTTTTATTTTATATTTATAGTTCATCTCTACTCTTGGGGCTAAATATCTATCTCTTTTTTTATCATCAAATCTATCAACAGCATAAGCAACTCCACCTTGAATATCTAAAACCTCATCATCTGTATATATAAACTTATATCCAAGCCCTGGACCTATATTTAATCTTGATTTATAATCACTAAACTCATCTCTTTCAAAATAAGCATCAATATATGTATATAATCTATCTCCTATCATATGGCTATAATCTAAATTCATCTCATATTTGTTTGCTGATTTTTTATTATTATCTTTACTTCTAAATATATTGGCTTTTGCTTTTAACTCTCGTTCATCAAATTTGGCTTCACTTAGTATTCTTCCATTCAATGAACTTGTATTTGTATTTCCACTACTGTTTACATAAGATAATTCAGCCCTATTCTCTAATTTATTTTCTGCATATAAACTTATAACTAGTAGTGTTTGTAGTGTTAAAAAAACTACTTTTTTATTCATTAGTTTCCATCCTTAAAACCTGTCTTTATTGTACACTCAAATCAGAGCTTAAAATCCTGTGAATATAGTTATAAATATCTACTTTAAAATCATCTTCATTTGCATAAAGTCTATATAAATCTAACTCTTTTTTTCTATTTTGATTCATAACTTCTCTTATCATACTATCAAGTGCTATTTTTTTAGTGTGGCTATCTTGATTATTTTGATATTTTACTCCAAAATCTTTATGCTCTTTTATCTTTTTAATAATATGCAAAAGTCTTATTTTTTGCTCATCTGGGGTTTCATCCCATCCGCTAAACCATTTTTCATTAAAAGCTTCAATAATAGTATCTAATAAATCTTTCTCGCTAGTTCCATGAGCTCCTCTTGGATTTGCATTTTGTGGGTCTAGTTTTGTTTCACTATCATCAAGCTCTATACTAACCCCTAATTTAACTCTTTCTAATCCATAAGTTGATAAATCAACACTATTTAAAAGCTCATCTAACATATCTTGGTCTTTATCTTTTATAATCATTTTTGGAATCAAAAATTTTAAAAACCAAAACAATTTTTCCCATGCAACAATCTCATAAGGCATAATAGAAGCCATTTGCCCATATATTTTCACAAACTGTTTAGCTTTTATTTTATAATCTGCTTTTTCTTCATCGCTAAATTCTAATTCACTATTAAATCTTTGAGCAGAAATATCAATTATTGGCGAAAGTTTTGATGCATCTTCTCCTTTGAAATATTTTTCAAAAAACTCATCAACTTCAACTGTTTCATAAACACCTAAATCATCCAAATTATCTTTTAATTCGTGAAGTACATTTATATCTGTTGCTTCACTTAGAGTTGTTGATGTATAAAATGGGTCAAACGACTCTTTTATATCTTCTGTTTTATTAAAAAAATCTAGCACAAATATATCTTCTGTTTTTTTACCATATTTTGGTGCAGCTCTATTTAATCTTGATAAAGCTTGAACAGCTAAAACTCCTTGAAGTTTTTTATCTACATACATAGTGCAAAGTTTTGGCTGGTCAAAGCCTGTTAAAAATTTATTGGCTACAACAAGCAGTCTGTATTCATCTGTATCAAATTTATCACTTATATCTTTTGAAGCAAAACCATTCATCTCATCTTCAGTGTATTCAACTCCATTTACCTCTTTTTTGCCTGAAAATGCCATTACAGCTTTAAAAGGATTACCTAATTCATCTAACTTTTTATTTATAGCTTGAAAATAAACAATAGCTGTTTGGATATTAGAAGTTACAACCATAGCTTTTGCTTTGCCTTTTAGCTTTTTAGTTTTTACGATTTTATCTATAAAATGGTCAAGTATTATTTCAACTTTTGTGGCTATTGTTGATGGGTTTTTCTCCACAAAACTTTTTAGCTTTTTTTGTGCTTTTTTCGTATCAAAAAGAGGATTATCATCTATTGATTTTGCTATTTCATAATAGCTCTTATAAGTTGTATAGTTTGAAAGTACATCAAGTATAAAGCCCTCTTCAATTGCCTGTTTCATAGAGTAAAGATGAAATGGTTTAAATGTTCCATCTGCTTGTTTTGTTCCAAACTTTTCTAGCGTTGTGTTTTTAGGAGTTGCTGTAAATGCAAGATATGAAGCATTACCTTTCATTTTTCTACTTCTCATTATCTCTAGTACCAAATCTTGAGCATCAAGCTCTTCATTGAAATCATTTTTACCCATTGCTTCATTCATTTTTCCATGAGCTGTGCCACTTTGAGAAGAGTGTGCTTCATCAATAATCACTGCAA
This sequence comes from Aliarcobacter sp., assembly GCA_039810345.1. Lineage (GTDB taxonomy): Bacteria > Campylobacterota > Campylobacteria > Campylobacterales > Arcobacteraceae > Aliarcobacter. The sequence goes on along the minus strand of JBDHWU010000014.1, from coordinate 53,346 downwards.
ATCTTTTATCACTTAAATCAGCTATTCCATCTACTATAAAAGGAAATTTTTGAATAGTTGTAATAATAATCTTTTTACCATTTTCAAGATTGCTCTTTAGTTCACTTGAACTATATGCAGGAGCAACTATATTTTTTTGTTCACTAAAACTTTTTACATTGTCACGTAGTTGTTTATCTAATATTTTTCTATCAGTTACGATTATCACACTATTAAAAAGTGGCAACTCTTCATTTTTATAATAAGCTTCAATAAGCCCAAATGCACTCCATGTAATAGAGTTTGATTTTCCACTTCCTGCACTATGTTGAATAAGATAAGTTTTTCCAACTCCGTTTTGGCTTACATCATCTATAAGTTTTCGCACAACATCAAGCTGATGGTATCTTGGAAAAAATAGTGTATCGCCATCTAGCCTTACAAAATGCTCTATTATATTTGCTATTGAGTTTTTACTAAATATCTCTTCCCAAATATAAGCTGTTTTATGTCCATTTGGATTTACAGGATTTCCAGCTCCAAAACCATTTCCTTTATTAAAAGGTAAAAAGAAAGTTTTATCGCCCTCTAATTTTGTAGTCATAAAAACCTCATCAGTATCAACTGCAAAATGAACCAAACATCGTGCAAAGTTTAAAAGAGTCTCTTTTGGGTCTCTATCTTCTTTATATTGTTTTATTCCATGATACCTAGCATTTTGCCCTGTCCACGGGTTTTTTAGCTCCATTGTAATAATAGGTAATCCATTTAAAAAAATCACCATATCAAGCTCTAATAGTGGATTTGCATTTGAGAAAGTTACTTGTCTTGTTACACTAAAAACATTTGAAGCAAATCTTTTTTGTATCTCTTGCCCACTTGAAGCCAAAGGTGCTATAAAAAAGAGTTTAAAATGAGCATCATCTACATCAAGACCTTTTTTAAGAATCTTTAAAATCCCATACTTTTTAATCATCTTATCAAGTTTTTGTATGATTTTTAGCTTGTATTGTGGGTCACGTTTAAGCTTTTCTAGTTCATCTTTTTGAGTGGATTCTAAAAAATCCCAAAATATCTTTTCATCTATTGCATAGTTTTTATCAAAATCTTTGTTTTCGCCTTTTATAAATCCTTGCTCTATCAAAGATTTTTCAATACAACTTTCTAATGCTTCTTCATTTGTTTTACTTACTATCATTTTAACCTCTTTATATTTTCTTCCAACTGTTCGGTTTTTCCGAACTATTCAATCTTTGAGTACTTGTTCGGTAATTCCGAACAACTTGCTTATAAACTAATATTTCACTCATTAACAAACCCTCACTTTTCCTGTAACTACACTATCAATAAGTGTTGCTTTGTACTCTTTTAGTTTTTCTATATAGTTTTGCTCTAGCTCTATTGCTTTGTCTATTTTTGTTGTTTGGTTTTCAATATACTCTACTATGTGGAGTTGTTCTTGTTTTGGTGGAAGCAATACAATTAGATTACTTAAATCTGTGCTATTTATGGCTGGATAACTCATTCCTTTTGAATTAACATCAACTTGATTTGTAAAAAAATTACTTTTTACAAGAAATGTTAAAAAATTTGGTTCAAGATTTTTATTAGGTTCTAAAACAGCAAATCCAGTACTAAATATATAATCAGATTTAATCTCATCTATAAAATCTATAGCTTTTAAATAAGTTCTAACAGTTGATATTATAGTATCATTCTTTTTTACTATTCTTCTTGCTCTTGATGGAGCTTTAGAAAATAAAAAACTTTCAACCTTATTAATTCCACTTTCAAATGAAACACTTCCGATATCAACATATTTAATTTCTAAATTTTTATTAGTATTTTCATCAAGTGTTTTACTATTAACAATACAAATATTTTTTAACTTTTTAATTTCCCAATGTTTTGGTATTTGTCCAATCCACTCTATACCGCTATCTATCATCTCTGGAGGTGGGGCTTTAGCCCCGCTCTCTTTTGGCGGGACAGCTTTAGAGCGAAACCTTGCAGAGCAAGAGTTGAGAAAAGTCCCACTTCCGAAAACTCCTTTTGTAACTGCATCATTTATAACGATTTGTTTTCGCTCTTTTAAAAGTTCGATTAGTTTTTGTTTTTGGCTGATAGCTTCATCAATTTGTGCTGTTTTTTTATCTAAATAGTTTGCAATTTTTTCTTGTTCTTCTAGTGGTGGACTTGAAATAATTATATTTTTCATTTCTGAATAATTTGTACTCCATAAATCAGCAACTATTCCCTTTCCATTTCTATAATATTCTTCTTGAAATAAATTACTTTTTAAAAGATAATGTGAGTAATGTGGATTTATAGCTATTGGTTCTAACACTGTATTTATCAAAGATACAGAACCATTTAATTCAGACAATCCTGAAGAACCTTTTCTATCAGAACGACTATTTATTACAAAATCACCTTTACAGACTTTTTTTCTATTATCTCCATCATTTGTTTTTGCCGCACTTTCTAGTTGTGGCATAATTCCATTTTTTGTTACAGATAAAGGTTTAAATATTTTATCACTAACCTTTTCTCTTCGTTCCATAAAATAAAATCCCAATCTTCTAGCTTCCCAATGCTCGGGAATATCCCCTAACCACTCTACACCACTATTTTTATATGATGGATATTTTTCTAGTTTAGTCATTTTTATTGTCATCTTTATTTTTTGGTAAGGCACTTTGTTTTATCATCTTTTTCTCAATAGATACCATTTTCTTAACATCACGAAAATGGTTTGATAACTGATTAAACTCTGTTTGAAGTGTTGTTATAAGTTGTTTATCCATAATTTTAAACTCCTAAAATCTCTTTTATAAGTCCATCACTTTGGCTTTCAAGATTTAGTATATCTTTTGCCACCTCTTCTAAGCTTCTAAGAGGTTTGTGAGTATAAAAATATTTATTAAAACTTATCTCATATCCTATTTTTACACTAGAAAGATTTATCCAAGCTTCGTTTATATGAGGTTTTACCTCTTTTAGAAAGTATTGGTAAATATCATCTTTTAAAGGTATATTTTCACTATCTCTTAACTCTGTATCGCTTTCATACTCTATATATTCATCTTTTTTACCTGTTTTATAGTATCCAAAATCTTCTAACTCATCTTCTTTACATCCTAAATAATCGCAAAGTTTCTCTAGCTTTTCACTAGATATTTTTGATACTTTTTGAATAACCTTTTGTGCTGTTTCATCGTACCAAGAAATAGCATTTAGTATAGTGTTTTTTTCACTTGCACTTAAGCTTATTTTTTCCTCTTTTAGGGTTTTTTCTACTAAATCTTTGAAGATATTAAAATCATCATAAATATCTGTGCCAATTTTTTCTTGTAGTAGTTTTGCTGTATTTACAAGTGTTTTATGCTTTTTCCATAACTCATTTGAAAGAAGTGATTTTAGTTGTTTTGCATTTAGTTCTATATCATTTTTATCTAAATGTTCTTCTATGGCTTTTTTGTGTTTTGATAAGTCATTACTGCACTCTTCTTTGTATTCACTTTCGCACAATATCATAGCTTCTTGTAGAGTTTTATCATATTTTAAACTCTCTATTAAATCATCTCTTAGTTGTGATTTTAATCTTTTTGGTCGCTCAATATTTACTTTGTAGTATCCAAAATCACTATTATCAAATATTTTAGAAGAGATTTTTTTACCGTCTATTTCTTCAGTGCAATTTTCAAATTTTGCATAAACTTCCATAATTTTTAAAATATGTTTAGGTTCAAAGAAGCAGTTTTTATCTCCAAGATTTTTTCTAAGTTTCGAGAAAAGATTATTTGCATCTATTAGTTGAACTTTGCCTTTTCTACTATCTACTTTATTATTTGAAAGTAACCAAATATAAGTTGTAATTCCTGTATTATAAAATAGATTGTTTGGAAGCTGGATAATAGCATCTAGCAAATCATTTTCTATTATATATCTTCTTATATTACTCTCTCCACCACCTGCATCACCTGTAAATAGTGAGCTTCCATTGTGAACTGAAGCTATACGGCTTCCTATTCCATTTGAAGATGATGGTTTCATTTTTCCAACCATTTCCATTAAAAACAGTAACTGTCCATCACTACTTCGTGGAGTTGCATCTACATCGTTTCTGTTTCCCCAATAATCAGCTAGATTTACTATAAATCTACTGTCTATTACATCTTTGCCATCTTTTATATATTTTTGTTCACTTGCCCACGATTTACCATAAGGAGGATTTGAAAGCATAAAGTCAAATTTTATTCCCGCAAAATCATCAACACTTAAAGTTGAACCATTTTTAATATTTTCAGGGTCATTTCCTTTTATCATCATATCTGATTTACAAATGGCATAAGTCTCATCATTTATCTCTTTACCATAAAGTATCACATCGCCTTTTGCTTTTATCTCTCCATCTTCATCTTTGATAAAGTTTTGAGATTCTGTTAGCATTCCACCACTTCCACAAGCTGGGTCATAAATAGTCATAATAGGAGGAAGTTTATCTTTTATTGGGTCAAATACAATATGAGTCATAAGCTCTATTACTTCTCGTGGAGTAAAGTGTTCTCCCGCTTCTTCGTTGTTATCTTCATTAAATTTCCTGATTAATTCTTCAAACACATATCCCATACCAAGGTTTGTAAGTGGAGGAAGTTTTTTACCATCTGGATCAAGGGCTTCTTTATCTGTAAGATTTATATAAGGACTTGTAAATTTTTCTAATACATCTAAAAGTACATCTTTATCTGCCATATGTTTGATTTGTGATTTTAGTTTGAATTTTTCAATAATCTCTTGTACATTTTTGCTAAAGCCGTTTAGGTATTCTGTAAAGTTTGCTTCTAGTAGTTGCACAGAGTTTGTAGCTGTATTAAAAAGTTTTTGTAGTGTCCAAGGGCTAGTGTTGTAAAATACATAACCACTTGCATCTTGTAAACCATTTTCATCTAGCCCTATAACTTGTGCTTCTTTTTGGAACTTTAACTCTTCTAAAATTGCATCTTTTGTAGGCTCTAAAAGTGCATCAAGTCGTCTAAGAACTACCATAGGTAAAATAACATCTCTATATTTACCTCTTACATATACATCTCTTAGGCAATCATCTGCGATTGACCAAATAAAACTTACCAATCTATTGTGAACAGCTTGATTCAAATTATCCCCTTTTTGTGTAGAAAAATTAAAAATAACTTAGATTTTAGCTAAATCATACTAAAACAGTCTCTTTTGCTTTTACTCTTGCACCCTTAAAACCTGTCTTTTTTGAGCTTTGCTTTGCTCAATTTGTATAAAATCTTGCTCATATTTTGAAAACTTTTTCAAAAATGGTGGGATTTTTCTCCCTTTTATTGCCATTACATCTTCTAGTATAGTTTTTACCAAAAGTTCTTCTTCAAAATCACGGCTTAAATACTCAAACAAATACTCTGCAACTCTATCAAGTGAGATTTTATGTGTGCTTTCACTTCTTTTATATATCCACTTTGAAAAAGCAAAAAAGCCATCAAAAACCTTGCCATCCTTAAAAAGTAGCTTAGAAGTTTTCATAAAGTTACCGCTATTATAAACTATATCCCAAAATCTAGCGAACCTTTTCATATCTTGCATTTGCTCAAATGGTATTAAATCATTTTGCAAAATATCATAAGGTGGAAATGGATTATAAACCATTCCGTAAACTTCATCGTGCCTATTTAGTGTTGTTCCTGATAGTTTTTTAAGTATCCCTATTTGAATTTCACCGCTACTTAAAGTATAAAGTAAATCAAGATTAGCCCTAAAACTATCTATACTTTCACTAGGAAGCCCCACAATCAAATCTATATGCATATGTGCTTTTGTTTCATTGCTTAAAAATGCAAGATTATCTTTTATTTTCTCCATTCGTAAATTTCTATTAATCTCTTTAGCTACATCTAAATTTAAAGTTTGAATACCAACTTCAAGTTGTAAACTTCCAGCTTTAAACTGTTTTAAAAGCTCTCGCAGTTCTGGTGGAAAATTATCAGGGATTACTTCAAAGTGTAAAAAGTACTCTTCATCTTTTGCTAAGAAATACTCCAAAATTGCTTTTGCATAAGATATTTTTAAATTAAAAGTCCTATCTATAAACTTATAGTTTCTTGCACCTCTGCTCCAAAGTTTATCAATCTCATTTAAAAAAACATCCATAGGCAAATATCTCATAGATGAGTCAATACTAGATAAGCAAAACTCACAAGTAAAAGGGCAACCACGACTACTTTCTATATAGATATGTCTATTTTTTATATCAAAATCAGTGTAATAATCATAAGGCAAGGCAATCTTATCAAACTCAACTGGTTTTGCGTGAATTATTTTCTCTTTTGGTCTAAATCCACCCAAAACGCTTTTGCAAAGGTTATAAACACTTATTTCACCCTCTCCAAACATAAAATAATCTGATTTTTCCAAATCAACTCTATGTGGAAGATGGCTTATTTCTGGACCTCCTAAAGCAACTATTGTTTTGGGACTTACTAGCTTTATATAGTTTAATACCTCTTTTACATCTGAAACATTCCAAATATATGTAGAGATTAATACTATTTTTGGTTTGTATTGTAGTATCTCTTCTGCTATTGTTTGGTTTTGGCTATTTATTACAAACTCTAATATTTTTGCATTCTCTTTTAATTCATTTAAATTTGCAAACAAATACCGTAAAGATAGACTTGCATGAGAGAATCTTGAGTTTAAAGTTGTAAGAATTATATCTTTTTGTTCTACTGTATTTTCATTATTCATAAGGTGGATTCTACTTAAAATGGTGTTACACTAAGCTTTTATATAGTTTAACCTACTATAATTTAGCAAAAAAATTAAAAAGGTCATATATGCTTAGAACAAAATTTTCTCAATTTAGAACTATTTCTATAGTTGAAGGAATTTCATATCTTGTTTTAGTCTTTTTTGCAATGCCACTTAAATACTTTTTTGAAGAGCCATTGGCTGTTAAAATTTTTGGAATGATGCATGGAATATTTTTTATATTTTTTTGTGTAGCACTTTTTGGAGCATTTAAAAGATATAAATGGAGTTTAACTTTTTGTATAAAGTTATTTATTTACTCTTTAATTCCATTTTTCTTTATATTAATAGAAAAAGATATTATGAAAAAAAGAGAGAATATTTAGGCATAAGCCTAAATATTTATTTTAATTTATCCTTCTCTTCTTCTAAATCAATATCAGCTATTTTTACATAATAAGTTTGTTGATCTTGTGTAGAACTTGTAGTTTCACTAGGTACAAGCTCATAGTCATCATCTACATTTGAAGAGTATCCTCTTAAATTTACTTCTAAAAAATCATCCATTTTTGATACATCAATATCCAAACTAAACTCTTTTTCTTCATCTATATTTGTCCAATTTTCATCAAAACCTTCAATCATTAAATATGTTGCAGTAAGATTTTTGCCTAATAAACCACTATAAATAGTATCTTTCTCTTTATAAACATCAAGTTTTTTGAAGTTTTTTGAAGTCTTTGAAATAATTAAAGAATCATCTTTTAACTGTGGAAACGATACACTTATTCCTCCAGAATTTATCTTATTTAATGAGCTTTTATATTTAAAATTTACTCTTAAAGTATTTTTATCAAGTAGTTTATAGTTATAAGATATATTATTATCTTCATCTTCATAACCCAAAGTTTCATCATCTATTTTAGATTTATTTGGGAATTTAAGAGCTTCTTTTGGTAAAACAAGATTATTATTTGCATAAAGACCATCATCTTTTAAATTTATATTTAAAACTTTATATAGTTTATCCTCAGAATCACTTAGTTCAATTTTCATATTTGTTAAGTTTAGATTTTCTACTATTTTACTTGCTGAATCTTTATCAACTTTTAAATCAACATTTATAGCTTCAAAAATATCATTTATACCTTCAAATTTCATCTCTGAAAGATTTTTACTAACAGCAAAATTTGATTTTAATATAAAATCTTTAAACCATTGTGTTCCTTGAAAATTCAAATCTTTTGAATTAAGATTTAAACTCAAATTAATACCAGCTTTTGAAAGAGCCTCTAAAAACTCTTTAGCTTTTTGAGTTATTTTTTCAGCATTTTCATTTGTATTTCCAGCAATATTTATAAAATCTTCATATTGTTTAAATGGAATTTTATTAAATGTTATCTCTAATGATGAATTTTTGATATTTGTCTCATTTTTCTCATCTTTTAATCCTTTAAACATTAAATCTTCAAATGATATTTTTGAATCTCCTTCAAGAAAATCATCTATTACTTTAGAAAAAGATGAAATTAAAATATTTTTTAATTTCAAATCTGCAAAATCATCATAAATATTTAAACTTCCAATATTAAATTTTGAATTAACAGATTTATTTGCACTCTCTTCATAAAAAGTTTTTATATTTTCAAAAGAGATATTGAAATTATCAGTTTTTGAAGATAGTTTTAACAAATCAAGATTTAAGTTCTTTTTATCTCCTGCTATTCCTCTAATAGTAATTGATCCATCTGGTGCTATATAATTAATATCTTTAACTTTATAGTTCATATTTTCATCAAAATTTATTTGAAAATCTCTATTATTTAACATATCATTTAAACTTTGTAAAGCTTTATCATCTTTGTTAGCCAAAATCTCTTGCATTAAACTATTTGATAATTTTGCTAAGTATATATTTAAATCCAATTTAGAGTTTAAAAGATTTACTCTAAAATCATAATCAAAACTAAGTCCTTCTAAACTTTCATCAACTATTTTTTTATCTATAATTTTTAAAAATTGCTCTAAACTCTTTTTAAATTCACCTTCATCTTGCAATGAAACCAAATAATTAAGTGCTTTTTCCGAGTAAGCAACTTCTATTTTTCCATTTGCTTCAATTTTTAAAGGAATATTTTTCTTTTCAATATTCACATTAAAACCATTATTTTTTAACTCTTCTATTTTTGCATCTATTTTACTATTTACATTACTTCTTAAAGTAAAACAAACAGCAACTACAACTAAAACAATAGCAACTAAGCCTATAATAATTTTTTTCATATTTCCTCTTTCTTAATTTGGTCTATAAACTTTTATGTTTGTAAATTTTTGCTCATCTTTTAAATATTGACCGTGAAGTTGGCTTAAAACACCTTTATCACAGTATAAAAGATAGGTTTTTTCTTGATCAAGTTTTTTAAACTCTTTTTTTAAATCATAAAAAGGAATTTTTAAAACTGTACAAGAAGCCTTTAAAGTATCACTACTTTGTCTTATATCAATTATTATATCATCATTTTTTAAGTTATTTATAACCTCCAAAGTTCCAACTTCACAAATATCATCCAAAACTTCATCAACCTTTTTTACCTTTGCATTTTTAATAGCATCTTCTAAAACAGAGTAATCAAAAGCTCTTGATTCTTTTTGAACCCTATCAAAACTTCCAGCAGTTACAGGATTTTGAGAGATAACTCCACAATATTCAGGCATAGCTTCAGCAAACTTTTTTGTACCTATTTTTGTAGCAATTTCAATAATTTCAGGCTTTGACATAAATGCAAGTGGTCTTAATATTAAAATATCACTAGCTTCATCAATTAAACTTAAATTCTTTAGAGTTTGACTTGATACTTGAGCCACACTTTCACCTGTTATTATCGCATCTATATTCATATTTTTTGCAACACTTTGAGCTGCTTGTATCATAAGTCTTTTTAACATAACTCCCATATATGAAGGGCTTATATCTTTAAATATTTGAGTTACAACATCTTCAAAAGGAATAGTTATAAAAGTTGCTCTATGAGAAGAGGCAAATTTATTCCATAAATACCACGATACTTGTTTAACCCCTATTTCGTGGGCTATTCCACCTAAGTTAAAAAAGATAAAGTGAGTTTTTAAACCTCTTTTTATTGATAAATATGAAGCAACTGTTGAATCAAATCCTCCACTCATCAAAGATAATATCTCTCCTTGAGTCCCCAAAGGAAAACCACCCATTCCATAATATTTTTTTGTAATAATGTTTAATTTAGAGTGTTCCAATTCAAGATTAATAGTTACTTCAGGCTCTCTTAAATCCACCCCTTTTGCCAAAGAGTGTGCAAGAATATATCCACCAACAGTTTGCTCTATATTTGTAGATTTAAAATCTTGAGTTCCAACTCTTTTTGCTCGTACTACAAAAGTTTTTCCCTCTATACTTTTTGCCATATATTTATTTACTTCAACTTTAATATCATCTAAAGTGTACATATTATCTATTTGAATAGCCTCTAAAACTTGCTCTATCCCTGAAGTATTAAGTAATTTTTCTCTTAAAGTATCAGTAAACTCTATTGGACAAATTAGTTCTATTTTATCAAAAAACTTTTTTATTAAAATATCATTTGAAATATCATTTGCTATTTTTTGAAGATTAAAAAAAAGCTGATTTCTCATCTGTTTTTTTGCACTATCACCTTTTATCATTATCTCTGTAAAATATTTAATTATAAATTTTTGGGTCTTAATATTCTCATTCATCTTTTTGTGCTGCCTATTTTTATTTTTTAAGTCGCGATTATATCATTTTTTGAGATAATACAGCTTTTACAAAAATTCAAAAGGGAAAAATAATGAATATAGACACTTTAGAAGATTTAGCAAAAGAGTTAAAAAATGATAAAAACAAGAATGTTTATAAAATTTTTGATGACTATGCTAAAAAATATAATTTAGATGAAGAAGAGTTAGAACAAAAACTATCAAAAGAGCATGATTGTTTTAGATGTGATAGTTGCGAAAAATTTTATTGTTATGATGAATACTCTTTTTTTGATGAAGAGTGCATTTATTGTTTTGATAGTCAAGCTGACGATGAAGATGAGTATTAACTCTATTCATCGTCGTTGAAATTAGATTCTAATTCATCTTGAATTATTAATGCATCTATTGTTCTAGTTTTTAAATTTAAAGCTTTTGAACCACCAAAACAATCTGCTACTATGCTATTTCCCAATTTATTAAACCTTACTTCTCCTGCACTTTGTATAACATAACCAGTAAAAAGCCTATTTGCAACTCTTTTAAAAGAGAACTTTTTGGGAAAAATTATAAACTTTGAAGATGTCATTATATATCTTGACTCTTGTTTAAAATTTTCAAGAAGCCTATTTTTTATATCTTCATTAGTTTTACCAGCAACTAAATCACACTTTAAGTCTTCATGTAAAAGACAAACTCTATCTTCATTTATTTTTATAAAACCAAACTCATTTGGTTTTACTCTTACATTGTAAAAATGTTTAAAAACCTCTATATGATCTAAAGAGTTAGAAAAAACAATTAAACTTTTATTTGTTCTTGCAAATTTAGCAAAATTTGAAACCATATTTTATATCCTTATAAAATTATAAAACACAAACTAGCAATTAATGTAGGAGCCAAAGCTCCCAAAACTAGATACCTAGGATCAATTGTATTATCCTCAAAATGGCTTTTTAATATTGCAGCTCCTGCAGGGTTTGGTGCATTTGCAATAATAGTCAAACCACCACCACAAACAGCTCCTGCAACCAAATAATATTTAAACTCGTCACTTAAACCTTGCACTAATGAACCTAAGTATGTAATTGCGGCATTATCTGTAAATGCTCCTAAAGTAATAGCTCCTACAAAAGCTTCAGCATTACTCATATTTGAAATTAAATCTTTTAGCCACCACTCTTGTTGTCCACCTAAAATAACAAGTCCACCTAAGAAAAATGCAACCAAAAGCCCTTCTCTTAACATTAATCTATCTTGATATTGTTGATAAGCATAAGTAACTCCTAAAAATAATAAAAATATGCTCATAAAAAATGCTGGATAATGCCCAAAATAAACAACTAAAAATAGAAATATAAAATGTGTTAAAACAATAGCAAATGGAATTTTTTCTCTATCACTAACTGTTGTTCTTATATTAATAGACACTAACTCTTTATAAAATAAAACAATAACTACACTTGTATTTATAAGTATAGCAACAACTGCTTTGTATCCAAAAGTTGTAAGCATAAACATACTACTCCAATCCCAAGTTTGAGCAACCATAAGAATTGGTGGAGCTGCAAAATTTGTTAGAGTACCTCCAATAGAGATATTAATAAAAAGTGTCCCTAGAGTTACATATTTTAACTTTTTTGAAATTCCTTGAGAAAATAACTTATCGGCCAAAATTAAAGCAGCCAAAGTCATAGCAGCTGGTTCAGTGATTAATGAACCAAAAAGAGGAACTATAGCCATAACCACAAAATAAAAACCAATAGCCCCCTTTTTTGGTAACATATTTGATAATTTCTTAACCAAAGATATAACTGTCTGCAAAATTGGTCTAGTTCCTGCTATTACCATTATTACAAAAACAAACATAGTTTCAATATAACTTCTTGAATTAACATAATCTATAGTTTCATATTTTCCTAAAAAAATAAACATAAAAAGAACTAAAACCATAGCCCAAATTCCAAAAACAACCTCAATTTCTCCTAAAAGATGAAGAAGCCCAGAGTGTTTTTCACTTCTATGTGCTAAATGTTCAAAATACTTAACTGAAAAAATATGGACAATAGCAATTGAAAAAATAATAGCCGCAATAATCTGCAAGGTAGTAGGTGGCATAAAAACTCCTAATGGATTTGAATTTTATTATTTATAATAATATTCATTCTACTCAAATTTCACTTAAAACATAAAAAGCACATTAGCTAATATACTTTATATAAATTTTTTAAATATCTATTTTATTAGACATGTTGTATATATTTTAACAATACATATAATACTTAATAGTATTAAAAATAATATTATATATAGATATTAATATCTATTATTTTAAAGATTTGATAAACATAATTAATATTTTCAATATTATTTGTTATACATATAAAGTTTATTAAAGAGTTGATTTGTTAATTTTGTATAATGTTAATATATTATATATTCTATACAAACAAACTACTACTTTTCATTATATCCTTTTTACTAGCTTATTATTAAAATTACTATATAATCTAAACTTTAAAAATTTTAAGGGTAATTTAAATGAGTGATAAAATAAAAATATTTAATGCAAAAGAGAATAATCTAAAAAATATAAATTTAGAAATTCCAAAAAATAAACTAATAGTTTTTACAGGATTAAGCGGTAGTGGAAAATCAACATTGGCGTTTGATACATTGTATGCAGAAGGTCAAAGAAGATACATAGAGTCTTTATCTTCTTATGCTAGACAATTCTTAGATAAAGTTGGAAAACCAGATGTTGAAAGAATTGAAGGATTAACTCCTGCAATTGCAATTGACCAAAAAACAACTTCAAAAAACCCAAGATCAACAGTTGGAACAATAACTGAAGTTTATGATTATTTTAGACTTTTATTTGCAAGAGTTGGAAAACAACACTGTCATCAATGCAATAAACCAATATCACAAATGAGTGCTTCGGATATTATTAATCAGGTTTTATCTTTACCAAATGAATCAAAAATCATAATACTATCTCCTTTAATTAATCGTAAGAAAGGCTCATTTACTGAGCTTTTAGAAAGCCTTAGAGCAAAAGGTTATGTAAGAGCTATGATAGATGGTGTTATGGTAAGACTTGATGAGGATATAGAATTATCCAAAACACAAATGCACACAATAAAAGTAATCATTGATAGAGTTACTGTAAACGAAATAAACAAAGAGAGAATTGCTCAAGATGTTGAAAAAGGTTTAAAAGAGAGTTTTGGAGAACTTGAAGTAGAAATCATAAATTATGAAGAATTAGGAGTAGAAAAACTTATACACTATTCAGAACATATGGCATGTTTTGATTGTAAAATATCTTTTGAACCACTTGAACCAATTAGCTTCTCATTTAACTCACCAAAAGGTGCATGTAGCTCTTGCGATGGGCTTGGAATTAGATATACACTTGATATGAAAAAGATTATAAATGAAGATTTGGATATTGAAAATGGTGCTATAAAGATTATATATGGTTTCAATAAAGGATTCTACTTTAAAATGCTTATGGCATTTTGCCAAAGTCAAGGAATAAATACAAAAATACCATTTTGCGAACTTGAAGATTTTCAAAAAAAAGCTATCTTACATGGTAGTATAGATGAAGTTGAATTTCTATGGAAAAGACATAAGCTAGTTAGAAAATGGGATGGTATTGTAAAACTTGCCTACGATATGATAAAAGATGAAAAAGAGATGGCTGAATATATGACTGAAAAAGTTTGTGATTCTTGTCGTGGAAATAGACTAAAACCAGCTAGTCAAGCTGTTTTTGTAGCACAAAAAACAATTCCAGATATTTTAAATATTCCTATTGAAGAGGCTCATAAGTTTTTTCAAGATGAAAGTAATTTTGCATATTTAAACGAACAATACAAAACTATTGCAGCTCCAATTTTAAAAGAGATAAAAGAGAGAATATTCTTTTTATATGATGTTGGTTTAGGGTATATAACTTTAGGAAGAGATGCAAGAACAATAAGTGGTGGAGAAGCCCAAAGAATAAGGGTTGCTTCTCAAATTGGAAGTGGTTTAACAGGGGTTATGTATGTACTAGATGAACCATCGATTGGACTACATGAAAGAGATACAAGTAAACTAATAAAGACATTAAGAGCATTACAAGAAAAAGGGAATACGGTTATAGTTGTTGAACATGATAAAGAGACAATAAAGGCAGCTGATTTCATTGTAGATATTGGACCAAATGCTGGTAAATTTGGTGGTGAGGTTGTATTTGCTGGGACTTTAGATAAGATGAAAAAAGCAAAAACTTTAACAGCACTTTATGTAACGGAAGCAAAAAAGATAGATTATTTACATAACAGACCTCAAGAAGATTTTATTGAGATAAAAAATGTAAATATAAATAATATAAAAAACCTAGATGTAAAAATTCCACTTAGAAATTTAGTTTCAATTACAGGTGTTAGTGGAAGTGGTAAATCTTCACTTATTCTTCAAACTTTGCTTCCTGTTGCACAAGAGCTTTTAAATCGTGCTAGAAAAGTAAAAAAAGTAGATGGTGTAGAAATTGATGGTTTAGATAAACTTGACAAAGTAATATATCTTGACCAAAGCCCTATTGGAAGAACTCCAAGAAGTAATCCAGCAACCTATACAGGTCTTATGGACGAAATAAGAGAGCTATTTTCTAAAACAAAAGAGGCAAGTTTAAGAGGATATAAAATAGGAAGATTTTCATTTAATGTAAAAGGTGGAAGATGTGAAAAATGTCAAGGAGAAGGCGAAATAAAAATAGAGATGCACTTCTTACCAGATATTATGGTTAAGTGTGATGATTGTCAAGGACACAGATATAATGCTCAAACTTTGGAGATTTTATATAGAGGTAAAAATATTTCAGATGTTTTAAATATGAGTGTAGATGAAGCTTTAGAGTTCTTTGCAAAAGTCCCTAAACTTCACGCAAAACTAAAGACTTTAAGCGATGTTGGGCTAGGATACATAACTTTGGGGCAAAATGCAATTACACTAAGTGGTGGAGAGGCTCAAAGAATAAAATTAAGCAAAGAGTTAAGTAAAAAAGATACTGGAAATACTTTGTATATCCTTGATGAACCAACAACAGGACTTCACTTTGCAGATGTTGATAGGCTTACAAAGGTTCTTCATCATTTAGTTGATTTAGGAAACTCTGTTTTAGTTATTGAACATAATCTTGATGTAATTAAAAACTCTGATTATATTATTGATATTGGTCCTGAAGGTGGAGATAAAGGTGGGAAAGTTGTAGATATGGGAACTGTAGAACACATAGTAACAAATCACGAAAAATCTGGCTCATACACTGGATATTATTTGGATAAAGAGATAAATAACAAATAAAAAGGGACTAAAATAGCCCCTTTTTTAATTACTACTATTAGTAGCTTCTTGCATACTTAAAACATAAGCTTTTACCCTCATCATCTCTTCTGTTGGGTATTGATTTTCAATCTCTCCTCTAGTTACTTTTACATAAAAATCTCTTGAATCTTTATTGTAACCAAAGTTTATATTTGAGATTAATGACTCAAATTTTGCAGATACTTTTGCAGCATCTGGTTTAATTTGTTCAACTTCATCACTCTTTTTTGCCTTATTTAAAATTGATTTTTGAATTTGTTCTAAATCAGTTTTATTATTAATTGATGCTGAATCTGAAGTTGATTTTACTTGTTGCATCTCTACATTTTTATTATCTCTATATTGATCCATTCTTGGAATAATTCCTATTTCCATATTTGACCTCCTTTAAAGTTTTATTGATTATATTATACTCAAATAAAATAATTTTTGTATTCATCTTTTTTTTGATATAATCAAAATTATTTTATTTAAAGGCTAAGAATGACAAATAATTTTGATTATGAAAGTTTAAAACTTTTTTACATAGGTAAACAAAATGTAGATGGACAAAAAATACCGCTTGTTTATCAAAATAAAGATTTATTAACTCATGCTGCAATTATAGGAATGACAGGAAGTGGAAAAACAGGTCTTGGTATATCTTTACTTGAAGAAGCAGCAATTGATAATATTCCTTCTATTATTATTGACCCAAAAGGAGATATGACAAACTTACTTCTTACTTTTCCAAATTTAGAAGCTAGTGATTTTGAGCCTTGGATAGAAGAGCAAGAGGCAATAAATAGTGGGAAAACTATACAAGAGTTTGCACAAAGTCGTGCAAATCTATGGAGAAAAGGTTTAGAAGATGATTTTCAAGAGATTTCAAGAGTAGAAAAACTAAAAAATAGTGCTGATTTCACAATATACACTCCAGGAAGTGATGCAGGTGTTCAAGTATCAATTCTTAGTTCTTTCAAAGCTCCTTCAAAAGAGGTTTTAGAAGACAATGAACTTTTAGTATCTCTAATAAATTCAACAGTAAGTTCTATTTTAGCCATTATAGATGAAAAAAATGATTCAAACTCAAAAGAGTCAATTTTACTATCTTCAATCTTTTTAAATCAATTTAAAGAGCAAAAAGATTTAAATATTGAAGATTTAATAAATCTAATTGTAACTCCACCTTTTTCAAAAATTGGTGTTTTTGATTTGGAGACATTTTTCTCTCAAAGTGATAGATTAAAATTAGCATTAAAATTAAATGGAATAATAGCAAACCCAACATTTTCAACTTGGATAGAGGGAGAAACTCTTGATATTTCAAAACTTCTTTATGATGAACAAGGAAAAGCAAAAGTAAGTATTTTTTCAATTGCACATTTAAATGACACTCAAAGAATGTTTTTTGTAACTATTTTATTAAATCAAATGGTAGCTTGGATGAGAAGACAAGAGGGAACAACATCTCTAAAAGCCCTACTTTATATGGATGAAATTTTTGGATATTTTCCACCTCAAGCAAACCCACCTTCAAAACAACCAATGCTTACACTATTAAAACAAGCAAGAAGTTTTGGAATTGGAATTATACTTTCAACTCAAAACCCTGTTGATATAGATTACAAAGGTTTAGCAAATATTGGAACTTGGTTTTTAGGAAGACTTCAAACAAAACAAGATATTGATAGAGTAATAGATGGATTAACAAGCACAAATGGAACAATAAATAAAGCCCAAATAGCTTCACTTTTATCAAATTTAGAAAAGCGAAACTTTATTTTAAATAATATAAATGAAGATGGAATAAAAGTATTTGAGACAAGATGGGCATTATCATATCTAAAAGGTCCTATTCCAAAAGATGGAATAAAAAAATTAATGAGCGAAAAAAAATCTTCTAAAAGTAGCGAAAATATAAATGAAATAGAACAAACAAAAAATAATAGTTCACAAACTTCAAAAGGCGAAGCAAAACCAGTTTTATTGAGCAATATAAATGAACTTTATAACTATATTTCAAGAAACGATAGCTACTATATGCAACCTTATTTACTTTGTTCAAGCTCTATTAGATTTATAAATACAAGCAAAGCTATTGATGTTGAAACAAGTGTTAAATACAAATTTTATCTTGATAAAAATATGAAAACTTTAGATTTCAATGAAAAAGAGGAGTTAAGTGAATTTAGATATGAAACAGAGCAAAAAAACAACTCATTTTTCTATGAAGTTCCTAGTTTTATACAAAACCAAAGAGAGTTAAAACAAGTAGAAAAAGAGTTTATTGACTACATTTATAGAACAGCAAAACTAACTTTATACAAAGTTGATTCTTTAAGATTATCTTCAAAACAAGATGAAAACTTAGAAGATTTTAAACTAAGAATTCAAGATAGATTAAATGAAAAAATCGATTTAGAACTAGAAAAAATCAAAACAAGATATGCAAAAGACAGTGAAGCTTTAGAGCTTAAAATCTCAAAACTATATGATAAATTAGACAAAGAGCAAAGAGAAGCAACAGCTTCAACAACGGATACAATTTTAAATATAGGAACTTCTATTTTAGGGGCATTTTTTGGAAAAGGAAGTGCTGCTTCAAATTTAGGAAAAGTAGCAAGTGGAGCAAGAGGTGCAAACAAAATCTTAAAAGAGAGAAATGATGTAAAAATGGTAGAAAATGATATAGCACTTTTAATCTCTCAAAAAGAGTCATTACAAGCTACACTAGAAAATGAAGTTTCAAAAATAAAAGAGCAAAACTCTATTTCAAGTTGTCAAATTGATGAGATTTTTATAAATCCTAGAATGGTTGATATTTTTAATGTAAAATTAGAACTTCTTTGGCAAGAGCAGTAATTTAAAATATTGATTTTATAAAATATATATATTATAATATCAATTATAATATATATTTAAAACAGGAGAAAAATATGGTTTCTTATTCACAAAAAGAGATGGTAGGTATTACAGAACTTTCAAAATCACTAAGTAGTTTTATAGATAAAGTTTCATCAAAAGCTGTAGAAAAACTAGCAATTATCAAACACAATAAACCAGAAGCAGTTATTATAAGTATTGATGAATATGAAAGAATGAAAGAGTTTCAAGACTATTTAGAAGATTTGGAAATTGCTAATATTATAAAGAAGAGAGTTCTTGATAAAAAAGAGCCTATAAAAACTATATCTTGGGAAGAAATGAAAGAAAGATTAAGAGCAAGAGGTAGAAATGTATAAATTAGATTTACTAGATGAAGTTGAAAATGACTTAATGCAACTATCAGATGAAATTTTAAGTGAAGTTATAGATTATTTTGAAAAATATGAAATTGACCCTCTAAAATATAGCCAAAAACTTTTCAACAAAGGTGGCTTAAATCTTGAAGGTTATAGAAAAACTTATCTTGCAAATGCTACATATAGAATAGTTATAAAAGTTGAAAATAATATTGCAAAAATTGTGGAAGTTGTTGCTGTTGGAAAAAGAGAAAAGAATGAAGTTTATGAAGAAGCTTTTAAAAGAGTTTTAAAAAATAGATAAATTCCCAAAAATTAAATATTTCAAAAAACAAACTCTACTTTCTTACAATATTTCCATTTTCAGATATTAAAATCGCTAAACTTTTTGTACTTTCAAATTGAGACAATATTATTAATAAAATCATCATTATAGGAATTGCCAAAAACATTCCAATAGTCCCCCACATAGCACCCCAAACAACCAAAGATAAAATTACAACAAATTGAGAAATATTCAAACTATTTCCCATAAGCCTTGGATAAATTACATTTCCTATTACAAACTGAACTACAACCAAAGCCATAAACAAAGAGAGAATTGAAGCAAAATCTGTTAGCTGAATTAGAGCAAAAACAGTAGGAATTAAAACAGCAACAATAGTTCCAATTGTAGGAATAAAATTTAAAACAAATGCAATAAATCCCCACAAAACAGAGCCTTGTAAACCAAAATATTGACATATCGCAAAAGTTAAAAACCCTGTTACCAAACTTACAATAGTTGTAATTAAAATATAAGTTGTAATACTTTGTGAAATGGAAGTTAAAATATTTTCAGCCTTTGTTTTATTCTCTTTTTTTGGAAAAAGTGCATTTAATTTAAGATTAAAAAATCTTTGGTCAATCAATAAAAAAAGAACATACAAAAAAATCTGCATAGTATTACTCAAAATTGAGCTAAAAGCCATAAAAATTCTATTTAACAAAGTAGCCATATTAAACTCTTTAAAAAACTTTTCCAAAGGCTCTTTTAAATCAATTGAAGTAAGTGTTGAAATTTTATCTATTACAATATTTATTTTTGAATCAAGTTGGGAAACAACAGAACCTAACTCCATCATACTTGAAGTTATAAAAGTCCCTATTTTGAACATTGAATATATTATTATAAATAAAGACAAAGGAGTAGCAATAAGATTTAAAACTTTTTTATTTACAAATGGAATTTTTTTAATCTCAGTTGCAAAAGCATTTATCAAAAACCAAATAAACAGTGCTATTGCAATTGGAGTCAAAATAGAACTTAAGCTATTAAAAGTAAAAACAACCAAAACCATAAAAGCTAGAAAATAAAATGCTCTAGCAAAATGTATATCTGTATTTAAATTCTGCAAAAATTCTCCTTTAAACTGTCAAGATTTTACTATATTTAAAAAAATTTAAAATTCCAAATCATATCTTTTTTCTAAATTTGTATTTTTTAAAATACTATTTATAGATATGCCTTCAAGCCCATAGAAATCAAATAAATATGTATATAAATTTTCATTAAAAAGTTTGAAATATACCTCATTTACAAACTCTGTACAGTATAAAGTATCATTATCTAGCATAAAAGAGTAATCAAATTTTATTTTATTCTTCTCATATTCATCTAAAATTTTTTTCAAATCATCTTCATCAAAACTATTTTTTGCTCTATAAACTGCTATTTTTTTTGCGTTTTTTGTGAATTCTTGAACACTTTGTATCTTCAAGTCATCACTTTTTTCATCAGCTTCCATATGGTAAACCAAGGTTTTATCATCTTTTTGCAAGACAATTCCAATATGAGAATATAAAGAGTCATCTATTTTAGAAAACATATCACTTAAAATATTTGACTCTTTTCTAAAAATAACGTCTCCACTTTTTAACTCAACAGTTTTTTTTATATTTTCACTACTTAAATTCTCTTTGTTTTTATCAAAAAACTTTACAACTTCAAAGTATGCAAAAAATAGTAAAACAAGTAAAGCAAAAAATCTAATTTTCATTATTTTTTAATACTAACTTTCCACTGATCCTCTAATTTTTCTAATTCAAGGGTATTATTTTTTACACCTTCTTTTGTTTTTTCTTCAACTATTACAGTTGCACTAACTTTATTATTCTCTTTTACATCAAGAACTTTAAAACTACTCATATCTTTAAAAATATCTTTCATACAAGCTGATAATTCGCTATCTTGTTTTAAATCTTTATTAAAACATCCCATAGTAAAAGTAAGTCCCATTAATCTTTGAGTTGATTCTGTTGAGTATTTTTTATATGTAGCAACATCCCCATTTTTTAAAGATTCATAAAACTTTGTTGTTGCATCTTTTGGGCTTTCTCCACCACAAGCTGTAAATAAAATAGCACTAGCAAACGCCAAAGTTAAAACTTTTAAACTACTTCTCATCTCTTACCTTTATTTTAATTTGTATAACAATAGCTAAATTTTACTTACAAAATGAATTTGCATTATATTTAAAAGAAGTTTTTAATTATTTTTTTGGTATTTTAAAACTTTATTTTTAATGGAGACATAAATGCCAAAATATAAGTTATTGATTCCTGTTTTATTATTAAATAGTTATCTTTTTGCATCGAACATAAATAGTGAAATTAAAAGCTCATTGCAAAAAGGTATAAGCTCATCTTTAATAAAAACAGATAAGCTAAAAAGCTACTATATAAATGATGCAAAAAGCTATTGGATAGATGAAAACGGTTTAAAAAACATCTCTTTAGAGTTTATAAACTTAGTAAAAAATGACCCTGTTTACAAACCAAATGTAAATAGCTTATTTAATATAGACGAACTAGAGAAAAAAATATCAATCCTTGATAAAACAAGCAAAACATATAACAATGATTTAATTAAAATTGAGTTTATGCTAACAGAAATTTATGAAAAATATACAAATTTTCTGTTAAAAGGTTCAATAAAATGGGAAGATTTTCAGCAAAGACTAAAAGAACTAAGTCTAAAAGAGATAAATGCTCAATGGGATAGAGTTTATGTAAATAAAGATAATAAAAAAGTTCTAAATGAAGTTATAGCAAATAATGATATATCGCTTATTACCGAAAAATTAGATACGAATTATCCTCATAAAAAAGAGTTAGAAAAATCTATTTTAGATTTAGAAAAAATAATAGAAGCTGGAGATTATATAAAACTTCCTGCTTTTAAAACTCTAAGAGTTGGTGATTACGGAGAAAATGTAAAAACTTTAAGAGAAAGACTTTTTCAAAGTAATGATTTACAAAAAACTTGCCAAAATAGTATAAATGTTGAGCAAATAGTAACAAATAATACACAAAATCAGCAAAATGTAGAAAATACAGAAAAGAGTTTGGAAGAAAAAATCACTAAAGAGATTCCTTGTGCTGAATACTTCGATGAAGATTTAAAAGAAGCAGTTATAAACTTCCAAAAACAACATGGACTTTTATCAGATGGTATTGTAGGTGGCTCTACACAAGCTTTTTTAAATAAAAGTGCAAAAGAAAAAATAAAACAAATTAGATTAAATATTGAAAGAATGAGATGGCTTCCTAGAGATTTTGGAGAAAAATATCTTCTTATTAATATTCCAGAATATAATCTTAAAATGATAGAAAATAAAGAGATTAAGCTTGATATGTCTGTTATTGTTGGAGATATTAAATTTCCTACGCCTATATTCTCTGATAATATGTCTTATATAGTTTTAAACCCAACTTGGAATATTCCTTCTAGTATTGCAAAAAAAGAGCTAATTCCAAAACTTTTAAAAGATCCAAACTACTTAACAGCTCAAGGAATTGATATTTATGCTGGTTGGGATAGTGAAAATGGTAAAGTTGATACAAAAGAGATTATCAACTCTTTAATTTTAGAAAATGGAGCTGGATTAGAGTCGCTTAGAATGGCTCAAACACCAGGTAGCAAAAATCCTCTTGGAAGAATGAAATTTATGTTTCCAAATAAACATGCTGTTTATCTTCACGATACACCAAATAAATATCTTTTTGCAAATGCAAGAAGAGCTTATTCTCATGGTTGTGTAAGATTATCAAAACCAAATGAGCTTTTAAATATGCTCTCTGAAGATAATCAAAATATTGACCAAAATAGAGTTACTGAAATATTAAAAGATAGTAAAGAAAAATCGATAAATTTAAATAAGAAGCTTCCTATTCACATAATTTATCTTACAACATGGGTTGATAAAGATGGAGTTTTACAGTTTAGAGAAGATATTTACAATTATGACAAAATACAAAGAGGCTTAATTTTTTAAGCCTCTTTTTTAAAATCTATTAAATTTATATTTTTTAAAATATGTTTTATATTTTCACTTGTTAATCTATGACTAGGTTCTAAAACTTTATAAAAAAATCTAACCTCAGCATTTGTAAAACCATCTGGTTCTTTCTCTTTTATTGAAACTTCATCATCACCACAAAGTCTTACTCTTTGGAGTTTCTCATTTGTCTCTTTTACATAATAGACTATATCTATTTGAGTTTGGCTTACTTTTTCTAGGGTTACTATAATTTTATCTTCTTTTACAATGTAACAAAAATCACTAAATAAATCTTTAAAATCATCACTATTTATATAGCCAATATAAAGTTTTGTATATATATCAAAGTATAAAGACATTTTATAACTAGAAAAAAACCTTAAATCTACTGTAAATTTATGATGTTTTCTTGATGTATTTAAAATCCATTCCAAAGTTGGAAAATATGGAAATTTTTTATATTTTATACTATAAGCTTCTATAAATTTATTATTTTGTGGAGCTTTTAAAGTTTGAAGTTCATTTTTAACCTTTTTAGCAAAAATTATTTTTTCTATTAAATCACTATCTTTTAAATCTTCCGTAAGCCAAATATTTGCATAAGATGGAAAATTTTTAATACCTGTTGAACCTTTAGTTAATACTATTAAAGCTTTAATCTCCAAATTTGGAAAAATTATTTTTAAAAGTGCATATTTCTTAGCTAATCTTTTATTTAAACTTGCAGTTTTTTTAGATGTACTCATCTCAACAAAATAAACCTCATTTTCTGTAAAAAACATAGCATCAAATTCACTTATATCTTTATATGCCGATTTATAAACTATTTGAGAACTTCTATCTATTAAAAGCCCACTTTTTATAAAGTGATTCTCTTTTGCTTGATATGGTCCTTTTAATACAAAGCTTTTTATGTTTTCATTATTCAAAGCATAGTTTAAAAGTTGCTCATAAATTATATTTTCATAAATCTCTCCAACAAAACTGCTATAAGCTGTAATATATGAAATTTCATCTTTTGAAATATTATTTTTCACTAAAGCCTTTAGAGTTTTATTATCGTAAGAGTAGTGTAGAAGATTATCTTTTATATCTTCTATATCCAAATTTTTAATCTTTTCTGTAATTTTAAACTGCATTTTTTGAATCTTTTTTCATAATTTTCTTCATTATACTAAATCTTTTCAAAAATTAACACTTTTAATCCATTTTCACTGCTATTTGATACAAATTCTTTTACATTTTCTAATCTTTTTACAAATTTAAACTCTTTTGCATTTTTATCAAATATATCTTTTAAATATGAACTAGTTAAAAAAGGGTCATTTAAACAAGCTATAATTAAACTACCTTTTTTTGTAAACTGTTCAACTCTTTTTATGATTTTTTCATAATCATTTGTAGCAACAAAAGAGCCTTTTTGAAAAGATGGTGGATCAATTATTATTATATCAAATGGAGATAATGCTTTTATTTTTCCAAAAGACTTTAATATATTATGAGAAAAAAACTTAATATTTTTCGTATTAAGATTATTTAAATGATGGTTTTGCCTTCCAATATTTAAACTATTTTTATTCATATCAATATTTACAATACTAGATGCATTTGCAAAAGCACTAACAACAGAAAAAGCACAAGTATATGCAAAAAGATTTAAAATATGTTTATCTTTTGATATGCTTTTTACATACTCTCTTGTATTTTTCATATCAAAAAATAGACCAATATTCCTATTTTTAAAATCGATTTTATATTTTAAACCATTTTCTACCACATAAAAATCCTCTTTTATCTCACCAAACACTACTTCAAAGAAATCATTATCCTTATATTTTCTTTGAATTATAAAATTTTTAAAATTATATTTTTTTGCAATAATTACTAAACAATTTATTAGTTCAGTTTCTAAATTTGTATTTTCATAAAATGTAACTAACAAAGTGTCATCTAAGCTATCAATACATAAATATGAAAAATCATCATAAAAATTTCCACGACCGTGAAAAATTCTCTTTACTTCTACTGTTTTATCTTCTAAAGCTAAAACTACTATTTTTTCTAAATCTTCTATTTTCATAAGTAAATTCTACCATATTTTTAAAGCTCATTTAAAACTTAAATAATTATTTCGCTAATATTACACGATTTTTAGCTAAATTCTGGCAAATATATAAAAAAGGTTCGCATGCTTTTTAATTCTTATGAGTTTTTATTACTCTTTTTACCAATAACTTTAATACTATATTTTTATCTAAATTCAATAAAAATGGTAACTCTTAGTAAAACAATGCTTGTATTTGCAAGTTTGTTTTTCTATGGATGGTGGAATGCCATATATTTACTTTTAATTTTAGGAAGTATGATTTTTAACTTTTTAGTTGGAAAATCTTTGGGTAAAAAATCAAATAAAAAGATGCTTACTTTTGGGATTATTGGGAATGTTGCACTTTTGGGATATTTTAAATATGCAGATTTTTTTATTACAAATTTCAACTGGGCATTTAATAGCCAAACTCCCCTACTTCATCTGGCACTTCCTTTAGCAATTAGTTATTTTACCTTTCAGCAAATTGCATTTTTGGTTGATAATTATAGAGGTGAAGTAAAAGAGTTTAGTTTTTTAAATTATTCACTATTTATTACATTTTTTCCACAACTTTTGATGGGTCCAATAGTTCATCACAAAGAGATGATGCCACAATTTGCACTTAAATGGCGAAGCTTACTTAGATGGGAAAATATCTCTTTAGGACTTTTTATATTTGCAGTTGGTTTAGCAAAAAAGACTTTGCTTGGAGACCCACTAACAGATTATGCACAATATGCTTTTGATAATGCCCAAAAACTAACAATGATTGAAGCTTGGTATGCTTCAACTTCTTATGTACTTTCATACTATTTTGACCTTTCAGGATATGCTGATATGGCTATTGGAATTGCAAAAATGTTTAATATTGATCTGCCAAAAAACTTTAATTCTCCATATAAAGCAAGAAATTTTGCTGATTATTGGAGAAGATGGCATATGACACTTAGCAGATTTTTAGGGGATTATATCTATAAAAGTCTAGGTGGAAACAAAAACCTTGTTTGGGTTGTTTATTTAAATATTATGATTACATTTTTTGTATCTGGATTTTGGCACGGAGCTGGATGGACTTTTATTGTTTGGGGATTAATAAATGGAGTTTTTGTAGTAATGGCTCATATGATGAAAAAAGCAAATTTACAGATGAATTTTTATGTAGCTTGGTTTTTAATGTTTGTTGGATTAATTATCACAAGAACTCTGTTTGTAGCACGTGATTTTAGCGATGCTTGGTATGTGATTAAAACTATGTTTAACCCATATAATTTAAAATTTGAAGCACTTTATCACATAGACCCAATTTATCAAAGTTTTTACCTTATGGTTGCTTTAATTTTGGCTTTAGGATTTAAAAATAGTGGACAAATGGCAGAAGATTTTAAACCAAATCTAAAATATACTCTTTATACAATCGTGCTTTTAGGTGCAAGTTTGTTCACTTTTTCAAGTGCAAAAGAGTTTTTATACTTTCAATTTTAGGAAAAAAGATGAAAAAACATAAAATTTATATTTTCAGTTCAATATTTTTTGCATTTTTAATTTTTTGTCTTGGAATTGGTGTTAAGTATGTTATAGACCCTGTTGGATTAAATAACAAATTTGATACAGGACTTTACAAAGATGTTGCATTAGCATATAGAACTCAGAAATTCGTGGAGTTAAATAACTTTAAACCAAATACATTAATAATTGGTGGAAGTAGAGTTCACTATTTAGATAATAATGATTTAGAAAAATATACAAAAGATAAAGTATATAATTTAGGTTTTAGTTTTTCAACATTAGAGGAGCAGTATTACTATTTAAAATACTCTTTAGAACACTTTGATATAAAAAATGTAGTAATTGGGCTAAATTTATACCCTTTTAGTCAAAGACTTGAAGATAATAATAGTGACTTCGATAAAGATTTACTACAAGATGGATTTACATTTTTTAAACAAATAAAACATTATGTAGAGGTTCCTCTTTTTAAATACTTAAAATATGTTTTAAGTCATAAAGATATTGAAGCTACATATAAAGATGGTGGAATTACAGCTTATCATCAAAGTGTAGTGATAAAAAACAATCCTAAAGAACCTATGTGGGAAGCTACTTTAAAAGGCTATAAAGATAAATATGAAAACTTTCTTGAGTGGGGAGATGATAGCTTAACATATTATAAACTAATGGTAGAATTGTGTAAAAAATACAATGTAAATCTTAAAGTATTTACAACTACTGTCCACTCTGATATGCTAAAACTTCTTGAAGATACTAATAAATTAGATATATTTCATCTTTGGAAAAGAGAAATTGCAAATATATATCCTTATTGGGATTTTATGTATGAAAATAGTATTTCAAATAATAAAGATGCATATATTGACCCTTCCCATCTAAAACAAGAGTATGGAAAATACTATTTTGCAAGATTATTTAATGATAAAAATGTTGATGTTCCAAATGATTTTGGAGTGTATATAAAGAAAAAGTAGAGAAAATCTCTACTTTTTTATTTAGTAATTTTATCTACAAAATTACTAACAGGTGTTACAAGCTTTTGTAATAACATACTTACAAGAATAAATACAACCATCCAAACAATAACAGCAGCCCAAGAAGGTAAATAATCAAAGAAAATATCGTATCTTCCAATTAAAGGCCAGTGAATTAAATATACTTCATAAGAGAAAGTTCCATAAATAGCCAAAAATCTGCTTTCAACTTTTTTAAGTACAAATATCACAACAAATGCCATCATAATGACAATACATGCTAATTGTTCAACTAAGTAATTTTCACCTAAAATTGCTTTAATTGTAGGCCAATCTTTACCACTTGTATGTTGAGATACATAAGCTACAACAACCGCCATAACAATAATTACAATGTATCTAGCAATATTTGTATTATCTCTAAAATTTTTGATAGACTCAACAAATTTATTTGGCACATCTGGTTTAATAGCTAAGAAGTATGCCATTAACATACCTATAGAAAATGCCACTGAATGAAGTCTGTGAAGCCAATTACTTCCTAAATCTAAAGGATTTGTTCCACCAATAATCAAAGCAATAACAGCCAAAATAATTGCAGTTAGCCAAGGTGCTTTTTTGATAAAAAACAGTGGAAATAAAATATAAAACATCATCATCCATGTAATATACCAAAATGGTGAGTTTACATCAGCAAAACCATCAGCTGTTGGGAAAAATCCTAATGCAGATTTAATCATATACATTACACCATAACTTTTGTCTAAAACAACAAAATCAGCAATAAACATAATAATTAAAGCTATCCAAAATGGAATAAATATTTTAATTACCCTTTTTTTATAAAACTCAAAAACTCCCATTGGTTTTTTCATCATACCAACAGTAAGCCCAAAACCTGACATTAGTAAGAATAAATCTACACCAACTCCAGCTATAGTAGAAAGTGGATATAAAAATTCCCAATTATTTACTTTCATATAAGTAAAATGGGCGAAAACGACGGTTAAAATCCCTAAACCTTTTAATTCATTTGTAACACTTACAGGAAAAACATCATTATGTGAAGTCCTTCTTAAAGTCAAAAATGTAACAAGCAAAAATGCAACAATTACAATCTGAGTTGCTAACTGAACATCATCTGTAATTTTAAATGTAACCTGCCCTAAAGCCATAGGCTATCTCCTTCATAGTTATAATGGGAAATAATATCTAAAATTTATTTATTTTGGTATTAAAATAAAATAAAATAAAGAGTTATTTATTATAAAATTTATTTTTAATTATTATACAAAATAATTATAAATATCGTAAAAGCTACCCAAAAAGCTAAACCTATAAACATATAAAAATAATCACTATTTTTCTTGTATTTATCTCTAGTAAATGGGCTTAAAATTAATTTTCCTGTCTTAAAAAATATTAGTTCAAATAAGAATTGGAACAAAAGGTAAGATAAAATTCTTCCAATAAAAAATATGATTTCAAGTATAAGTTCACCCATAACCTTTTATCCACTCTTTTATATAATTTGCCAAATCTTCTGGAAACTCTAAAGCAATATTATGGCTTGTTCCAACTCTTTTTATTAAGTTTATATTATGATCTTTATTTTTAGATTCAATCTCGAGTTTTCTTATAGCTTCTTCATCTAAAAGTCTATCTTCACTACTATAAAACATAGTTACAGGAATTTCTAACTCTTTTAGTTCTTTACTTAAATCAATTCTATAAAAAGTGCTTTCAAGTTGAGTAATAAACTTCTCTTTTCCCATTTCATTAAACATATCCATAATAATTTTTATTAACTCTTCATCATCTTGATTTTGCTCTTCCACTAAAGTTTTTGCTTTATTCTCATCTAAAAAAACCATTGGACTTTGTTTTGCAAGTTCAAGTTTTTCTTTTCTTCTATTTATCTCTTCAATAGGAGTTTTTGCAGGAGTTGCACTAAGCATAAAAAGTTTTTTTACTCTGTTTGGGTTTTTAATTGTAAAATATGAAGCTATATAACCACCCAAAGAAAAGCCTAGAAGATTTATTTTTTCATCTTTTATCTCCTGTTTTAAAACTTCATTTATATAGTCAAAATCTGTACTTTGTGGTATTTCCAAATAGATTAATTCAAATTTATCTTCAATCAAAGAAGCTACCCTGCTCCAAAGTCTATAATCTGTCATAAGTCCTGGAATAAAATATATTTTTTCTCTCAAATTTCAAATCTCCTAAATTTTCATTTATTTTACAAAAAGCAAACTTAATCAAGATGTTTTCTATATTTAAAGCTTCTTCTATGATTTTGTTATCTGCTCCAACTATTTCAAATAATAGGTTAATAAACTTTAAAAAATCTCTAATCTCTTTTATTGTTTTTTAGCAATATAATCAATATTTAAAACTGTAATATCTGCAATAACTCCTTCAAAAACTCTTTTTTCAATAGCATTTAAAATAATCAAAGCACTGTTATAATCATCTCTTTTTAATATCAAATCCAAAAAAATATTTGTATCTAAAATAAAAACTGTTTGTGTTAGTAATTTTGTAAATTGAGCTTGTGCTTGTGATATTCCTAGTTCTATCATAGCATCTCATTAGATTAAAATATGTATATTGTATTATATATTTATTAATTCATCAAAGTATTTATTTATTGATATTTTATCAACTCTTATCAAAATTACACCATTTTATCTAATTTAACTGATGATTGAACTCAGGTACAATCTCTTTTAGTTTTGATAGTTTATCATCACAAACCAAAAGTTCTTCTATTTTTTGATTTAATTCATCTATATCAAATTTTGTTGGGCTTGCAACTGTGATTGATTCATATTGTGTTTTTGCATCACTATCATTTATTAATAGCTCTTCATAAAGCTTTTCACCTGGTCTTAATCCACAAAACTCTATTTGTATCTCATTTCTTCCGCTTAGTTCTATCATTTTTTTGGCTAAATCTACAATCTTGATTGGTTCGCCCATATCAAGGATAAATATCTCTCCACCTTTTCCAATACTAGCTGCTTGAAGTACAAGCTCACAAGCTTCAGGAATAAGCATAAAATATCTTGTAATATCAGGATGAGTTACTGTGATATTTTTTCCAGCTTCTATTTGTGCTTTGAATTTTGGAATTACACTTCCACTACTTCCAAGTACATTTCCAAATCGTACAGCTACAATTTCAGTATTTTTTGCATCAACATTTTGAGCATAGAGTTCACAAATTCTTTTTGTAGTTCCCATTACATTTGTAGGTCGTACAGCTTTATCAGTTGATATTAGTACAAATTTTTCTACATCATGCTTTATAGATAAATCTATACAGTTTTTTGTACCTAAAACATTGTTTGTGATACCTTCTAAAATATTGTGTTCTACAAGTGGCACATGCTTGTATGCGGCTGCATGAATTACAATTTGTGGTTTATATTTAGCAAAAGTTTCTTCAAGAAAAGATATTTTTCTAACAGTTTGCATAACAGGAACTATATTTGCATCTTTTAACTCTTCAACAATTGAGTATAAATTAAACTCGCTGTGGTCAAGTAATATAAGCTGTTTTGCTCCAAAACTAGCACATTTTCTACTAATCTCACTTCCTATACTTCCACCAGCTCCTGTAATTAAAACTACTTTATCTTTGATAAAAGATTCTATTTGCCTTTTATCCAAATCTTTTGGATGACGTGCAAGTAAATCTTCAACTTCTATATCTTTTAACTGCTTTGAAAAATCTTCATTTTTTAATATATTAGTCATAGATGGGAGTATTTTAATAGTTTCAAATTTATCTTGCATAGAGTTATAAACTTTATTTATCTCTTCTTTTGTAGCGGAAGGCATAGCAATAATCATCAAGTCAAATTTAGTATTTGCATAATTTGAATTATATTTTTCTTTTGAAAAAATAGAAATACCATCTATACTTCTATGATGTAAAATTTCATCATCATCTATAAAACAAATTAGCTTATACTCACTATTTAAAAACTCTCTTTGAAGCTGAAGCCCTGCTCTTCCACTTCCGTATATTACAAGTGTTTTTGTTTTTTTATTAGTCCCAATAGAGTGAATATATTTATACACATAAACCAAAAGATTTATAATAAATGTATAGAAAACCAACTCTATAAATAGAAGATTAAAAGAGATATTATAAAAATAGTATAAAATAGGTGTATAAACTGCAAAACTAACAACAGACAATATAATCTTCATAAGTCCAGTTTTTGTAGAAGCTTTTGACCAAGATAGTTTATAGTCATCAAAAAGTACAAAAGATGCAATCAGTCTTGTAGCTATAACTATGGAAAGAATTGTAAATGTTAGCTCTTTTGCTAATAAAAAAGCTACTAAAAATAGTGTAAAAGTAGATATAACTACTGTTACAACTAAACCTAAAAATCGTTTATCAAATAGTGATTTCATATATTCCCTTTGTCTTTTAATTTCTTCTATTCTTTATTTGTAATACTTCCCAATATCCAGCTTTTGTGCTACCTACCCTTTTTATTACACCATCTTTTTTAAGATTTGCAAGATGTTGTTTTATAGCATCTGGGCTTATTCCTATTTTACTAGCTAGTTCATCTCTTGTAAGATATTTATCATTTTCTAATTCTAAAACAATCATTTCCCTAGAAGTTAATTTTCTAGTTTCTTGGGTAGTTTCTTGGGTAGTTTCTTGGGTAGTTTCTTGGGTAGGGTTGTGTTTTATAAATCTTATTTGTACAAAAGATGAACTATCGTCTATCTCTACTTTTATTTCTGGATACTCTTTTAGCTCATTTGCTATTTTTTCATAGCCTGTTCCCCATTGCTCTATAATTTTCATCTTTTTTAATAAATTTCCTAGATTTTGATTTCTAAGTTCACTATATCCAAGCCCTAGTTTCTCTTTATCGATTATTAGCACCCCAGGGCTTGTGATTTCTATCATATCATCAAAAATAGCTATTTTTATATCACTTCCTAAAATACTGTAATCTCTATGAACAACTGCATTTATAACAACCTCTCTAATAGCAAGTAGTGGATATTCCCACCTATCTTCCCTGTAAACTTCTCCAATAGTTGCACCTAATTTTATATTTCTTTTTATAAAATCTATACTTTTTTCTATGCTATCTATTATATCTTCATCAAAAGTTGCCTGGTCTATAAAAACTTTTGTAGTAGTTCCTTTAAATCTTGCACACTCTACTTTCAAAAGTGGAAAAAGTTCATCTTTAATAGAGCTAAACCAAATCCCCAAATTTGTAAAATAGTAATTTTCTCTATCTTTTTTAATAAGTTTTAGCTTTTCATATAGATGTATTGATGGTTTTTCTTTCAAAATATCTGAAATATATTTATCAATAGGACTTAAAAGTCCATCTTTATACTCATATTCATACAATAAAACACTATCAAAGGAGATACTTCTTTTCTCTCTTTCAAGATTTTCTAATATATCAAGAGTGGCAACTCTATTGCTAGAGCCAACCCTAATATAAGTGCCTTTGAGTTTACCATCCTTTTTTATATAGTGTGGTTTTTGGTTTGATGGATAAATATGCACTACCAAAAGAAGTCTGTTTTTAACCCGTACAGAAAATATCTCTGGAATTATATTTGGTGCACAATTATCATAAATAGTATTAGAGATAAACTCCTCATATTTTACAACACTATCTTCATCTATTCCTATAATATCTCCATTATCAGATATACCAATAATCAAATCTCCACCTTGAGAATTAGAAAATGCAATAGAAGTTTTTATAAGTTTATCTTTGCTTGGAAGTTCTTGTTTAAACTCTAATTTTCTATTCTCTTTTTGATTTATTAGTTTTGCTATATCGCTCATTTTATCTTTATTATCTTATTTTAATTTTTTTATTATATAAGTTACTTCCGAATATAAAGGATGATTTTGCATATATCTTAATTTTAATCCAGATTCTTTCTTATAACATCGCAAATCATTTTTACATCATCTTTTGCCATAGTCGTACTACTTGCTAGGCAAAGTCCTTTTCTAAATAGTTCATCACTTACTCCATTTAAAACTGATTTTGCATTTTCAAATAGCTTTTGTTGATGCATTGGTTTCCAAAGTGGTCTTGATTCTACATTTACTTCATCCAAAGCTTTCATGATTTTTTCATAAGAAGTTTTTTCAAAAGTTAAAGTAGTAAGCCATCTATTTCCTCTACTATTTTCAAATTCTGGCATAAACGCTATCTCTTCAATATCACTTAAAAACTCTTTATACCACTCAAAAATCTCTCTTTTCTTAGCAACTCTATCTTCAATAACTTCCATTTGAGCCACTCCAATTGCAGCTAAAACATTACTCATTCTATAGTTATATCCATACTCTAAATGCTCATAATGAATAAATGGTTCTTTTGCTTGAGTTGAGTAAAACTTTGCTTTTTCAATCCAATCTTTATTGCCTGAAACAAGCATTCCACCACCACTTGTAGTTAGGATTTTATTTCCATTAAAAGAGTAAATTCCAAAATCCCCAAAAGTTCCTGTATGCCTACCATCTAAAGTACATCCTAGGCTTTCAGCTGCATCTTCTATCAAATACACACCATGAAGATTACAAATATCAGCTATTTTTTCTATATTTGCACATTGTCCATATAGATGAGTTACTATCAAAGCTTTTGGTTTTTTCTCACACTCACAAAGATATTTATTTAAAAGTTTTGGACATAAATTCCAAGTCTCTTTGTCACTATCTATAAAAACTGGATTTGCACCTTGATATAAAATAGCACTTACTGAACCAATAAATGTAAAAGTAGAAGCAAGTACATCATCCCCTTCTTTTACCCCTAAAACTCTCAAAGCCAAATGAATAGCAGCTGTTCCACTTGTAGTTGCAAGTGCATTTGAGCTATTTGTATAGTTTTTAATACTATCTTCAAATTTGTTTACATACTCACCAAGTGGTGCAATATAATTACTTTCAAAAACTTTTTCAATATATTTTAATTCATTTCCACCCATATGTGGTGAACTTAAAAACAATCTTTTATTCATTTATATTTCCTAACTTACTTTTAATAATTTAAAGTAGTTTATCAAAAAATAAGTAAAGAATGGTAATTTATTTTAAGGCTAAACTCAATTTATTGGTACATATAGCTCAGCTTCTCCATCTATTACAACTTTATTTCTCACTTTACAAGTTGTTCTAAAAAATACTCTTCTTTTATCTAAATCTACTTTTGTAACTTTCACAGTGGCAACAACTGTATCCCCAACATAAACTGGTCGTTTAAATTGCAAACTTTGAGCAACATATACGCAACCTTCTCCTGGAATTTTTGTACCAAAAAGAGCTGAAAAATATGAAGCTGACATCATTCCATGAGCAATTCTTCTTTTATATCTAGAATTTTGTGCGTAATCTTCATCCATATGTACAGGATTTCTATCTCCACTTATTCCTGCAAACGCTTTTATGTCAGCATCTGTAATAGTCTGACTATAACTTAC
Organism: Aliarcobacter sp.; assembly: GCA_039810345.1. Classification (GTDB taxonomy): domain Bacteria; phylum Campylobacterota; class Campylobacteria; order Campylobacterales; family Arcobacteraceae; genus Aliarcobacter. The sequence continues at coordinate 17,840 of JBDHWU010000014.1, read as the reverse complement.
TTCCATATCCTCTTGTATTTCTTCAATAGGGATATAATTAAAAACTAAAGAGCTAGACATTACATCCTCCTCTTTAGATTTTCTTTTGTAAATTCAATAGCTGGATTTCCAAATACTGTAGTACCTGCTTTTACACTTTTTGTTACAACAGAACCTGCAGCAATTATGGCACCTTTGCCTATAACTAAAGGTTTACCAGGTTTTCCTTGATGAATAATAGCACCTGTTCCTATATAAGCATTGTCTTCTATATGAACATTTCCATTACATTTTACAGAGGGTGCAAATGTAACATAATCCCCTATAATACAATCATGTGCGACATAACTATATAAATTTGCTTGAAAACCCTTACCTATTTTTATATCAGAAGTAAGTGTTACAAAAGGGCATAAAATATATCCATCTTCAATATCTACATTTTCTAAAACAACACTATTTTGTGCTTTTACATTTAAAATATTTATACTGTTTTCTAAACATTTTAAAGTTAGTTTTTCTCTAATAGTACTATTTGCAATAGCTATTGTTACAAATTTTTCTTCTTCTAATTTAAGAAATTGCTCAAATTTTAAAATATCATATCCCAAAAGTTTTTCTGGAACATTACCATCGTCTATAAAAACAATTTTCGATTCTTTATCAATTTGTTCTTTTAGAAGTGGTAAAATCTCCTTTCCAAATCCACTTGCTCCGTAAATACCATAAATAGCATTCATGAAGCAACCTTTTGTGAAAGATAAGGAGAATAGTAACTAAGATTTACCCCCCCCCCCGATTTTTAGCTAACTCTTTTGCAGGAACTCCTACAAATTTTTTAAAATTCTCTATATTGTTTATTACCATACTTCCTCCTCCTATAATACAATTTTTTCCAATACTCAAGCACTGTACAACACTACTTCCTATTCCAATATGTGTATAATCTCCAACTTTTACATCTCCTGCAAGTGCTACTTTTGGTGAAATATGCACAAAATTCCCAATACTACACTCATGTTCAACTACACAAGAGCTATTTAAAATAGTACATTTTCCTATATTTGATTTTGCATTTATAACAACATTTGGCATAACAACTGTTGCTTCGTCTAGTTTTACACTAGGTGAAATTATACTACTTGGATGAATTAATACAGGTAAAATAAAACCTTGTTTTTTTGCTTTTTCATACAGTATTGATCTGATTTTATTGTCCCCTATTCCAAAGGCTATTGGAATATGATTGTTTTCCTTAATATCTTCAAAAGTTTTAAAACCTTTTTGAATATCATCATCTATAAAAATAATCTCTTCATAACCACAAGACAGGGCAATATCCGCTACAACCAAGCCATGCCCACTTGCACCATAGATATATATTTTCTTCATTTAACAATCTTTCGTAAGTCTATCGTATTTATCATGGTCTAAAAATCTATTTAACTCTATGTATTCATCATATTTTAAATACAATATTCTATATTGTTTATTTACTCTTATACTAAATAGATTTTCTGCTCTTTTGCATTTTATATTTTTATTGTGAAGTGATGGGTGGTTTGGATTACCTTCAAAAAGGTTTAAAATTTTATCAATTTGAGAAGATAAATCTAATTTTAGCTTAGAAATATCTCTTAAATATAAGTTAGATTTTTTTATATTCATTTTGAGATATTATTATTCCTAATTCATTTTGTGCTTTTATTAAATTTGTCAAGATGCTTTCTGATATCTTTAATAGTTCACTATGAGATTTTAAAGTTGGATTTAATTTTGAGATGAACTCTTTTAACATATCGTAGTCATCATCAAAAGTAAATATAATATTTTCAAACTTTTCTTTGTCATAATTTAAATCATCTAAAATCTCATGAAATGTAATCAAAATAAAATCTGTTTGTTTAGCATACGGTAGAAGCTTGTTTATTTCTGATTCAGTTGGGATACTGTTTTTGTGTTCTTTAAAATAGTGCACTAAAGGAGTAACAGAGTTTGTATAGACATTGTATTGAGGTAAATCTGTATATATTTGTTCAAACATTTTTTCTCCTTAAAATTTATCTTGTATCATACTAAAACTTGTATTATACAAACTTGATTTTATTATATTAATAGATTAAATTAAAATCTATTTTTCTTCACTTCCCATAAACTTTTCCATAGTTGCACTCGTGCTTGAACTAATATCACTTCTTTTTACAACTTTTAAAAATGTCAGCCAAAGTATTTTTATATCAAGCCAAAAGGATTGATTTTCTACATACCAAATATCATAATCAAACTTTTGCTCCCAGCTTATAGCATTTCTTCCATTTACTTGAGCCCATCCTGTGATACCTGGCTTTACATCGTGTCTTCTTTTTTGTTTTTGATTATATAAAGGAAGATACTCAACAAGAAGTGGTCTAGGTCCTACAAAACTCATCTCTCCTTTTAACACATTGAAAAGTTGTGGAAGTTCATCTAAGCTTGTACTTCTTATAAATTTACCAATTCCTACTAATCTTTTATCGTCTGGGAGTAAGTTTCCATCTACATCTTTCTCATTTGTCATAGTTCTAAACTTATATATACCAAATATTTTCTCTTTGTATCCTGGTCTTTTTTGTCTAAACAGTATAGGACTTCCCATTTTGAAAAATATAAGTAAACTTACTATTATATAAATAGGTGAAAAAAGTATTATTAAAAATAGTGCTAGGATTTTGTCAAATAGTGATTTAAGCATTTTTCTTCCTAATTTCATCTTCTAATAACTTCTCAAACTTATCTACTAAAATTTCAATAGAGTAATTATTTTCAGCATATTTTCTTATTTTCTGGCCTATTGTATCTCTTTTTTCTTGAGATAAATTATAAATTTCTAAAATAGTTTTTTCTAAAACTTCGACATTATCAGGAGCTATACTATAACCTGCATTTGCATCTTTGATTGGATTATTTTTTGAATTCCCAGAAAATATTATAACTCTTCCACTAGCCATGTAATCGAAAAGTTTATTCAAACTTATCCCAAATCTATATAATGGACTATCCTTTAAACTTAAAAAAAGAATATCACTATTCTGTAAAATATTTGTTACTTCATTTTTTGGTACAGAATTTTCTATACTTACATTTGAAAGCTTATTTTCTTTCACAAAAACTTTTAGCTTTTCTTTCTCTACTCCTTCTCCAACTATTCTAAAATATATATCTTTCTCATCTTTTAGTTTTTTTGCAACATCTAAAAGAATTTGAAGATTATTTGCAACTCCTATTGCTCCTGTATAGCTAATTATAAACTTATCATTTTTTTCTTTTGGAGTATATTTTATATTTGATAAATCAACACCATTTGATATCCAAATAAACTTTTCTTTTTCAACAAACTTACCTATATAATCATAAGCATAAGGGAGATTTGAAATAATATTATCAGCTTTTTTATATAAGTATTTTTCAAGCCAACTAAGTAATACTATAAATGGATGCCATTTAGACATTCCCATATCTATCAAAGTTTGAGGCCAAAGGTCTCTTACTTCCATAATGAAAGGAGTTTGATATCTACATGATAATTTATAAGAAGCCCAAACAGCAAAAAGATGAACAGATGATCCTACTATGATATCTGGTTTTGATAAATCTAATTTTGGTATATATTTCAAAATTTTATAAGTATAAGAAATCATATTTTTCACTCTACTAATGCCATTTCCAAAATAAGGTGGTGTTTTTATCCAAATAAAATCTATACCATCTATTTTCTCACATAAATAATTTTTGTCTTTATAATCTTTCATCTCTTTATACTTTGAGTAATGAAAGCTAGAAGCTACAATGGTAACACTATGACCTCTTTTTATAAGTTCTTTTGCAAAATCATAGTGTCTTGTTCCTCCACTCATATTAGGAGTTAAAGCATGATGATTAAATATCCAAATATTCATATATTTATATAAATCTCCCGTAAAGTTTCTTCTTGTCGTTCCCAATTAAATTTTTTCTTGAAATCTTCAATATTTTCTATGAAAGCATCTATATTTTCAATCGAAATATTATTAATTTTTTCTTTTAATATATTAATATTTTTATAATCTATAGTTACTCCAATTTTATATAAGTTAATAATTTTTTTCATCTCAAATAAATCACTTGCAATAACAGGTATTCCTGCCATTATATATTCAAACATTTTATTTGGCATACAATAATCATAACTTTTACAACTATTTTCTATTAAACAAAAACCTATATCTGCTGATGAAGTATAATTCAATAAAACTTCAGGTTTAACTGCTTCATGAAAATATATATTTTTATATTTCAAAGAATATTCTTTAACTTTATCAACCAAAGAACCATAACCCATAAAAACTATAACTTTATCTGTATCTTTAAATGTTTCTAATAAAATTTCAACTCCTCTACTAGGAGAAATAGCTCCTTGATAAAGAAATATAATCTTTTCTTTATCAATATTAAATTTTTCTCTAAACAAATCATTTTTTTGAGTTATTTTATAATTTGGTGTATTTAATACGACAAATGGTCTATCCATTTTAGGGTACATTTTTTTATACTCATCTGCGATAGCTTCTCCTACAACTATGACTTTATCTACAAATCCAATAAAAGTTTTTTCTATTATTTTAGATATTTTTTTTCTAAAACCTTTAAAATTAGCTTTTTCTGTTTCCAATTCATGAGTATCGTAGATAATCCTTATTTTAAAAATCTTAGCAATTAGTGATAAAGGTAAAAATTCTAAAGTATGAATATTTATCATCTTAGGTCTCTGTGAAATTATAAATACAAATACATAGATAAAATAGTATAAATATAAAATTGACCTCTTTTTAATATTGAATAATGAAACTCTTTTTATATGTATGTTACCTTCATACTGTTCATCTTTATTTAATCCCTCTTTCCAAATACCTAATAAAATAATTTTTTCAAAATCACAATTTGTTGATATAAATTTTGATTCTTTGAAAATTCTACTTTCATTTGTCATATTACTTGGATAAATATGTATATTGATATTTTTCAAAGTTAATTTCCTTTGGCATACTCTTTTATCTTTAAAACCAAAGGTTTTAATTTTTCAAGCATACTTTCATAAGATTTAAACTCTTTTGGGTCTTTAGGAGTTTCTTTCATAATTATTTCAAACTCTTTTTTCGTAAAATCAAATTTTTTTAAAAAGAACTCTAAGTCTTCTTCTAATAACTTTTGATCTGGATATGGATTATTTTTTAATTCTAGCAAAGCATCATCTCTAGTTATTTGTCCTGACATTATCATAGTAGAGAGATGTGCTTTTCTTTTATCATAATTGTATTTATTTGGTAAGATATATCCTTGAAAAAATCTTGTAAAAATTGATTCATAGTGTTTGCCTCCATATCTTCTCCATCCATACTTATCCTCAAGTAACTCAATAGCTTTTTCTTTATCAAAATCAATATAATTTAATATAGGGATATATTTTATTTTTTTTACAAGTACTTTGTAGGCAAAATTCCAGATACTAATAGATGGATATGTTTTAATTTTTTTAGTCCCAAATTTATTATGAATATCTTTTAACAATCTATAATCGATATTTCTTCCCCCTTGAATAGGGAGTATTCCTTCAGTCACCAGATTGCTTCCATTTAAAATATACTTTATTCCATGTTTATCTGCCATTTTAAGCAATAAGGCATTAATAGCATGATCTGTTGGTATTTCAAGATTTTCTACAGAAGATTTTATAAATGCTTTTTGTAAATCTTTAAATTCTTCCCAATCAATAACATGTGTATATAAATCAATATCCAATTTATTCAAAAGTTGTTGAATATTTTGAACTGCAAGTTCACTATTCCATCCATTATCTAAATGAATTGCCAGAGGTCTTAAAGCAAATTCTTTTACTAAGTGAGCAACATAACTACTATCAACTCCTCCACTTACACCAATTACACAGTCATAGTTTTTATTTTTTCCATCTTTTTTTATTTTTTCAATAAGTAGATTTAGTTTTTGACTTCTTTCAGGTTCTTTATAAAGTTCGGTAGATACTCTATGTTCATAAGTTTTACAATAATTACAAATACCTTTTTCATCAAAATCTATTATTTTAATAGTGGTGTCCATAACACATCTATTACATACTTTAATACTCATTTTTAAACTCCTTTTCCTAACAATTCTTGAATTTTTTGATATGGAGGATAGCTGATAAGTACTCCTTTAAGTGGTCCTTGATATACAAACATACTTCCACAAGCTACAGCATCTACTTTTGTAGTTTCAAAAACATCTTTTATATGATTTAGATTTCCAGCTCCTCCAAGAGCTATGATAGGTATTTTTGTATTTAATTTTATCTCTTTTAAAAGCTCAATATCATAACCTTTCATTACTCCATCATTATCACAAGAGTTTATCACTATCTCACCAGCACCTAAAGACTCTACTTGTTTTATAAAATTAATAGGATTCAACTTAGTATTTTTCTTAGCATTATTTATAAAAACTTTTTTCTTTCCCCAAAAATCTTTTTTTATATCTATTGTTACTATTACAGATTGATTTCCAAATATATTAGCTGCTTCTTTTATAAGATTTGGATTGATTACTGCTTGACTACTTAGAGATATTTTTTCAACTCCAAGAGCATATATTTTTTTCATTTGTTCTACATTTTTAACCCCACCACCATAACATAGTGGCATAAAACATTCACTAGCAATATCTTCTATCATCTTATAGTTTGGTTCTTTATTTTCTACACTTGCATCTATATCTAAAAACATCAACTCATCCACTTCTTTTTCATTGAATATTTTAATAGCATTTATAGGATCACCTATATATGTAGGCTTTTTGAATTTCTCAGTCTTATAAAGTCCACCTTTATGCAAAAGCAAACATGGAATTACTCTTTTTTGTAGCATTACATCTCTCCAAAGTTTTTAAGTAGTTGCATACCAAATTTATGACTTTTTTCTGGATGAAACTGTACCCCGTAAATATTATCTTTATATATGCTACAAGTAAAAGTTTGTCCATAATAAGACGAAGCTAAAATATTTTTTTCATCTTTACAAACCACATGATAAGAGTGAACGAAATAAAATCTATTATCTTCTAAGTTTTTAAAAACATCATTTGTATTAGTTGGATTTGTTTTATTCCATCCCATATGAGGAATCGATAAACTCTTATCCTCTAAATCAAACTTGATAGTTTGTGCATCTATCCATCCAAGACCTTTTTCTTTTCCTTCTTCACTACTATTTGTCAAAAGTTGCATACCAAGACAAATACCCAAAATAGGTTTTTTATTTTCTAATACCTCTTTTTCTAAAGTTTCAAAAAAAGATGCACTCTTGAGACTATTTATTCCATGGTCAAAAGAACCAACACCTGGTAAAAGATATTTATCAGCTTTTTTTATAATTTCTATATCTGATGTAATAATTGATTCTACACCCACTTTTTTAAACATATTATAAATAGATTTTAAATTTCCTATTCCATAATCAAGTATTGCTATCATTTCAGTTCCTCATATAATTTAATCAACACTTTCTCTTGCTCTTCCCAATTATAAATAGTTTTTACTTTTCTAATGTTAGTTTTTAATTCTTCTTTATCTAACTTCACAGCTTCTTCTATTGCTTCTTTTAATCCCTCTGGACTATTTTCTTTTGCTACAGTTCCTATCTTGTTAAACTCTACTAGCCGTTTCATCTCATAAAGATTAGATACTATTACAGGTATCTCAGCCATAAGATACTCAAACATTTTATTTGGTAAACAATATCTATAACTTAAGCAACTATCTTCAATAGTAGAAATGCCAAAATCAGCACTACTAGTATAGTCAAGCAATACATCAGGTGACACTGCTTGATGAAAATAGATATTTTTATACTCTTTTGATGTTTCTTTTATCAGGTTTTCTAAAGGACCATAACCCATAAAAACTATCACTGCATTTTCATTATCAATAGTTTTAAACGCTTCAAGAAGTATCTCTATTCCTCTACCTTTGCTTAACCCACCTTGATATAAAAATATTGTTTGAGTTTCTTTTATACCTAATGTCTCTCTAAATATATTTTTCTTTTCTATCTCTTTATATGATGGAGTATTTAAAACTAATGCAGGTTTTTTTATGTCATAAAGTTTTACATATTCATCTGCTATAGCATCACTTACAGTTATCACTTTATCAGCATATTTTATAAGTTTTCTCTCTAGCCATTTAACAAGCTTCTTTTGAATACCTTTTAGACCATTTAACTCTGTTTCATACTCGTGTGCATCATAAACTATTTTTGCATTTTTATTAAAAAACTTTTTTATGATCACACCTATTGGAAGTGAATTTAGATCGTTACAGTGGATAATATCACTCTTTTTATATTGCTTAACTACTTTATAAATAAATTCAAAATATTTAATCAGCTGTATTAATTTTTGCTTTGACCATCCACGAGTTTTGAGCTTGACTCTATGCACAGGTATATTTTGTACTTCTTCAAATTCTGCCAAAGATTCTTCATGAAGTGCAACTACTTGTACCTCATATCCAGCTTTTTGAAGTGATATATTTTCTTTTAAAACACGACTGTCGTTTTTAAAGTTATTTAATACTATTGATGTTACTTTTTTCAAAGTTTAATTCCTTTCTATTTTTAAGTACTATTGGTGGGAAAATTAATCCAAGCAAAAACCAAAGTGGAACCCATGTGATAAAAGTTCCAAATGATGCTATGGTAAATATTCCTGTAAAAACTATTAAACTATATAGAGTAACTAAGTTATTTACATAAAGTTCATCATGATTATTTAATCTTTCTTTGATAGCAATAAAGAGATAAATAAAAAAGAGTATAAATCCAACTATTCCCAAATGTGTCAATAAAGATATTATAAAACTATGAACATAAGTTCCTTCCCCTGTTGTTAAAATATCTACTGCCATATTCCCAAATATTGGATTATAGTCAAAGTTAATTAGAAAGTTATCCAATAAAGCTAACCTACTACTTACAGAACTCACTTCTCCTGAACCAAAACCGAATATTCTAAACCTATCTAAATCTATATCAAAGAAGTTTATCAATCCTACAAGTAAAACAAATACTATAAAAAGTGATACAAATATAGAACCAAAAAGCTTAGAAGTAAGCTTACTTAGAAATATTTTTTTTATATTTAGCTTTATCTGAGATAATAAATTTTCTGATTTTGTAAAGTTGATAAAAATATAAAATATAGTAGTAGCAAACAGCAATCCACCTAGATTTACCAAAGTATTGTTTGAACCTATCATTTGAGAAAGTATCATTCCTCCAATAGTAAGCAAACAATAAAGTTCGAATAATACAAAACTCATAAAATTAACTAATTTACCTTTTTTAGTATATTTATTTACAAAAAGAAAGAATGCTGTTGTAAACGAATAGATGAAAAAGCTTATAGTCAAAAAATCACCTGGTCTTTGATACATTCCATTTAAATCAGCTAACAAAAACAAGTCTTCTCTAACATTTTCTGCAAGAGTCATAAAAGTATCTAAAAAGAGTACTAAAAAAATAATAGATAAGACTGTATAAAAAAAGTTAAACATATTTAAAAATTTATTTGAGTTTAATATCTTTTCTTTGATATAAAGTAGATTAGTTGAAACTAAGCTACCAAGTATATAAAAAAGAACTATTCCACCAGTAGTTGCCAGCAATAAAGCTTTTAAATCATTTGGGCGATTAAGTGTAATATTTACAATAAAATATATAAAAAATAATATTAAAAACAAAAATGATTTTTTAACATAAATGCTTTTTTTCAAAACTATTTCTAATACAATCATAAATATTCCAATCATAACTGAAAATCCTAGTACAGCCAAAGCAGATGAGCCTTCACCAATTAACTTAATATTTGTAAATAAATATAATAATAAACTACTAAGCATAATAAAAAAAAGAGTAAATTTTGATAATACTAACATCGAACTATATCCTCAAACATCTTTTTATCTTTTTCAGTCTTAAAGTGACTATTATGCCAAAGAAGTGAAAAATTGCCATTGTATTTAAAACACTTTTGTTTTAATTCTTTCATCACTTGTAATGCTTCTTGACTATAACCCAATCCCATATACATATCATCTATAATTGTACACTCCATAACTATAAGAGGTCTTTGTTTTATAGCTAGTTTTTTTCTATTTAAAATATCAAACATACTAAACTCATAACAAACTCCATATCTAAACCCTGGTCTATCAGCATATGAACCTGTAGTATCGTACTCAAATCCTGCATACTCTAAAACCATTGGAGTAATAGAACTATCCCATCTTAGATAATGTTGCCTATTTCCTACTACTTTTTGTTTTATACCCAAGTTACACAAGGTATCATCAAACATATTTTTTTGTAACTTTGCTTTTTCTTTGTCTTTGTATGTTTGATAGCTTCCATGTACTCCTATCTCATGACCTCGACTATCTATATATTTTATAAGATTTTGTATCTTTTTATCTTTTAGTTCATAACATCCATTTTGCACTTCTTTACTTGTAGGTATGAAGTAAAATGCAGCTTTTGTTCTAGCTTTTTCACAAATATCCATATACCAATCAAAAGTATAGTTCTCATCATATTTATAATTTTCAAGTTTATTGAAAATATATCGTCTTACTCTTTTTATAAACTCTTTTATACTTTTTCGCTTAAGTATATCTCCACTACATACTCGTATAAGATTTTGAATATTTTCCACTGTACAATCAAATGGCTGATCAACATCGCAACTAATAAATAGTTGATAGTTTCTAGTTTTTAGTTTTTGGCTTAATCCAAGTTCTAGCAACATATTTTTTAACATCTCTACATATTCATTTACTATAGGTCTATCTAAAAAGCCATTTTTGTAAGCCAAGCTCTCAAGAGCTGAAAATCTATCGTGTTTATCTCTATTTTTATTTACATACTCTTCCCACCTTGTAAGCATGAAAAAACTAGATGCAAAAATATCAATACCACAGAAGATAGTTTTTAGTTTTTGGTTTTTAGTTTCTAGTTCATAGTTTTTAGTTTCTAATTTTGTATTTCCATAGATTATTGGAATATTATCTTCTACTATAAATTCATTTTCTGCAAACTCTACTTTTGAAGGAATATTTTCAAGTTTTAAATACTCTAACTCTTTTAGATATTTATTAAAAAAGTGGTCTTCAAATATAATCTTTGAACCATTTTCAAGTTCTATTTCCCAATCTTGACAATCATCACTTTCTAGCACTTTAAAGTCTAATCCTAAAAATTCATCAAATATAATATCAAGTATATATTTTCTCTCAGCTATGTTGTTGTTTGGTATTGTTATTTTAATCATTTATAATCTCTTCTAGTCTCGATTTAAATTTTTCAAAACTATTCATTTTTATTTTTTCTATATCTATCTCATTGTTTTCTATTTTCTCACAAATTTGCTCATTTGATAGGTTATAAACTTCTAATTGTTTTTTCAAACTATTTGGCGAAGCATCATTTCCAGATTCATTTTCTAAGTTATTGCAGTTTTGATATTTGTTTTTTAAAGCACAAATCAACCAAGCTTCCGATTTTGGTTTTGGAAGCATTGCTATACCTTTTTTAAAATTAGTTGAGTCAAATCCTTTTAAAATAGAGTCGTATTTATATTGCCATTCACTATTTGTTGAACTATTTGTCCCATCACTATCTCTAAAAAATATTGCTATACTATTCTCATATTCTTTTGAAATTGTAGCTAAGGCTCTTGCATTTCTAAAAAAATAAGCTGTTTCTTTTTTGCTATTTGCACTTGGTAATTTGATAGGTTTTAAGCTTTTTGCTTTTTTTGATAACTCAGATTCTGGTATATATTTGATATTATCCTTTGAAGTACGATAAGGCGAATAGTTATATTTTGTTTCTATGATTTTATCAATTATCATATACATGGCACCTGCTTTAAATTCACCAGTTTCAAAATCCAATTCACCTAAATCAGTCTTTCCCTCACCACTTAAAACCAAAATCATATCTTATTTTCCAAAGTAATAATTTCTTCATATAGTCTCGATAAGTTTGTGTCAGCATATACTTCTCCAGCTCCCATTACATCAAGTTTTTTTGCCATTGAAGGGATATCAAAAAAATTTATTATTTTTGTAAATCCTTGTTTGGTTTTATAGATATATTTTATCGATTTTTTAGCAATATCATCTTCTATATAGTTCAATATTAAAGGGCTGTGCGTAGTAACCAAAATCTGATGAGAAGATTTCATAATACTATTTATCAAAAACTCTACAAGTTCTGGATTTATTCCGTTTTCTATCTCATCAAAAAGTAAAAAATCTTTTGAAGTAAATAACTGAGCTAGTAAAGCTATTAATCTTAGAAATCCATCATTTAAGTGCCTTGCTTCTGTAGTTATTTTACTATTTCCAAATTGCTCTATAACTTCTAATTTTTTCCATCCATTTCTAGAACGAGTTAGTTCAAATGACAAAATATTTGGATAACATTTTTTAAGTTGATTAAAAAGCATATCTTTTTTATCTTCTTTTAAAGCATATAAAAATGTAGTAAGATATTCTCCACTCAATCCCAACTCTTTACCATCATTTCGTGATTTTTGGCGTAATGCTTGTGGAGATAAAAGATCAAGAGATGTTATCTCTTTTATAAAATTTTTTAGCTTAAGTAATCCTTCTTCAAATTTATTTTCTTTCATACTAGATAATAAAGAACCTTCATACTCTTGTATTATCTCTATACCATCTTGGTTACCTAAAAAAATCTTTGAATTTTCAATCTTCAATACTCTATTTCCATCTATAAATATAGATTCACTAGTACATCTTAGTTTTGATGAGTTAAAAATAGCTTCATAAATATATTCTTTAAAAATACAATCTTTTTCATTTTCTTCGAGATAGAGCTTAAAAGATATGTTTTTTGCTTTTGTAAATTTTGAGTGCAAATCTTTTGATACCCAATTTCTTTTTTTTAACCAGTTTGAAATATCTCCTTTCATCATCTGTGAAATCAGATCCAAAGCTTGTAGGAGTGTAGATTTTCCAGAACCATTTAATCCAACAATACAGTTGAATTTTTCAAATGTCATCTCAAAATCTACCAATGACTTAAAATTGTCTATTTCTATCTTTTTTAATTGCATTTGTACTCCTTTTAAAAGATTTTCATTTTATCTAAATTCAAATTATAAAAACAAAAACTCTTTAATAAGTTTTCGTATCTTTAATAGTTTTGAATTAGTTTTTGCAATACTAAAATATGGTGTTTGGATTGCTCCAAAACTTCTGAAATATTTTTCAATACTCTCTATCATACTTCCTTCAAAATCAAATCTTCTTCCACTTTCTAAAGCAAACTTGATACTTTCAAATTGTATTGCATCCATAGCTCCTAAATCTTTTTTAGATGGGTCTATTCCACCCATAAGATAATAAACAGTATTGTCGTCATATACCAAAAAGTTTACAGCTATAACTTCATCTTGATATTTTGCAAAATACATTTTTACAGCACTGTTTTCTTTACATTTTTCAAAAAGATTTTTTACAAATTCAAAACTATAAGATATATCTATATTTTGTCTTGCAAATGTCATAGTATTTAATTTATAAAATGTTTCTATATCTTCACTCTCTATGATTTCAATTCCTATTTCATAAGCCTTTCTTCTTCTTCTTCTTATATCTGTTTCAAAATTCTTTTCAAGTTCTTCAATACTGATATTTTCAATTATATATGTATATCTTGTAGTTTGTTCAAATCCTGCCCAATAAAAAGGAAGCCAATTAGTAATAAAGTGATGAAAGTTTTGTGAAAAATAATCTACCTTTGGAAGATTTGAAATCAAATTTTCCATAACCTCTTTTTCCCAAGATAGTTTTTTATAATACTTTTGTTTTGGTGGATATTTTATGTACACTCCCATAGTTTGAGTGAGTTTTGGCATAGTTATTATTTCAAAAATAGCTTTTTTTGTTTTTTGATAAGGTAAAGATGCCCAAATTTCTCCACCTTTTTCAAAAAGAGTTACATCCCAATCCGATTCTTGGCAAACAGTGTCAAGCCACCAATCTTTACTAAAAATAGGAATATCTTTCTCTTTTTTACAAAATTCTCTATATTTTTCTTTATTTGTCATCAATAAGTTCCTCTTCATTGTCATTTTCAATCTTTATACCAAAATTATTTAATACAAATTTCATCTTATGTTTATAATTATCTTCTTCAAATAATTCCTTATAAACTTCAACAGTTGTATTATAAAAATTATTAAAAGGTTTATTGCCAGAAAAACCTTTTAACCAGTTCATTAAATCAAATGTTGCCTCAAAATATTCTCTATTTTGTATTAGTTTATCTTTGTGTTCTTCTTTTTTAATTTGATTTAATATACTTTCTTCCTCTTTATTATAGGTTCTTCTATCTTTATAGATAGATTTTATTATTTTCAATATATCTATTTGATTTGTTTTTGTATCCTTAAAATCATTTTGATTTAGCTTATTATAATACTCTTCTAGCTCTTTTCTAATATCCTGATTTAAAAAATCTGCTTCTTCAAAAAAATATCTTTGCATACTTTGATATCCATTTTTTATAAAAATTTTGGATTTTTCTATATAAAACTTTTTGAACTCTTCCTCTCTATCTTTATCTAACTTAATGAAAAAATCTTTTATATAGAAAGTGAAAGTATTAAAAGATATCATCCACATAATATTTTCTTCTTTATCTTCTTCGTTATTTAAAAGTTTATACATATCATCTACAAATTTTTTCCCATCATATTTTAAATCATACATATAATTTAAATAAGTTTCATTTATCAGCTTTTTTCTCTCTTCAAATTCTTTTGCTTTTTTTTCGCTTTCATTTTTTTCTTTTAAATTCTTTCTTGCTATTTCTATATCTTCAACAATTTTTAATCTAATTTCGTTCATATCAACTAGACTGTTTTCCACAATAGATTCAATATAAAATTTATTTAAATTATTCCTGTTTTGTAAATTAAAATCTTTATTATCTATATCAGATTTAAACAAAACTTCAAAAATTTTAATCAGTATTTCATCTATAAAGCACTCTTCTAAATCTTCTTTTTTAAGTATATCTTCAAAATCACCTACTTTTAAAAAATATTGCTTCATTAGTCTAATATTTCTTTTTTTATCTTCTTTAAGACGATTAAATAAATTTACAATTAAATTCCAGTTTAAATACTTTTTATCAGAATTTATTTTTTTAAATAACTCTATTTGATATTTTACTTCTGGAAAATACTCATACTCTACATCTACAATCTTTTCTAAATATTTTTTAAATATCTCATTATTATTTGTTTTGCTTAAACTTAATCTATGAGTTTCTTGATTTTTTGTAAAAATTAAATTTCTATTTAATCTATCCAACTCTTCTAATTGGTCATTGTTGTTTATAATCACAATTTTGCAACTATATTGCTCTTTTAGTTCAGATATTACTCCTAAAACTTCAGATATATTTAGATTTGGAGATAATCTTTCAAAATCATCAAAACAAACTACAATATCTTTAAAATTCTTTATTCCAAAAATTGATATAACTGCTCCTATATCAACCCCTACAATTCTTGAAGAGCCAAAAAAACCTTTTGTTTTATTTACAATATTTGCTTGTTTTGATATCTTATTTAATATTTTTGTTTTTATCTCATCTAATTTGTTAATTCCAAAAAGTGAAATATATACATACTTTTTTTCATCTAAATTTTCTTTAGCATAAATATTCCAAAAAAAAGTTTTTCCTACTCCCCAATTTCCTTTTATAGATATTACAAAACCTTTCGAACTGCTATCTTTTAAATATCTATTTAAATTTTCTTTTAGGTTTTTTATATCACTGTTCTCTTCTAGTTTTGATAACTCATCAGTTTTATTTTCTTCTTCTTTTTTTGGCTTTATACACAATAAAAACAAAATAAAAGCATATATTTTTTTAGAACAATCAACTATGCAATGTCTAAAAAATTGTTTTATTTTTTTAATACATTTGCAATATTTTTCTTTATTTGTCATTTCTTACCTTAATATATTTAAAACAAGATTTTTCAAACTAAACTTCAAACTCAAAAATATTTTTCCATCATTACAAGCTACAAAGTATTTATTACTTTCTTTATATACTTTTGAAACTTCATAACCATTTATATCACATTTTTCAAATTCTTCTATTGTCCATCTTTGACCTTTGTAAATACCTTTGGGTTGTTCTAGTGCATTTAGCCAAAGTTCTGTTCCTCTAAGTAGGTGCCAAATTCTTTCTATTTCCCAGTTCTGCCAATCTATAATATTTTTGTGTTCATCTGCTTTTATATTTCTTGCTTTTTTTGTAGGAGACTCTTTTGGTTGTGTTATTCTTGGTAAATTTTTAAGATTATCTAATGCTTTTAATAAAAGATTTACTCCAATTTTTCCTATGGATAAATCAAGCATTTTTGGAGACTTTAAACCCAATGGAAAATCATATTTTTCTTGATAAATTATATCTCCTGTATCTTCCCCTTTATCTATGTAGTGAACTGTTACGCCACCCTCTTTTACTCCATCATAATACATCCAAAAATCTGGATTTGGTCCTCTATAGCTTGGTAATAGTGCTGGATGAAGATTTATAGTTCCATATTTTGGGATAGAAAAAATATTCTCTTTTAAAAGTTGGCTCATAGAATAAACAACTATCACATCAGGATTTATACTTTTTACCCATTGTTCAAGATTTTTATCACTGCCATTATTCATATAATAATATGGTATATTTTTTTCTAAAGCATAAGATTTTAGAGTTTTTGCTTCCTTTTTAAAAATTGAATACAAATTTCTTAAAATTTTAAATATTAAAGTTTTTTGATTAATTTTAGTATCTCTAGGTGATGGTTCTATAATACCCACAACATTATGAACACTTATTATTGGCTCTAAAATTCTTGATATTCCCATTGTAATAATCATAACTCTTGGCTTTTCACTTTTATAAATTTCATTCCCAGTAAAATTAACACTTTTACTCTCTCTCTCTCTCTAAAACCCACCTTTTCAACTCCTTTTTTTGATGCGATATTTTCATCATTTACCGAGATTAAAATATCCTTATCTTGGTGTTCTTTTATAATATTTGATAGCACATGTGGATAGATATTTTTACCTCTTGCCTCTGGTGCAGTTTCACAGTAGTGAATAAAAACTTCATTTTCTTTTAGTTTATAAGGATATGCCCAATGAGGATGAACAATCTGCTCATTTGATTTAACCCAGCTTCTATGAATACATTTATCTTGTAAATATGCAAAATAACCTTTGTCACCCAAAGACAAAAAGTTTTTAAAGGTGTCAATATATCTTTGAGATTGAAAATATAATACATCTTTTAGATTTTCATTAGTAGCATGTTTTATTGTAGCTACTGATGTTTGTTCTTGATTGTTTTTTAGATCATATACAATTATTGTTTCTTTTAAAAATATTCTTATTTTTAAATATTTATATAGTTTTCTTAAAAAGCTCATTTTTCATCTTTTATAAATAATTCTTCAAGTTTAGATATATTTAAATATCTTATTAATTTTGTTATGTTTATATTTGAATTTAAATCTTTTTCAATATTCATATTATATCTTTTAACCAATTTACTATTATTTATTTGTTTTATAAACCATTCTTTTAAATTTCCTCTGAACCAGTAATTTTCAGGAATTGGCCAACCCATTTTATCTTTTCTCCAATTTATCTCATTTGGAAGTTTACCATCAAAAGCTAGTCT
>JBDHWU010000013.1:0-63769 GCA_039810345.1 Aliarcobacter sp. | reverse complement strand
CAAATCTAAAGTTAGATTTAAAAACATTTGCAGTTGATGAAGTAGCAAAAGTAATAGAGCTTTTTTAAAGCTCTATAAAAAGTTCTTGTTCAAGTGATTTTTGTTCATGTTTTATAAACTCTATTAAATTTTGTATTTTAATATTTTGAGAGAAAATATTTTTATATTTAGAAAACTGCTTAGAAAAAAGCTCTCTATTTCCATATTCTTTGATTAATTCTTCTATATTTTGTGGAATAAATAATTCAATATTTTTGTTTCTAGGTAAAATTTGAGTTTGAAAAATATCAATTCCAGCCAAATCAAAATCACCAAAATATATAGTTTTATTTTGAGTATCTTGTAAAAACTCCAAAGCTTTACTATTTCTAAAAATAAACAAAATATTATCATCTTGAAAGTATTTTAATTGCTTTTCAAAATATATTAGATTTTCAAAATTTTCTACAATCACAAGTATAATATCTTTTGAAATAATTGGAAAATTTTTGAGAAATATAGAACTATTTAAAGAAAATGGAAGCTGTTTTAAACTATTTTCAATCTCTATTTCGCAATTTCCATTTACGAAAAGTCCACTTTGTGGAGATATTTTTTTTATTTTTGTATGTGTATTTACTTTTGTAAGTTCACTTCTGCTATTTGCTAGTTCAATATTTTCTATATCTTTATATTTCTCAAAAAAAGCCTCTACACAAATAACTTTTTTCTTATTTGCAGAAATTGTTTTTATATAGATTAACTGCTCATTTAAAAGCTCATCAATTAAGCTTTTTGGCAAAGATGAAAAACTTAACTCTTTTTCTTTTTTTAATTTTAAAAGAGAATTTAAATTTCTCATTTAAAAACCAATTCCACTAAGCTTGACTTACTATTTTTATTTGAAATAAGATTTACTCTTTTATAAGTTCCAATTAATTTCTCATCAGGAGCTCCATTTACAAAATATATTCCATATCTATTTGCAAACTCTATAAGCTCTTTTAGGTATCTTTGAGACAAAATTCCAACTTCATCTAATACAACTTGAACAACTAAATCTTTTTTTGTGATTTGTTCTTTAAAAGTTTGAAGCATTGCTAAAAATAGTAAACTTTTCACTAAAACATCTGTTCCATTTGAACCTATCATATCTAGAGTGCTTACCCATTTTGAATCATTTCCATTTTCAATTACTCTAAATTCTAAAATAAAACTATCTTCAAGTTCAACTTTTTTGCTTGAATCTTGCTCTATAACCTCAATTAAATCTATTAAAAGTTTAATAATTTTTGAACTTCTATTTGTATCATTAAATAAATTTATAGAAAAGCCAAATGCTTGTTCTTCGTTTTCTTGCTTAATTTGAGAAAATATCTCAATGATTTTGTGGCTACTATCTTGGTATCTTAACTCTAATTTATCAATAACATTTATTTGTACACTATCAAATATTTTTGTTATTTTTCCTATTAATTTTTTAATTTTTCCTTGAGAATCTAGGAGTTTATCATAGCTATCAACTATATCTTTTATTATTTTCTGTATATTACTTCCTAAAAATTCTCTTTTATGCTCTATTATTTCATCCAAATAGAATCTTTCCAAATTTCTAGCACTTGATATTGCATCTAATTCTCTTTTTATTCCTAAAGTTTCACTATAAAAAATATCATCAAGCTTTGAAATTTTATCCTCAATATTTTTATAATTAGATTCCATTTTATCTTTTAAATTTTCCAAACTATTAACTAAGTAAAAAATATCATCTACAATTTGATTGTTTGTTTCATAAACAAAGCCCAAAGATTTATACCTATTAAAATTTCCACTATTTTCAAATCTAGTTATTTCATTGGATTTTGATTTCATTTCAGAAATTAGAGTTTTTGCTTTTACAATCTTATCTTCTATTGAGTTTTTATTTAAAATAAACTCATTTTCAATAAGTTTATACTCTTTAAATGAATCATTAAACCCTTTATTTATCTTATTTAATAAAGTTATTTTTTCATCTTCTAAATCAAATAACTCTTGCTTATCCTTTTCATATGAAATAATTATTTTTAAGTAACTTTCAATTTCATTCAAATTATTAAAAAGTTCATTCTCTTGTTTTTTTAATAAATCTAACTCATTTATATCAATATTTTTATCTTTTAATAGTTTTTTATATTCATTATCTATATCTTTTAAAATTAACTCATATCTTAATGAATTATTATTTCTTTCACTTATATATTTTTTTAAGTGTTTATTTAACTCTTCTTCTAAAATTTTGATTCTATTATTTTGTTCATTTTCTACTATTCTAACCTCATTTTGTTCATCATGTTTTAAATTTAACACTATTTGTTTCAATGATAATTTTTTATTTTCTAAGGTAGTTAATTCACTTTCAAGTATAGTAATATTGCTTAAACAAGTCTCTTTAAAAAGCCTCTCTTCTTTTGATTTTTCAATAAGAAGATTATCTATTCTAGTTTTTGTTACAGTCAAAGATTTTTCACTATCTATTATCAGCTCATTTAATCTATTCTTCTCTTTAAGTAATTTTGCTTGTTTCTTTGTAAAATCTTCATTTAAAGAGTTTATGCTATTTTCAAAATTATTTTTTAAAAACTTCATATCATTTTCAATAGTTTTTCTTTTTTCTTCATAGTTATCATCTAAAAATTCAAAATCTTTAAAATCTAACTCAAAAACCATATTCTTAAACTCTTTAAGTTCAAAATCAATATTAAAGTCCTTTTTTAGAAAATCATCTTTCAAAATAGATAGATAACTAGAGATATTTTTGCTATTTTTACTAATAATATCAACTAAACTTCCATCTTTTGGATTTAATATTTCTAATATATTTTTTAGCTTCAAATTAAAATATTCAAAATCTTTTTTATAATCTTTTTCTAGATTCTCTTTTTGTGTAAAATATACTTTTTCTTCAAACTCTAAGCTTTTTTGTAGATTATCTAAAAAGTTTTTGTCATCTTTTATTTTCAGTTCTAAACTATTTTTTAAATTAGTTTGCTCAATTAATACATCTTCTTGTGAAAAGACAAACAAACTATTTTTTTGCTCTTTAATTTTATTTTTAAGCTCTAATACTTGAATTTCATACCTATTTTGTTCATTATTATTTTTTATTTCAGATTCTTTATATTTTTGTTTTATTTCATCTTTTTTACTATTTGTTTTTAAAATAACCTCTGTTTTCTTTTTTTCAAGTTCTATATTTAAAAAACTTTCTTTTCTTTCTATCTCTAAGTTTTTTTCAACAAAAGAGTTTTTAGCACTATTTTTCTGATTTTCAAAATCTTGCTCAATACTTTTATGCTCATTTAAAAGAGTATCTTTTCTATTTTTTAATCTTGCAATATCATCTTTTATCTCATTAATTTTTGAATATTTATCTATTTTATCGAAGATATTTTCTTTTTTATAAAACTCTTTTTTTAGATTACAGTTTTTCAAAAAATCTTCTATAATTGCTTCTTCTTTTAACTTCTTATCCTTTTTTATAGAAAAATCAGAACTTTTTTTATCAAATTCATTTTGTAGGTTAGAAAAATTATTTTCCAAAAGAAGTAAACTATTTTTTTCATCTTCCAGTTTTATATTCAAAGCCTCTTTAGAGCTATATAAAGTTTTAAAATTATTTTTCATTAAAGCCAAAATTTCTTCATACTCTTTTAGTTCAAAAATCAATTTCTCTATACTTTTTTTACTTTTATCAAAAAGTTTTATATCGTTATGTATTTTATTAAACTCTAACAAATATCTTTGAATTTGCTCAATATCTATACTACTTTGAAGCTCCAATGAACTAATAATAACTTTTTTTATAATCTCTGAATCAACTTTTGAATTAATAAAAATATTAGTTAAGCTTTTTACAAAAGAGTCATAATCTTTTGCCTCAAAAAGTGAAAATTCTCTTGCTTTTAAATTATTTTTAGTATATAAAATCTCTTTATATTTTGCTCCACTTTGAATAATATCGCTTGAATTTGATATGGTTTTTAAAGTTTCTCTAATCTTACTAAACTCTTTTGCCCTATTTTCACTATCAATAAAAATTTCTTTTATTTTTGGAAAGGTATTAAAAAGATTAAAAACAAACTTTAAAGAGTTTCTATCTTTATATGCAAAAACCAAAATATATTTATCTGATTTTTTATATGTATAAACTAAATATGAGTTTTCAAATGGAAAATAATAATCCACAAAAGGAGTTTTTTTAGAACTATTTATCCCTAAACCTTCGCTATTTCCTGTATAAAAAAATAGAACTGCTCTTAAAAGTGTAGTTTTTCCTGCACCATTTGCACCAATAAAAAGTGTATTTCCATCCAAATTTATATCTGCATAATCAAATTTTGCAGAGTTTATCAAAGTAAGATTTATTAAACCATCCATATTTACTCTTTTATCTCAATTTTTCTAAAAAAATCATTTAAATACTCAATACTATCAAGCACAATATATTTTTGTAAATAACTATCTTCACAAGCAACAAAACCATATTTTTCTAGTTTTAAAACAAGAGCTTTTACTTTTGCTTCAAGAGTATCATCATTTATAATTTTTAACTTTTCAAGCTTTGCTTTTAAGGTTATATCATCTATCACTCTTTCTACTATTTCAGAAATTTTAAATCTACTTGATACCTCAAAATTTGCATTAAAGCTTATAAAAAAATCTAAAATATCAATTAGTTCTAAAATTATTTTAAGCCTAGCTTCTTTATTTTCAAAGCTTGAAAAATAAGCATAAGCATTTTTTAAAACAAATTCAACTCCAACATAACTATAAATATTTTTGAGCTCGACAAAATTTAATTCAATGTATGAAAATAATTTTCTTAACTCTTTATTTGGATTATTTGATGATAGTATTTTTCCATCTTTTAAATGATTAAATATTTTTATACTAAACTCTTTGTCAATATTTTCAAACATATCTAACCTCTTTAAAATTAATATCAAAATATTTTTTTGTGCTATTTTCTAAAATTTTATATTCATCTTCATAAAGTAGTACCATTTTGCAATAAATTTGTGCAAGTTCTTCAACTGTTTTATTTTTTGTTAAATTATTATTGATTAAAAACTCTATTAAATGAAAATTAGAACTTTTAAATTGAGAATTTAAAGATATAACATCCAAATAATCGTATTCTGCAAACTCTTCATTGAAATCTATTTCTCCAGCGAAAACTCTTTTTGCCTCTATATTGTTACTTAATTTATCTAAAATATCAAAAAAATCATCGCTATAAACAATATCACTATTTAATCTTGTTTTTAAATTTAAGTTAATATTTAATGCATCAAATTCTTTTATTTCTTGATTTATATTAGTACCATCTTCTAAACTTAATCTATCTTTTAGCTCTTTAAGTTTAGATATTTTTTCAAGTACAATAGTCTGCTTTTGAGTCTTATTTATATACTCAATCACATCGTAAGTTAGTTTAATCAAAGTTTTATTTACACCAACAAATACAGCTTTTGATATTTTAAGAATCTCATTTAAATCTTTATCGAAAAAACCCAACATTTTTTGTTCATACATAAACAAAAAATCTTCGAAATTTTTTATACTTAAATCAAACTCTTGTAATCTCTCTTTATAATACTCAAGCTCTTTTAATTTTAAAGCATAACTATCTATACTTTTATAAACTCTATTTATATAAATTCTAAGTTTTTCTAGGCTTTTAATAATTGTAAAATTACACTTTTTTAAATCTTTTCTTACTCTTATTAAGGAATTTTTCTGCTTCTGCCTAAACTCAATTGACAACTCAATGTTATGTTTCAAACTCTTTATAAACTCATCTATCTTTGAGATTTCAAGATTTTCATCTAAATCTAAATAACTATCTAAAAAAGAGATAATTCTACTATCTAAAGAAAAATTCTCTCCATTTTTTTCTATAATCTCCCAAAACTCTAGTTTTTCTAGAGTTTCAAGAGAAGTTTTATCTTCTATTAAATTAAAATCAACAGATATGCTATCATTTTTAAATAAATAGATTATTAAATCTTTATTTATGTTTAAATTTGTAAAAAAACTTCGTAAATCCAAAAAACAACCCTAATGTGAAGCTTTTTCAGCTCTTCTTTTAGCACCTTCAATTAACCTTGCAGTTGAAATAATAGCTCTTGTATGAGTTCCTCTTCCGCAAACTCCTCCACTATCAATAACTTCTATTTCAAATTTATATAGCTTTCCTTCCATTCCTACAAATGTTGCAGTTGAAATTGCTACATCATTTTCTAAAGTCGCTGCCATGTGAGTAATATTTACATTTACACCAACACTTTGCTCATCTTCTTTTAAAAGTGGCATCATAAGTTTTGCTGCACTACACTCCATCAAAGCTATCATTCTAGCAGTTGCAAAAACTTCTGGAAAATTATCATCAACTGAAATATTTAAATTACAAGCTAAATCTTTTTTCTCAATTTTATAATCAATAGATGCTTTTTTTCCTACAATCAAACTCATCTTTTCTCCTTAGATTTATTTTAAAAATAATATACTATAGAAAAATTATTAATATAGGCTAAAAAATGATAGATTTAGATAATCAAAGCAAACTAAGTGTAGATTTAAAGAATATTGAAGAGATAAGCTCTTCTCTTACAACAAGAGATTTAGAGTTGATTATCGTATCAAACGAAAAGATAAAAGAGATAAATTTGGAATATAGAGGCAAAGATGAGGCAACTGATGTTTTGAGTTTTCCTTTTGATGGAGATTTTGCACATTTACCACTTGGAGTTATTATTATTTCAGAAGATTTTGTAAAAGAAAAAGCTCTTGAATATAAACACTCTACTGAAGATGAGTTTAAGTTGCTATTTATTCATGGACTTTTACACTTGCTAGGATATGATCATGAAATTGACAATGGAGAGCATAGACAAAAAGAAGAAGAGTTAATTAAAAAATATAATCTACCTTCTAGTTTAATAGTTAGAAACTCTTAAATGTCTAAATAGTTGAATAAACTATTTAGAACAGTTACAACAAATACCACTTAAAACAATATCAGTATTATCAACTTTAAACTGACTTATTTTTGAAACTTGATCCAAAATATCACTAGATTCAAGCATAATATCTTCAATAAACCCGCACTCTTTGCATACTAAATGAGCATGTTCCGTTTTAACTAATTCATAAACTGATTTAGCATTTGGAATTTTAACTTCACTCAAAAAAGTTTTTTCTAGCATAGAGTTTACATTCTTATATATTGTTGCTAATGATACAGATGGAAATCTATCTAAAAGTTTTTTATATAACTCATCGATATTCATATGTCCATTAATATATAACTCATCAACAATAGCTACTCTTTGTGGAGTAACTTTTAAATCGTACTCTTTTAATAAATTTGCATAATTTGTCATAAATTTTCCTTTAAAAATTGTAATAATACTAACTTTTATTTTAATATTTGCATAAAGCAACTTTTTTCTTATTATATCATAATTTTTTCTAAATAATAAACTTTATCCACTTTTAGGCTTTAATTATATTTTTGATAACATTTCGAAAAATAAAATGGAAAAATCTATGCTAAAACTTCTTTTAATCCTATTTTTTAGTTTAAATATTTTTGCTCAAAATCTTAAAATTGCAACATATAATGTTGAGAATTTTTTTGATTTACAACATGACAAAACCGAATATGACGAATTTATTCCAAATAATAAAACCCTTTGGAACCAAAGAAATTTTGATATAAAATTAAAAAATATCATTAAGGTTATTGAAGATTTAGATGCAGATATTATTGCTTTACAAGAAATTGAAAATGAAAATTTATTAAAACTTCTAAAGAAAAATTTGCCAAAATATCAATATTATGCTTTTGAAAAATATAAATCAAGTGCTGTTGGACTTGGATTTTTATCAAAAATTCCTATAAAAAATAGCAAAATTATTGATATTCCACTAGATAAAAGTAAATATAGACCTATTTTAGAAGCAACTTTTAATTTTGAAAATATAGAGTTTAAAATTTTTAATAATCATTGGCCCTCTAAAAAATCTAGTGAAGTTTTAAGAGTTAAATTTGCACAAACTTTAAATAATCGATTAAAAGAGTTAGCAGATGATTATGATTATATTTTACTAGGTGATTTCAATTCAGACTACAATGAATTTGAAACTTTTAAAAATAATCCTAGATTAAATCTTACAAATGGAATTACAGGAATAAATAATATTTTAAATACCTCTGTAAATGAAAAATTTATCACTAAAGATGATATTTTAAAACAAGAAAAAAGAGTCCACTATAATCTTTGGCTTGAGTTATCAACAAACAATAGATTTTCTACAAAATATAAAAATCAAAACAATACACCAGATAATATTATAATTAGCCCATCTCTTTTTGACAATAAAAAATTGTCATATATATTAAACTCTTTTGAAGTATTTAAGCCAAACTACTTATTTGATGGGAAAAATATAGCAAGATGGCAAATGAATGATAGTTTTGGAGAAAAAATACATAAAGGTGAAGGTTTTTCAGACCATCTTCCTATTTTTGCTATTTTTTCTATAAATAAAGATGATGCAAATTCTCTCAAAAAAGCAGATGAAAATGTTGAAGAATTTGGTTTAATTTCATCGTTATATCAAAAAGAGAAACTCATAAAAGATGAAATTTTAAAAGATTGTATAGTTTTATATAAATATGAAGATAAAGCGATAATAAAACAAAAAAATGATAGAGCAATTTATATTTTCAAAGCTCCAAAAGAGCTAAAAGAAGGATTTTCTTATGATATAAAAGCAAAAGAGTTAATAAACTTTTATGGTTTAAAAGAGCTAAAAAACATAACTATTTTAAAAGAAAATCAAGAGGAAAAAAACTATAAAGAGTTGTATTTAAATGCATTGCAAATTGATATTTTTGATTTTAAATATGAAAATGAAATTATTACTAATTTAAAAGGTTTTGTTGGTAAAGGAAGCTTACAAATTAGTGACAAAAAAACTATAAAACTTTTTGCAAAAGATAAAAATATTTTACCAAAAGATGGCTCAACAATAGAAATCACAAATGCTCAACTAGGCTCTTATAAAGGAAATATGCAAATAATTTTCCACTCTAAAGATGATTACAAAGAGATAAAATGAAACTTTTTAAAGCAATATTTACAAATAGTAGCGGTATTTTAGTCTCAAGAATAACTGGTTTTATAAGAGATTTAATGACTGCTTCAATTTTAGGAGCAAATATATATTCTGATATATTTTTTATAGCATTTAAGTTTCCAAATTTGTTTAGAAGTATCTTTGCTGATGGTGCTTTTACACAAGCTTTTATTCCTTCATATGCTAAATCAAAACATAAAATACGATTTTCATCTATTATATTTTTACAGATTTTAGCATTTTTACTTGTTTTATCTTTGGTGGTTACAGCTTTTTCACATCTTTTTGCAAAAGCTTTTGCAATAGGATTTAGCAAAGAAACTGTAGATTTAGCAGCACCACTTTTTGCAATAAATTTCTACTATTTGCCACTTATTTTTATAGTTACATTTATGGGGGCACTACTACAATATAAACACCATTTTGCAACAACAGCCTATTCAACTGCACTTTTAAATCTTTCAATGATTGCAAGTTTAATAATTGCCCAAGGATTAGAACAATATACAATAACTTTTTATCTATCATTTGGGGTAATTGCAGGTGGTTTTTTGCAAGTTCTTGTACATATTCTAGCCATTAGAAAAGCGAATTTAGGAAAAATATTTAATTTTAAAAAGCACGAAAAAAAGGAAGAGAATAGATTTTATAAAAACTTCTTTGCAGCAACTTTAGGTTCTTCAACAATGCATATTTCAGCCTTTATTGATACATGGTTAGCTTCTATGTTAATTAGTGGAAGTATTTCATATTTATACTATGCAAATAGAGTTTTTCAGCTTCCCCTTGCAATTTTTGCAATAGCAACTTCAATTGCCCTATTTCCAATGGTAGCAAAGGCTATAAAAAATCAAAATGAAGATTTAGCATTAAGATTGATGAAAAAATCGGCTCTAATACTTTTTGCTATTCTAAGTATTTCTATGCTTATTGGAATAGTTTTTAATGAATTTATAATCAAGCTTCTATTTGAAAGAGGAGCATTTACAAGTAGTGATACACAAAACACCGCACTTATTTTATCAATGTATTTAATTGGGCTTTTGCCTTTTGGATTGGCAAAAATATTCTCTCTTTGGTTATATGCTAAAGAGCAACAAATACTTACAGCAAAAATTTCAGCTCAAAGTTTAGTAGCAAATATTATCTTCTCATTAATACTTATAAAACCATTTGGAGCGGCTGGTTTAGCATTCTCAGGAACACTTAGTGGATTTGTATTATTCTTTTTAACTATTAGAGCTTTTGGCTTTGATAAATTTGTAAAAATGTTTAGAAATTCTTAGTTTTAGTAAAATTTAGCTAAAATCTAAGACTTTTTTTAATTTTAGGAAAGATATGAGAAATTTTTTTGGTCAATATAAATCATACTATAAGAACTATAAACTAGAGATCTTTTATGCTTTAATAGGAATATCTCTTGTTGCTTTAGCAACTGCTGGAACAGCTTATGCTATTCAACCTTTACTTGATGATATTTTTATAAATAAAAATGTACAAATGCTATATATTATGCCTATTATTGTGGTTATTTTATATGCAGCAAAAGGTTTTGGTGGATATATTCAAGCCTATTTTATATCTTATATTGGTCAAGATATAACTAGAATTGTAAGAGATAAACTTTTTTCTCATGTACTAAAATTAGACTTGGCATTTTTCCAAAAAACTCATGGCGGAGAGCTTGTTAGTAGAATAATAAACGATATAAATAGAATTCAAAGTGCCGTTTCAAACTCTTTGGCTGAATTAATTAGAGAGAGTTTAACAATAATTGCTTTAGTATCTTTGGTAATTTATCGTTCTCCTGAGTTGGCTTTTTATGGTCTTGTTGTTCTTCCACTTGCAATATATCCTCTTACAAGACTTGCAAAAAGAATGAAAAAGTTATCTTTTAAATCTCAAGAAAGCAACTCTGATATTACTTCAAGTTTAAGTGAGTCATTTAACAATATTGAAATTATTAAAGCAAATGGCACAGAAAATATTGAAGCAAAAAAATTTAGTATTTTAAATATGATTTTTTTTAAATACAATATGAAAGCAGTTAAAACAAATGAGCTTACATCTCCTATTATGGAAACTTTAGGGGCTATTGCTTTTGGTGCTGTTATTTTAGTAGGTGGAAGTCATGTTGTAAATGGCGAACTTACAACAGGAGAATTCAGCTCATTTATAGCAGCATTATTTATGCTTTATACTCCTATAAAAAGAATATCTAGCCTATATAATAAAATGCAAGATGCAATAGCAGCAAACGAAAGAATAAATGATATTTTTGCTAAAGAAGCACAAATCATCTCTGGAAATATAGAAAACCTACAAGATATAAATAAAATAACTTTTAAAGATGTATCTTTAAAATATGATGATTTAGAAGCTTTAAGAAATATTAATCTTGAAGCAAACAAAGGGGAAATAGTAGCTCTTGTTGGTGATAGTGGTGGTGGAAAATCATCTTTAATAAATTTGCTTGTTAGATTTTATGATGTAAATAGTGGAGAGATAATCTTTGATAATACAAATATAAAAAATATCTCTCTTTCAAGCCTAAGAAAACAAATATCAATAGTAACTCAAAGAGTATATATTTTCAATGACACAATAGCCTCTAATGTTGCTTATGGCGAAGAATTAGATGAATTAAAAGTTATAGAGGCTCTAAAAAAAGCTCATGCTTATGAGTTTGTATCTAAAATGAAATTAGGAATAAATACAATTTTAGATGAGTTTGGAACAAATTTAAGCGGAGGACAAAGACAAAGAATTGCAATTGCAAGAGCTTTATACAAGAACCCAAAAATTTTAATACTAGATGAAGCAACTAGTGCATTAGACAATAAAAGTGAAGGAATTATTAGTGAAGTAATTGAAGAAGTTAGTCAAAATAGAATAACTTTTGTAATAGCTCATAGATTAAGTACAATAAAAAATGCTTCAAAAATTGCTGTATTTAAAAGCGGTGAAATAGTGGATATTGGAACTCAAAAAGAGCTTCTAAATTCTAGTTTAGAGTATCAAAGATTATACAATTCAGCAAATCTTTGATTTGTTTTTGTTAATATATATCAATTTTATAAAAAGGAAAACTTTTGTTTAGCTATGAAAACCTAAAAAAAATACTATTTTTACTAGATCCAGAAAAGGCTCATCATCTTGCAGAGTGTGGTCTTAAAATAGTTGGAAATTGTAAAATTTTAAAAAATTATTATGAGAAAAAGAATTATATAAACGATTCTATGCTTAATCAAGATATTTTTGGTGTAAAGTTTGAAAATCCTGTAGGTCTTGCAGCTGGATTTGACAAAAATGCAACAATGGTTAAAGCTATGAAAAGTATGGGCTTTGGTTTTACTGAAATTGGAACAATGACTCCAATGCCTCAAGATGGAAATGCAAAACCTAGAATGTTTAGATACCCTGAATATAAATCAGTTCAAAATGCTATGGGGTTTAATAACTTAGGTTCACATGCTGTTTTAAAAAATCTTAAAAAAGTTGGAGCTTTTCCTCTTCCAATTGGTGTTAATATAGGAAAAAATAAAAATACTCCTGAAGAGTATGCACTAAATGATTATAAAACTTTAATCAAAAAATTTGAAAGTTATGGAGATTATATCGTTATAAATATATCAAGTCCAAACACGCCAAATTTAAGAGATTTACAAAATGAGAAATTTATAAATGAACTTTTTTCTATGGCAAAAACTTTGACAGAAAAACCAATTTTATTAAAAATTGCTCCTGATATGGAAGCTGTTCAAGCAATTGAACTATGCAAAACTGCTGTTAATAGCGGAGCTTCTGGAATTATTGCAACAAATACAACTATTGATTATAGTTTAGTACCAAATTGTAAAGATTTTGGAGGTCTTAGTGGTGCTTGTCTTAGTGAAAAATCAGCACTTTTGTTTAAAGAAATAGCAAAAGAGCTTTATGGAAAAACAACTTTAATTAGTGTTGGTGGTATTTTTACAGGAAAACAAGCTTATGAAAGAATAAAAAATGGAGCTTCTTTGATTCAAGTATATTCTAGCTTAATTTTTGAAGGTCCTTCTATGGTTCGAAAAATAAATCAAGAGATTTTAGAGCTATTAAAAGCAGATGGTTACGAAAATATATCGGAAGCTATTGGAGCAAATTTAAGATAATGAAAAGTTTTTTTAAAATTTTTATATCAATTATTTTTATTGGAGAGTTTATGAGTGCAAATAGTTTGCCAAATTATTATACAAAAAATTTAGAAAATGGTTTGCAAATAGTTGCAATTCCTATGGATAACAATACAAATGTAGTATCTGTTGATGTTTTTTATAAAGTTGGAAGCAGAAATGAAGTTATGGGAAAAAGTGGAATTGCTCATATGCTTGAACACCTAAATTTCAAATCTACAAAAAACCTGAAAGCTGGAGAATTTGATGAGATTGTAAAAGGTTTTGGTGGAGTTAATAATGCAGGAACTAGCTTTGATTATACTCATTACTATATAAAAACTGCTTCAAAAAATGCAGATAAATCATTAGAGCTTTTTAGTGAATTAATGAAAAATCTAACTCTAAAAGATGAAGAGTTTCAACCAGAACGAGATGTAGTTGCAGAAGAGCGAAGATGGAGAACAGATAATAATCCTATGGGATATTTGCAATTTAGATTATTTAACAACACTTTTACATATCACCCATACCATTGGACTCCAATTGGATTTATGGATGATATAAAAAACTGGACAATTGAAGATATAAGAGATTTCCACTCTACATATTATCAACCAAAAAATGCAATAGTTTTAGTTGCTGGAGATATAGCTAAAGATGAAGTTTTTACATTAGTTGAAAAGCATTTTAAAGACATAAAAAACACAAAAGATATACCAAATAACATACATATGGTTGAACCAAAACAAGATGGAGAAAAAAGAGGAGTTATAAATAAAGAGTCAAATGTACAAATGTTAAGTATGACTTATCATATTCCAAATTTTGAACATGAAGACCAAGTAGCTCTTAGTGCTTTATCTCAACTTTTAAGTAGTGGTAAAAGCTCTATTTTACAAAAAGTTTTAGTAGATGAAAAAAGATTAGCAAATAGTGTATATGCCTATAATATGGAGCTAAAAGATCCTGGAGTTTTTATTTTTATGGCTGTTGCAAATGAAAATATTGATGCTTTAAAATTAGAAAAAGAGATTTTAGATATAATATCAAAAATTCAAAAAGGCGAAATAAAAGAGAAAGATTTAGAGAAGCTTAAAATAAATACAAGAGCTGATTTTATCTACTCACTTGAAAGTTCTAGTGATGTTGCTTCACTTTTTGGAACATACCTTGTAAGAGACAATATTAAACCTCTTTTAGATTATGAAGCAAATTTAGAAAAACTAAAAGTCGAAGATATTGTAAATGTTGCAAAAAAATATTTAATAAAAGAGAATTCAACAACTCTTATTTTAAAAGAAAAATAATAAAAAGGAAAAAAATGGATACCATTATTGGCTCTATGACGGCTTTGATTACACCATTTAGAAATGGAAAAGTTGATTTAGAAAAATATGAAACTTTAATAAAAAGACAAATTGCACATGGTGTAGATGCTGTTTCACCTGTTGGAACAACTGGTGAAAGTGCAACTTTATCACATAAAGAGCATAAAGAGTGTATAGAAGTTGCCGTTGCAACTTGTAAAAATACAAGAGTAAAAGTTCTTGCTGGAGCTGGTTCAAATGCTACAAGTGAAGCTTGTGATATTGCAAAATTTGCACAAGAAGTTGGAGCAGATGGAATTTTATCTATTGCACCATACTATAATAGACCAACTCAAGAGGGACTTTACCAACACTATAAGACAATAGCACAAAGTGTTGATATTCCTTTTATGCTTTATAATGTTCCAGGACGAACTGGAGTTGATTTACTTCCACAAACTGCAATTAGACTTTTTGATGATGTAAAAAATATTTATGGAATAAAAGAGGCAACTGGAAGCTTAGAAAGAGCAACAGCAATTATGTCTGCTAGAGAAGATTTTATGGTATTTTCAGGAGATGATGGAGTGGATTTTGCAATGTTAGCAAGTGGTGCAAAAGGTATTATTTCTGTAACTGCAAATTTAGTTCCAAACCTAAAAGCAAAACTTGTAAATAGCGTATTTAGTGGTGATTATAAAACAGCATTAAAAATTCATAATGATTTATATGATTTAAATAATGTTCTATTTTGTGAAAGCAACCCAATTCCAATAAAAACAGCTATGTACTTAAGTGGTTTATTGGATAGTTTAGAGTTTAGGCTTCCACTAACAAGTCCTAGTTCTGAGACTTTAGAAAAATTAGAAAAAATATTAAAAAAATACGAGGTAGTTAAATAATGAATAGCTTTATGAAAGGTAAAACTTTAGTAATTTCTGGTGGTACAAAAGGTATCGGTAAAGAGTGTGTTTACAAATTTGCAAGTAATGGTGTAAATGTAGCATTTACTTACAACTCAAATGGAGAAATAGCAGAAGAAATCTGTAAAGATGTTGAATCAAAATTTGGTGTAAAATGCAAAGCATACCCTTTTAATATTTTAGAACCAGAGCTTTATAAAGAGCTTTTTGATGAAATTGATAAAGATTTTGATAGAGTTGATTTCTTTATATCAAATGCTATGATTTATGGTCGTGCTGTTGTTGGTGGATATGGTAAATTTATGAAATTAAAACCAAGAGGTTTAAATAATATTTACACAGCAACTGTAAATGCTTTTGTTTGTGGTGCACAACAAGCAGCAAAAAGAATGCAAAAAATTGGTGGTGGAGCAATAGTATCTCTTTCATCTACTGGAAATTTAGTTTATATAGAAAACTATGCAGGTCATGGTACAAATAAAGCAGCAGTTGAAGCAATGGTAAGATACGCTGCAAATGAACTAGGTGAGTTTGGAATTAGAGTAAATGCTGTTTCAGGTGGTCCAATTGACACAGATGCATTAAAAGCATTTACAAACTATGAAGAAGTTAAAGCAAAAACAGCTGAATACTCTCCATTAAATAGAATTGGACAACCAGAAGATTTAGCACAATCTTGTTTCTTCTTATGTACACAAGATGCTTCTTGGATTACAGGTCATACATTAATCGTTGATGGTGGGACAACTTTTAGATAATGAAAAAGGCTTTAAACCTACCAAATATCTTAGCTCTATTTAGAATAGCTCTAGCACCTTTGATGCTATGGTTCTTCATAGATAGAGATAATACACTTTTCTCTTCTTGGCATCCATCTTGGTTTGACTACTTTGCTGGACTTATTTTTGTAATCGCTTCAGTTACAGACTTTTTTGATGGCTATATAGCAAGAACTTGGGATCAAATGACAAAACTTGGTGGAATATTAGACCCACTTGCTGATAAAATGCTAGTTCTTGCTGGATTTTTAGGTCTTATGGCAATAGATAGAGCTAGTGTTTGGGCTGTTTTTTTAATACTTTCAAGAGAGTTTTTTATAACAGGACTTAGAGTTGTTGCTGTTAGTGAAGGAAAAAGTGTAGCTTCAACTATGGCTGGAAAAATAAAAACAGTTGCACAAATGTTTGCTATTGGATTTTTGATTATGAACTGGCCTTATGCAACAGCACTTTTATGGTTTGCAGTTGCTTTAACTCTATACTCTGGATATGAATATACAAGAGATTATTTCAAAATTTAAAGGCTTTTTTTGGGTACTATTACTTTCTTATTAGTTTTATCATTTTTAGTATTTTTTCATGAATTAGGACACTTTTTAGCAGCACGATATTTTGGAGTTAAAGTTCATGTATTTTCTATTGGATTTGGAAAAGCCATTTATAGCAAATATTGGGCAGGTACAACATGGCAATTTGCACTAATCCCACTTGGGGGATATGTAAAAATGAAAGGTCAAGATGATACGAATCCAGCTTTAATTGAATCTGGAAATGACTCATATAATACAAAAAAACCTTGGCAAAGAGTTATTATTCTGTTTGCTGGTCCTTTTGCAAACTTTTTACTTGCATTTATTCTATATTTTGCAATTGCAAATCTAGGGGCAAATGTTTTAAGTGCAAAAATTGGAAGTGTACAAGAAAATTCTCCAGCATTTACTGCAGGGCTTCAAGCAAATGATGAGATTATAAGAATAAATGATAACGAGATTAAATCTTGGGATGAAATTGGAAAGATTATCACTACCACAGAGGGTGCTTTACAGTTTTTTATAAAAAGAGATAATCAAATTCTTACTAAAATAATAGCACCTCATATTTCAGATAGCCAAAATATGTTCAAAGAGAATATTAAAAAAAGAATGATAGGAATATCTCCTAAAGGTGAAGTTACTACTTTAGAGCTAAATTTTGTACAATCACTTGGCTTTGCTTATGAGAAGACTATTTTTGCTTCAACTATGATTTTTCAAGGAGTTCAAAAACTAATCTCTGGAATTATTCCTTCTAGTGAGGTTGGTGGTGTTATTAGTATTGGAAAAATAATAAGTGATGCCAGTGAAAGTTCATTTGTGGCTCTTCTTACAATAACAGCACTTATTTCTGTAAACTTAGGAGTTTTAAATCTTCTTCCAATTCCTGCACTTGATGGTGGGCATATTATGTTTAACCTATATGAGATGATTGCAAGAAGAAAACCAAGCGAACAGGTTTTTATGTTTTTAACAATAGCTGGTTGGATAATTTTAGGAAGTCTTATGCTTCTTGGAATTTACAACGATATAAATAGAATTTTTTTAAATAATTAAGGATTTTTATGACAAAAGATATTGCAACAAGAAATTTAAACAATCTTATAACAAAAGTTGAAGCAGCAAGACTTAGAGTTAGTGAACATCATATTGTAAAAATTGTTGGTGTTTCAAAATATTATCCTAGTAGTGATGTTGAGTTACTTTATAAAGCTGGACAAAGAGCTTTTGGAGAGAATAAAGTTCAAGATTTAAAAGAAAAAATGATTAATTTGGATGAATACCCTTTGGAGTGGCACTTTATAGGAAGTTTACAATCAAATAAGATAAATAATCTAATAGATTTAAACCCTACTTTAATGCACTCGCTAGACTCTTTAGATTTAGCAATAGAGCTAAATAAAAAACTTGAAGCAAAAAACAAAAAAATGTCATGTCTACTTCAAATAAACTCAAGCTATGAAGATACTAAAAGTGGTGTTGATCCAAAAGATGCAATAAATATTTATAAGCAAATTATTGAAACTTGCCCAAATATAACTCTAAAAGGTGTAATGACAATTGGAGCAAATAGCGAAGATGAAGAAAAGATAAAAGACTCTTTTAAAATTACAAAAAAAATCTTTGATGATTTAAAAGAGTTTAATCCTATGTATTGTTCTATGGGGATGAGTGGTGATTTTGAATTAGCGATTGCATGTGGTTCAAATTTAATTAGAGTTGGTTCAAGCTTATTTAAAGAATAAATTATAAAAATTTGTTATTTTGTAATAAATTTTTATAATTATTACAAATTTTAATAACTTTTTAGTAATTTTTATTCTGTAAGCCCCTAAATTTCAGCTTTATTAAAGTTTTTTTACTATAAAGTTTTCTCAATTTATTTTATAAA
This sequence comes from Aliarcobacter sp., assembly GCA_039810345.1. Taxonomy (GTDB): domain Bacteria; phylum Campylobacterota; class Campylobacteria; order Campylobacterales; family Arcobacteraceae; genus Aliarcobacter. The sequence goes on along the minus strand of JBDHWU010000013.1, from coordinate 45,014 downwards.
AGGAGTTATACATGAACAAGGCTGAATTTATTGATGCAGTTGCAGCAAAAGCTGGATTATCTAAAAAAGATGCAAAGGGTGCTGTTGATGCAGTATTAGACACTATTACTGAAGCTTTAGTTAAAAAAGATTCTGTAAGTTTTATTGGTTTTGGAACATTCTCTACAGCTGCAAGAGCTGCTAGAACTGCAAAAGTTCCAGGAACAACAAAAACTGTTGAAGTTCCAGCTACAACTGTTGCTAAATTTAAAGTTGGAAAAGCTTTAAAAGACGCTGTTGCTAAATAATTCTAAAGGCTAAGCTTTTTTAAGCTTAGCCTTTTCTTTTTTTAATCAATTTTACTCATATATTTACTTTAAAATAGTTTTTTTCTGATATAATATTAAAAATAATCTTTATAAGGATTGTAAATGGATATAAATCAGGTACATAACAACTCATTAGTTGGTCTTAATAATAATTCACAACTACAGTTAAATAGACCATTAAATAGTCAAAAAATAGAAAATGTTGTAAGTGATGAGTTAAACTTAAATATAAGCAATATCTCAAAGCAAAGAAGTGAATTTTCCTCAAATATACAATCTTTAAATGATGGAATTGCAATATCAAAAATCACTACAAATGCACTTGAAAAACAACAAGATTATCTAAAAAATATCCAGACAAAACTTGATAATATAGATACTTTAAATAATAAAAATGATATTAAACAAAGTATTAATGAAGATTTAAGAGCTTTTAATAAAATATCTTATGAAACAAATTACAAAAAAGAGTCTTTGCTGGTTCAAAACTATTATGATGAAAGCCAAAATATTGAGGTAAATACTAGTAATCAAAGTTTTTCAATATCAAAACCAAATATACCGACATTTGCAAACCAAATTTTTGAAAGTACAAATAATTTTGATTTAAATAGTGCTACAAATTTAAATAACTCAAAGAATTTAGTTACAAATATATCTGAAGAGTTAAATAAAATATCAAACAGTTTCAATAATTTTAGCAAAGAGTTAGAGACAAAGATTGCTGATACTTTAAAAGAACAAAACAATAATCTTTATAAAAATAGTATTGATTTTGGTAAAGAAACTACAGACTTTTCAAAAGCAAATATTAGTATAAATGCTGGAAGCTTAATTGCTTCTCAAGCAAATATTATACAAGAGCAAAGTGTAAGACTTTTATCATAATTAAGTAAAATAAACTACTTTATATAAGTGAATAGAGTAGTTTTTCTAAAATTCTTTTTAAATCTTTCTGCTCATTTTTATTTAGTACCTTAAAAGAATCGTTTAATCTTGATGAAGTTTTTTCTATACACTCTTTAAGTAAATCAACACCCTCTTTTGTTAAAGTAACATAGGTTTTTCTTTTATCTTCTTTCGAAATTTCTCTTTTTATCAACTCTCTATCTTCTAACTTTTTCAAAACCTTTGTCATTCCACCACTTGAAAATACAGTAGCATCATAAAGTTCTGTTGGAGTCAAAGAGTGTTTATCGTTTGTAAAATACAAAGCCGCCAAAACATCAATATCTGAATGAAGTAAATCGTAATTACTTTTGTAAAAATTTTCAGAATTATTGTGAAAATTTTTTGTAATTAGTAACATTGGGAGTGATAACGTAAATATTTCAAGATTATTATCTTGTATAACTCTACTATAAAATTGATCTAAATGTTGTTTATTCATACGAGAATTCTATCATAAATATCTTTAAATTATCTTTCTAGCAAGATAAAATTAAGATTATTTTCGTTAAAATCAACTTTCAATTTAATTTTAAAGGGAGTAAATGTGAAAAAAATATATTTTTCATTTTTTGTACCTCTTTTTTTATATAGCCAAAATTTAGACGAATTAGTAAATTTATCTATTGAAAACAAGCTAGTTAATGCTTCAGTTCAAAATATGGAAGCAGTAAAAGAAGATTATAAAAGTGTACAAAGTGGATATTTACCAAAACTAGATGTTGGTGCTGGTTATTTTTATACAGAAAAAGAGACAGCAAATACAGCACAGCAAAGATTAAATGCTTATGGAAGTGTAAACTATTTGCTTTATGATGGTGGAAGAAAATCTGATATTTATAATACATATGAAAATAGCATAAAAAGTGGAGAAAAGAGCATAGATGCTCTTAAAAATGATATTTCTTTAAGTGTAGTAAACCATTATTATAACTACTTATCTCTTTTAGCAAAAAAAGATACAAAAGTTCAAGAAATTACAGAATTAAATGCTCAAAAAGAGAGAATTTCAAGATTTTTTGATGCAGGAACTACAACAGAAGATGAACTTCAAAAAATTATTTCAAATTTAGAAAATGCAAATGTAACTTTACAAGAGACTGAACTTGAAATTATTAAAATTCTTCATAACCTTGAATACATAACAGGAAATAAAGTAACAATAACTGAAGGTTCGATAATCGAGCTTTCAAATAGTAACAAGGATAAAAACTTAAGATTTGATATTCAAGCTTTAGAATACGATATTAAGACAAAACAAAGCGGTGCAAATGCTGAAAAAAGTGCTTATTTACCAACTATTACTTTAGATAATACTTTTACATATTATGACAATGAATATAAAAATAAAAGTTATGACCAAGGCTTAGACCATCAAAATGTGGCAAGTGCTACTATGAAGTGGAATTTATTCTCTTTTGGTGAAACAAAACATAAAGTTGAATCAAAACAAAAAGAGTATTTAGCTAGTAAATCAAAATATGAGTATGAGAAAAACAAAGCTGATGTAGATTTACAGTTAGCTATAAAATCTTATGAAATAGCAAAAGCAAAAATAAAATCAACAGAAGCGAATATAAAAGCAGCACAAAGTGCTTATGATATTATAAAATCAAAATTTGAAAATGGTTTAATTGATAATGTTGCTTTTTTACAAAGCTTAACAGAAAAATATGATGCAATAAGCAAACATAAAACTGCTTTAAATGACTTAGAGATAAAAAAAGCAAATATAATTTACCATAGTGGCGAAAAATTACAGGAGTATATAAAATGATAAAAAAATCAATAGTAACAATCTCTTTGTTATTTGGATTAAATAATCTATTAGCAAATGAGGCACCTGCACTTCCTGTGCAAACATTCACAGTTAAAAAAGAGGAAAACAGTACAAATAAGACTTATCCTACTATTTTAAAAGCTTATGAGCAAGTTGATGTAATGGCAAGAGTTTCTGGAACTTTGACAAAAAAACATTTTACAGAAGGAAGTTTTGTAAAAAAAGGAACTCTTTTATATAGTATAGAACCAGATACTTATCAAGCAAATTTAAATGTAAAAAAAGCAAATTTTGTAAAAGCTCAAAAAGATTTTGAAAGAGCAAAAACTCTAATTGCTTCAAAAGCAATTAGCCCTCAATCATACGATGACTATACATTTCAATACAATAGTGCAAAAGCATCATTAGATGAAGCTCAAATAAATTTAAATTATACAAAAGTAATAGCTCCAATAGATGGAATTATAGGAATAAAACAACATGATGTTGGTGATTTAGTAGGAAGTAGTGCTTCAAACTCATTATTAGTTACAATTACAAACACAAACCCAATTCATGCAGAATTTTCTCTTCCAAAAGAGGATATAAACAAATATCTATCTCAAATCAAAGATAAAACTGCAAAAATAAGTCTATTAGCAAATGGTAAAAAATATGAAGGTGGAGTGGTTGATTTTATCTCTCCAATTATTGATACAAACACAGATACACTTCTTGTAAGAGCAAAATTTGACAATCAAAATCAAGATTTAATAGCTGGAAATTTTACAAAAATTGAGGTTTCAAATCTATCTTTAGGTGATGTTTTTGTTGTTCCTGAAAATGCTGTTATAAAAACTGCACAAGCAAGTATTGTAATGGTTATTGATGAAAATAATATAGCAAAACCAAGACCTGTACAAGCTGGTGATTTAATCTCAAATGGAGTTGTTATAAAAGGTGGTTTAAAGGAAAATGAGCAAATTGCTATAAGTAATCTTGCAAAATTAAGACCTGAAACTAAAGTTCAAATAGTAAATAAAGAGAAATAATATGATTTCTTCATTTTTTATTAAAAACCCCGTTTTTGCTGGTGTTTTAAGTATTATTGTATTTCTTGTTGGACTTATTTCAATGTTCAATCTTCCGATTGAACAATATCCAAGAGTTCTTCCTCCACAAATTATAGTAAGTACAGCTTATCCTGGAGCTAGTGCTGATACTATTGCAAAAACTGTTGCTGCTCCACTTGAAGAGAAGATTAATGGTGCTAAAAATATGCTTTATATGAACTCTTTAGCTGAAGATAGTGGAAGATTAAGTATCAATGTATTTTTTGAAGTTGGAACAGACCCTGATCAAGCAAAAATAGATGTAAACAATAGAGTTCAAGCAGCATTAGCTTCTATGCCAGAACAAGTAAAGAGACAAGGTGTTGTTGTAGGTGAAAGAAGCCCTAGTATTTTACTTTTTGCAATGCTTCAATCTCCAAATAAAACTCATGATTCTTTATATTTATCAAACTATGCTTTATTAAATATGGTTGAAACATTAAAAAGAGTTGATGGTGTTGGAGATGCCATGATTTTTGGGGCAAAAGATTACTCTATTAGAATTTGGATTGACCCTGCTAAATTATCAAAATATTCTCTTGCAACAACTGATGTAATTACAGCTATTCAAGAACAGAATAATCAATATGCAGCTGGAAAAATTGGTGCTGAACCTATTGAAAATAAGCAGATGTACACTTATACTATTCAAACTCCTGATAGATTTAGCGACCCAAAACAGTTTTCAAATATAGTAATTAAATCAAATAGTGATGGAAGTAGCTTAAAATTAAAAGATGTTGCTTCTATTGAATTAGGAGCTGCTTCTTACGGAGTTCAAACAAGATTAAATAATGCTCCTTCAATTCCAATTGGAGTATTCTTACAAAGTGGTGCAAATGCCTTAAATACTGCAGATGCAATAAAAAAAGCTCTTGAAGAGTCAAGCAAAAATTTCCCTGAAGATATGACTTATTCTATCCCTTATGATAGTACAGATTTTATTACGGCTTCTATTGAAGAAGTTGTAAAAACATTTGTTGAGGCACTTTTATTAGTTATTTTAATTATTTTCATATTTTTACAAAGCTGGAGAGCAACTGTTATTCCATTAATCGCTGTTCCTATTTCTATTGTTGGGGCTTTTGCTGGAATGTATGTTTTAGGATTTAGTATAAATCTTCTAACACTTTTTGGGCTTGTTCTTGCAATTGGGATTGTTGTTGATGATGCTATTATTGTTATTGAAAATATTGAAAGACATATGGATGAAGGAAAAACTCCACTTGAAGCTGCGTATATTGCAATGAAAGAGGTAACAGGGGCCTTAATTGCTATTATTTTAGTGTTAGGTGCTGTATTTGTTCCTGTTGCATTTATGGGTGGATTAAGTGGAGAGATGTATAGACAATTTGCTATTACCATAGTTATATCTGTTATGATTTCTGGTTTTGTTGCTATTACTTTAACTCCATCTTTATGTGTAAGAATCCTTAAAAACAAAAAACATGAGCCAAAAGGTCCAGCTAAATGGTTTAATGATATGTTTGATAAGTTTACAAGTGGTTACTCATTTATAGTAAAGAAAACTATTAGATTCTCTTTAATTTCTATTTTACTATTTGGTGGATTACTTTTTGTTTCTTGGGATATGTTTAAATCAATGAAAACTGGTCTTATTCCAGATGAAGATCAAGGAACAATCTTTGTATTTGGATTTAATCCTCCAGGTTCATCATTATCAAGAACATTATCTCTTAGCGAAGAGATTAATGCTATTATTGAAAAAGACCCTAATGTAAAAAATATAATCACACTTGCAGGTTATGACTTCACAACTTCAGCTGAAAGAACTCATACAGTTGCAACTATTATTAAATTAAAAGATTGGAGTTTAAGACCAAATCCAGATCAAGATGCACAAGCTTTACTAAAAAAATTTAGTGGACAACTAATGGGAACTAGCGAAGGTTTCTCATTTGCTGTTGTACCTCCTCCTATTATGGGAATGAGTGTTACTGGTGGATTTGATATGTATGTTCAAGATAGAACAGGTGGAAGTATTGAAGATTTAGGAAAAGTAGTAAATCAAATTATCGAAAAATCAAAGTCAAGACCAGAATTAATTGGTGTTAGAACTTCTCTTGCACCAAATATTCCTCAATTTAAAGTTGAGGTAGATGTTGAAAAAGCAAAAGCAAAGGGTGTAAATATAAATGATATTTATAGCACTATTAATGCAACCTTTGGAAGCTTTTATGTAAATGACTTCTCTTTATATGGAAGAACATATAAAGTAAATTTACAAGCAATTGAAGAGTATAGAAACAATATCAACAATATGCAAAATATATTTGTAAGATCTAAAAATGGAGAACTTCTTCCATTAAACTCTTTTGTTAATGCAAAACAACAAGTTGGTGCGGATTTAATTGAAAGATTTAACCTTTTCCAAGCTGCAAAAATATCAGGACAACCAGCCGCTGGATATAGTTCTGGAGATGCATTAAATGCTATTGAACAAGTTGCAAATGAGGTTTTACCTAGTGGGTACACAATTTCATGGGTAGGAACTGCTTATCAAGAAAAACAAGTTGGTGGAAGTTCTGCTCAAGCATTTATTTTTGGAATTGTATTTTTATTCTTAATTCTTGCGGCACTTTATGAAAGATGGTTACTTCCAATTTCTGTTGTTTTAGCAGTACCATTTGCTATTTTTGGTGCAATATTAGCTACTAATCTAAGAGGTTTAGATAATAATATTTATTTCCAAATTGGGCTTTTAGTTCTTGCTGGACTTGCTGCTAAAAATGCTATTTTAATTGTAGAGTTTGCTCTACAAAAAAGAAAAGAAGGGTATAACCTTGTTGATTCAGCTCTTGAAGCTGCAAAAGTAAGACTAAGACCAATTATTATGACATCTTTGGCATTTACAATTGGTGTTTTACCTCTTGCAATTAGTGGTGGGGCTGGAGCTGCTAGTAAACACTCTATTGGTACAGGAGTTATTGGTGGGATGTTAAGTGCTACATTTATAGCAATTATATTTATTCCCCTATTCTACATACTTATTTCTAAATTAAGTAGAGAAAAAGATACACAAACTACCCTAGAAACTACAAAAAAAGATGAGATTTAATCTCATCTTTTTTAATCTACTTTAAATAAACTTTTCGATAAACTTTATCAACTAAAAAATTATTTAATCAAAAAGAGTCTTAATATGCAAGAGCTTAATACACAGCCTACGATTTTAATAGTTGATGATATGACCACAAATATTCTTATTTTATCAGACTTACTAAAAGATGAATATAATATAAAAGTAGCAAAAACTGGTCAAAAAGCAATTGAAATTACAAACTCTCAAGCAATTGATTTAATCTTATTAGATGTTGAAATGCCTATTTTAAATGGTTATGAAGTTTGCAAAATGCTTAAAGATTCCCAAAAAACAAAAAATATCCCAATAATATTTGTAACAGCTAGAAGTGGAGAATCAGATGAAGAAGAGGGATTAAATTTAGGAGCAATTGATTATATTACAAAACCGTTTAGTAAAACAATTGTAAAACTAAGAATTAGAAACCATATAAAACTAAAAGAGAAAACTGATTTATTAGAACAACTTTCTATGTATGATGGTCTTACAAATATCAAAAATAGAAGATTTTTTGATGAAGCTTTTGATAAAACTTATAATGAAATAAAAAGAGAAAAATCAAATCTTGCTTTAATGATGCTAGATATTGATTATTTTAAACCTTACAATGATAATTATGGTCATGGAAAAGGTGATGAGGCTCTAAAAAAAGTTGCCCAAACTATTCAAAAAACTCTTCATAGATCTAGTGATTTAGTATCAAGATATGGTGGTGAAGAGTTTGTAATTTTATTAAAAGATATTGATAAAGATGGTTTAGAAACTGTTGCAAATAATATTTTAAACGCTATTAGAAATCTTAAAATAAAACACAATTTCTCAAAAATTGAAAACTATATTACAGCTAGTATTGGGGTAGCCTACTACGATTCAAGTAAAGATATTCCAAAAATTGAGACATTAATAAAAGCTGATGAAACTCTTTATAAAGTAAAAGATTCTGGAAGAAATAACTTTTCAATAACTACTCTTTAGTTCTAAAAAGCTATTTTTATAGCTTTTTAGATAAAATCCACTTTATTTTTAAAGGATTTACTATAGAAAATATCTTAAATATATTAAATGAAGCTATATCTTTAATGAGTTATTGGGAGATAAGTGCTGCTATTTTATCAATTTTTTATATACTATTAGCAATAAAACAAAATATTTGGTGTTGGGTTGCAGCATTTTTTAGCACATTAATATATTCTATCTTATTTTTTGATGCAACATTACTTATGTCTAGCTTTTTAAATGCTTACTATTTGATTATGGCTATATATGGTTGGTACTCATGGAAATTTACAAAAAACTCAAATGATAACGAACTAAAAATTTCAGTTTTATCTTTAAATACTCATACAAAAATTATATTAACTTTAGCGATAATATCTTTTATTGTTGGTTATTATATGAAAAACTATACAATTGCCTCTTTTGCATATCTTGATGCAGCAATTACAATTTTTTCATTGGCTGCTACATTTATGATGACAAAAAAAATATTACACAATTGGATTTACTGGATTATAATTGATAGTTTTGCTATTTATTTATATTTTCAAAAAGAGTTTTATATTACATCTATTTTATTCTTCATCTACACAATTTTGGCAATTATTGCTTATTTACAGTGGAAAAAAGAGTATCAAAAATGAATTTAGAAAAACTTAATAGTTTTGATATTTTCGGGCAAAAAGCATTAAATATTGAACTTCTAAAATCTCAAGGCTACAATAATATTAGTTATTTACTTCACACAAAAGATGATAAATTTGTTTTAAGAGTTTTTAAATCAAATCAAAGTGTAAATATTAGTAGAAAATTTGAATTTAAAGTACAAAAAAAAGCTTATAAAATTGGTTTTGCACCAAAGCCGATTTTTTTAAATAGTGAATTTATGGTTTATGAATATTTAAAAGGTGTACATAAGACAAATTTATCAAAAATTGATATAAAAAATCTAGCAAAAATTATAAAAAAACTTCATAGTATAAAACTTAGTTCAAAACCTTATAATCTTAAACAAGATTTTTTAGATTATGAAAAAAAATTAACAAATAAAGATAGTATAGATATTTTAAACCGTAGTAAAAAAGCTCTAAAAAAGTTAAAAAAATATAAAAAGGAGCTTGTATTAAGTCATTTTGACTTAAATCCAAAAAATATACTTTTTACACAAAAAAATAAAATAAAGATAATTGATTGGGAATATTCAGGAACAAATGATAGATTTTTTGATTTATCAGCAATTTGTATAGAGTTTAAATTATCAAAAAAAGAGGAAAGATTATTTCTAAAAAATTATTTCTCAAAAGTAAAAAAAAGTTATTTTAAAAAATTAAAACTATATAAAACCTTATATAAAAATATTTGTACCCTTTGGTTTAATACTACAAATATTTAAAAAATAATATCAAATTAACCAAAATAAAATAGTATTTAAACTATAATAATATATTTTACATAATAAATATTATTGGAGTGATATGGAAAAGAATCAAAAAAGATATTTAAGCCTAGAAGAGTATGAAGATTATTTAAGAACAAAAGAGTATAACAAAAAACTTCATTTAGAGCTATTAGAAGCAAAAGCAAAAACAAGAAGCCAACTTAGTTTCTTACAAACAGTAATAGACACTCTTCCAATCCCAATATTTTATAAAAATGCAGAGACAAAATTTGTTGGCTTCAACAAAGAGTATGAAATGGTTTTTGATGCCAAAAGAGAAGATTTAATAGGTAAAAGAGTTTTAGATTTAGATTATTTACCCATTGAAGATAGAATTGAATATCAAAAAGAAGATGAAGAAGTTATTTCTAAATGCTCTTCTGTAAAAAAAAGTGTATTAATGCCATATTTTGATGGAACAATTAGAGAAACCATATATTATGTATCTGGTTTTTCAGATTACAATGGAACACCAGCTGGTTTAATAGGGACTTTTATAGATATTAGCGAATTAAAAGCTGCTCAAAAAAAAGCTGAAGATGCAAATAAAGCCAGAGGTCAATTTTTGGCTAATATGAGCCATGAGATAAGAACTCCATTAAATGGAATTATAGGATTAAATACCCTACTTTTGGATACAAATTTAAGTGAAAAGCAAAGAGATTATATAAATAAAACTCTACAATCTTCTCAATCATTACTTCAAATAATAAACGATATTTTAGACTATTCAAAAATAGATGCAAAAAAAATGGAGTTATATTTACAAGATGCTAATCTTGAAGAAATTATAAGAAATTGTTTACTATTTTTTGAACATTCAGCTTTTGAAAAAGGCTTAGAAATACATATTGATTACGATTACAATATTCCAAAAACACTAAAAATTGATCAACTAAGATTATCTCAAATTATGAATAACTTAATTGGAAATGCAATTAAATTTACAAAAAAAGGTGATATTTTAATAGATATTGAACTAAAAGAAGAAAAAGACAATTTTGTAAATATTGAAATTTCAGTAAAAGATAGCGGAATTGGAATAAAAAAAGAGTCTTTAAACTCTTTATTTAAACCATTTTCACAAAGTGATATTTCAAATACAAGAAATTTTGGTGGAAGTGGACTTGGTTTAACAATTTCAAAACAACTAATAAACTTAATGGGTGGAGATATAAAAGTTCAAAGTGTTGAAGGTTTAGGGTCAAAATTTATTTTTAATATCATTCTTGAAAAAACTAAAAAAAATGAAGAGTCTCTATCTTTTATAAAAAATTTTAGAAAAAAAGTTTTTATGGTTGTTGAAGACAATGAAATCGAAAGAGAGATTATTTCAAAGCTTCTTGAATCGTGGAATATTATTCCCATTTTATGTAAAAATGGTCAAGAAGCTATTAATATTGCTAGAACTACAAAAATAGATTATCTTTTGGTTGATTATAAAATGCCTCTTATAGATGGTCTTGATGTAATAGAGGCTATAGAAAAAGATCATATTGGGAAAATTCCAAAAATAGTTATGATTAGTGCTTTACATAAGCAAGAGTTAGAGGAAAATATTAAATCAAGAGGAGTTCATACTGATTATATTTTACATAAACCAGTTACTCAATCTATTTTACTTGAAGCTTTAATTGATAATAAAGAGATAGAAACTTCAGATATTAATAAGCATATAGATTTTGAAGGGAAAATATTATTGGTTGAAGATAATGAGATAAATCAGCTTGTAGCAAAAGATATTCTAACAAATTTAAATCTTATCGTTGATATTGCTGAAAATGGAAAAATTGCTGTAGAGAAAGCCTCTAACACAGATTATGATTTAATTCTTATGGATTTACAAATGCCAGTAATGGATGGTTTTGAAGCAGCAAAAAATATTAGAGAATTTAACCAGACAATCCCTATAGTAGCTCTTAGTGCAGCAGCTATGGAAAATGATAAAAAAATGACTTTAGAAGCTGGAATGAATGAACATTTAGCAAAACCAATTGATATTGAAATTCTTCAAAATACTTTGGCTTTATATCTTAAAACATCCACTAGGCAAGTAAATAGTGTTGAAAACAGTGAAGATATAAAAATAGATGGAATAAATGATTTAAGATTAAAAAAACTATATAACTCAAAAGATAAAGTTATTAATGTTCTAAAATTATTTGTAAATTCTCAAAAAAATTTCTGCAAAGATATAAAAAATCTTAATATATTTAGTAAATCATTTAATCTTGCAATTCACTCTTTAAAAGGTGTTTCAGGAAATATAGGAGCAGAAAAGATATATAATTTATGTCTTAAGATAGAGGCTTCTTCAAGTGAAAGTGAGATATTTAATCTTACAAGTAGTCTTTGTTCTAGTTTAACAAAGCTAATTTTCGATATTGAAGAGTTTATCTTAAATAATGAAGCAAATATAGTTTTAGATTTTAACAAAGAAAATGATATTTTATTTATAAAAGAGCTAAATAAAAAAGCAAAAAACAATCTATTTATTGAACCAATTGATATAAAAACATTAGTTCAAATATTAAATCAATATAGTAAAAATAGTGATTTAAATTCAAAAATAAAACTATCATTGGAAGATTTTGAACTTGAAACAGCTTCAAAATATATTGATGAAATTCTAAAAGAGATAGAAAATTAAATCTCTTTTGGTTAAAATCTAGTATGAATTTAGAAGAGAAATTAAAACAAATCCCAAACCAATCTGGAGTTTATCAATATTTTGATAATGAAGGACACCTACTTTACATAGGAAAAGCAAAAAATTTAAAAAATAGAGTAAAAAGCTACTTTAAATTTAATCCAACTTTAAGCCCTGCTTTTGATTTAAGCCCTAGAATTTTTAAAATGATTTCTGAAACTGCTTTTTTAGAGTGGATTGTTGTTCCAAATGAACATGAAGCTTTGATTTTAGAAAACTCGCTAATAAAACAGCTAAAACCAAAATACAATGTACTTTTAAGAGATGATAAAACCTATCCATATATTTTTGTAGATTTAAATGATGATTTCCCACGCCTTGAAATTACAAGAAAAGTAGAAAAAGGTAAAAATATAAGATATTTTGGACCATATTCAAGTGGTGCAAAAGATATACTTGATAGCATTTATGAAATAGTTCCACTTGTACAAAAAAAATCTTGTGTAAAGGGCAAAAAAGCTTGTTTATTTTACCAAATAGGAAAATGTCTTGCTCCTTGTGAAGGAAAAATCACTAAAGATGAATACAAAAAAATTTTAGATGATGCTTTAAGTTATATATATAATAAATCAAAGCTTATTTCAAAACTAAAAGAGAAAATGAATTTTTACTCAAATGAATTTCGTTTTGAAGAGGCTTTAAATATAAGAGATAGAATAAAGAGTATTGAAAAATCACAAATAAAAAGTGGTATAGATTTAGCAACAAATGAAGATTTGGATATTTTTGCTATAAAATCAAGCAACAAAAAAGCTGTTCTTGTGCGAATGTTTATAAGAGATGGAAAACTAGCCTCTTCAAACTATGATTTTATAAAAATAAATGCTGAGTTAGAGTTTGATTTACAAGAAGCATATAATAGAGCCATAATAAATTACTATTCAAATGAGCTTCCAATAGTTCCAAAAGAGGTTATTGTAGCAAATGAGCTAATTGAACTTGAGGATTTAGAGGAGTTTTTATTTGAAAAACTTAAAAAAAGAGTAAAAATAGTAAACCCAAAAATTGATAAAAAAGCTAGTTTGATAAATATAGCATTAAATAATTGTGATGAACTTTTAAGACTTGAAAATTTAAAAGAGCAAGATACTATTTATGATGAACTAAAAGAGTTATTTAAACTAAAAACTCTTCCATATATTATTGAAACTTTTGACAACTCTCATTTGATGGGACAAGCAACAGTTGGAGCCATGATTGTTTGGAATAAAGAGTTAAACAATTTTGATAAAAAAGCATATAGACACTACAATTTATTAGAAAAAGATGAATACTCTCAAATGAAAGAGATACTTTATAGAAGAGTTGAAAGCTTTGATAAAAATAATCCACCAGATTTATGGATATTAGATGGTGGTTCAACTTTACTAAAACTAGCGTATGAAATTATTTCAAGTGTTGGGGTAAATTTGGATATTATTGCTATTTCAAAAGAGAAAATTGATTTTAAAGCACATAGAGCAAAAGGGAAAGCAAACGATATTCTGCATTTTATAAACAAAAATAACGATATAGAGTCTTTAAAGCTCCTTTCTAGCGATAAAAGATTACAATTTATCCAAAGATTAAGAGATGAAGCTCATAGATTTGCTATAACTTTCCATAAAAAACAGAAAAGAAAAGAGGATAAAGAGATTTCACTTCTGCAAATAAAAGGTATTGGTGAAGCAAAAATCAAAAAACTTCTCCTATATTTTGGAGAATTTGAAAAAATTAGAAATAGCTCTTTTGATGAGTTGAAAAATGTTTTAAATGAAACAGATGCAAAAAATATTATAGAGTATTTTATGAAGGAAAATAGTGGCGAAAATATTATTAAATAAAAAAAATCTTTTTTATAATTTAGAAGAGATAGCAAAAAAAACAAAAAGTAAAAATAAAGTTGCTGTTGTATTAAAAGATAATGCTTACGGTCATGGCTTAGTAGAAATAGCAAGTTTATGTAAAGAGTTTGGAATAGAAAAAGCTGTTGTAAGAAATCTTGAAGATGCACAAAAAATAAGAGAATTTTTTAATTATATTTTGGTTTTAGCAGATAGTTCTTTTGTAAACTATTCACATACTTTTCACATAGCAATAAATAGCTTAGATGATATAGAAAAAGTTCCACAAAATGCAAATGTTCATCTTAAAATTGATACTGGTATGCATAGAAATGGAATATCAATATCTGATATAGAAGTGGCTATTTTAGGGCTTTATAATAAAAAAGCCAACATTACTGGAGCATTTACACATCATAGAGGTTCTGATACTTTAAGTAGTGATTTTTTTTGGCAAAATGAAAATTTTACTAAAGCAAAACATAAGGTAAAAGAGGTATGTGAAAAACTTTTTTTACCAATTCCTGCTTTTCACTCTTGCAACTCTGCAGCTTTATTTAGAAAAGATAATTTTGACGAAGATTTTGCAAGAGTTGGAATTGCAACTTATGGATATTTAGATAATGATGGTGTATTTCCTTTTCCAAAATTAAGGCCAGTTATGAGTTTGTGGGCTGAAAAAATTGCAAGTAGAACTTTAAAAAAAGGGCAAAGTTTAGGATATGGTGGAAAATTTAAAGCTTCAGAAAATATGATTGTAAGTACTTATGATATTGGTTATGGAGATGGTTTTTTAAGATTAAATGAAAATCAAATCTATACTACTCCTATGGGTTATAAGGTTTTAGGTCGTGTATCTATGGATAATATTAGTGTAAATTC
Organism: Aliarcobacter sp.; assembly: GCA_039810345.1. Taxonomy (GTDB): domain Bacteria; phylum Campylobacterota; class Campylobacteria; order Campylobacterales; family Arcobacteraceae; genus Aliarcobacter. The sequence continues at coordinate 29,935 of JBDHWU010000013.1, read as the reverse complement.
AAATGAAGAAGAGATTTGTCTATTTGAAGATGTTACAAATCTAGCAAAGATTCACAACACCATAACTTATGAAATAACTTGTAGTTTAAAAAATAGTATAAAAAAAGAGATTTTAGAGGGTTAAAATGAATAAAATAGAGTATTGTGAAGATAAATTAAAGTATCTGCAAAAATTAACAAAAACAGGTTTCTGGGAGCTTGATTTAATAAATGATTCTATTGTTTATTCAGATGAGATATATAATATTTTAGAGATAAATAAGGATGATTTTTCTCATACTTACGAAGATTTTCTAAATATTGTTCATCCTGATGATAAGGTTTTTGTTGATAGTTTTTATAAAAATTCAATAAATGAACTCAAAAAAGAGGCAACTTTTGTACATAGAATTATTACAAAATCAGAGCAAATCAAATATTTAAAACAGAAATTTGAGAATTTTTATGATGAAAACAACAAAGCAATAGCCTCTTTTGGGACAACTCAAGATATATCAAAACAAGAGCTATATAGAGAAAAATTGGAACAAGACTTAAAACTTATCAAAAAACAACAAGCTGAACTACAAGCTATTTTTAACAATACAATAGATGGTCTTGCAATAATTGATTTAGAGACAAATTTTCTAAAAGTAAATAAAGCATATTGTGAAATAACAGGTCTAAATGAAAATGAGCTTTTAAATACTAGTTGTATAGAGCTTACAATTCCTGAGTTAATAGAAGATTCTAAAAAAAGTTTTCAAGAGTTTTTACAAACAAATATTCCAAAACCTTTTGAAAAAATATGTCAAACAAAAAATAAAAAAAGAATCGAAGTTCTAATTTTTCCTCACAGAATAGATGAAAACCATATTATGTTAAATATGAAAGATATTTCAAGGGATAAGTTAATACAAGAACAATCAAGGCTTATTTCAATGGGAGAAATGGTTGGAAATATTGCACACCAATGGAGACAACCTTTAAGTATTATTACATCTATTGCTAGTTCTATATCTATTTTAAATAATTTAAATACACTAGACAAAGAAAACCTAAATAAAGATATGTCAAAAATTATGGAGCAGTCAAATTATTTATCAGATACTATTGACGATTTTAGAAATTTTATTATAAATAATAGCGATTTAGAGCAAATTAGTATTTTAAAAACATTAAAAAAATCACTTTCATTGCTTGATTCAGCTATAAAAATGAATAAAATAAGAATAGTTACTGATTTTCAAGAAGATTTAGTAATATCTGGTTTTCAAAATGAACTAATTCAATCATTTATAAATATAATAAACAATGCAAAAGATGCCATTTTAGAAAATGTTACTGAGCAAAAAGATAGATTAATTTTAATTTGTACAAAAAAAGTAGATGATAACTTAAGACTAGAGATAAAAGATAGTGGTGGTGGGATAAAAGAAGATATTTTAGATAGAATTTTTGAACCATACTTTACAACTAAGCACCAAAGTTTTGGAACAGGAATTGGACTTGCCATGACATATAAGTTTATAACTCAAAGACATAATGCAAAAATAGATGTAAGCAATATATCTTTTAATTTTAAAAATAAGGATTATAAGGGTGCATCTTTTGTTATAATGTTTGAAAATAATATTAAAACAGATTTTTCAAAGGAGATTTGATGTTGGTTTCAAGTAGTGCTGCTTTAAATATTTTATTAGCAAATAATAATAAAGTTTTAAATGATGTACTAAAAGAAGCTGATACAAAAACTTTAGAAAATCTAGTAAAACAAGACCCAAAAGCCCAAACAACTGCTAGTGAAGTAATAAAAGAGCTTTTTGAAAATATTAAAAATAGTTCAAAATCATCTTCAAATATTGAAAATATATTAAAAAACTCAACTATTTTTAAAGAGTTGGGAAATGTATCAACAAACCTTGCAACTTTATCAAATCTTTTAGAAGATGTAGAAGATAGTAGTAGTTTAGCAAAATTCAAACCTCTAATTGAAAATCTTAAAAAAGATATAAAAGAGTTAGATTCTACAACTTTAAAGGAACAAATCAAAAACTCTGGTGTTTTTTTGGAAAATAAACTTTCAAATAACCAAAATATTAAATTAGAAAATATCTTAAAAGATATTGAAAGCTTAATTAAAAATACAAACTCTCCAATAGCAAAACAAATAAACGAGCAAATTACAAAAATATTACAAGATATTTCTAATCCAAAAGTAAACCAAGAAATAAAAATTCCAACAGGAACAGGGACTTTAGCCTCTGCTAATACAGAAGTAAAAACAACAACTGCAACAACAACTGCAACACCTGCCAATACAGAAGCAAAAACACAAACTCAAAACTTCTCAACTCCAAGCCCAACAACAACTTTAACAACAAATAATGAAATTAAAAACCCTACAGGAACAGTGGTTTCAACTCCTGCAACTGGAACGGCAACTTTAGTCCCTGCAAATACAACAACAACTTCAACACCTGCTAATACAGAAGTAAAAACACCAACTCAAAACTTCTCAACTCCAAGCCCAACAACAACTTCAACACCTGCTAATACAGAAGTAAAAACACCAACTCAAAACTTCTCAACTCCAAGCCCAACAACAACTTTAACAACAAATAATGAAATTAAAAACCCTACAGGAACAGTGGTTTCAACTCTTGCAACTGGAACAGCAACTTTAGTCCCTGCAAATACAACAACAACTGGAACAGCAACTTTAGTCCCTGCTAATACAGAAACTATTTCAAATAATCCATTAGTAAATAATCTAAAAACCTTAACTCAAAATATTCAAAATTTAAGTGAAAGCCTTAGCCCAAAAGAGTTTGAAAATATTAATAAACTCACTAAAGAGATTAAAAATATAGTAAATCAAGCAACATTAGTAGAATCAAAAATTGAAAATAATTTAATTAAACAACTAAAACAAGAAACTCCTATTCAAAACCAAACAAACCAAATACAAAATCAAAATACTCAAACTCAGCCAAAAGAAGCACAAATTCAAAACTTACAACAAAATATTCTTAATGCAAAAAATCAACAAACAGCAATAAACCAAATACAAACTCCACAAACACAAGTTTTAAATCATGATACTCAAAATAAAATTCAAACAACTCAAGCTTTTTTAAATCAAATACAAAATCAAATAAAAGAGCCAATTACACAAAATACAACACAAACTGCTCAAATTCCAAATCAAACAATATCTAAAAATGAAGCTCAAATTTTACAAAACCAAGCTCCCCAAGATTTAGCACAAAAATTACAAATAACAAAAGAGACAAAAGAGATTTTAACTCAAATTAAAAATGAAGTAGTAAGTAATCCTATATTAAATCAAAGCAATAAAAATACTTTGCCAATTATTGATACATTATTAAAAATGGATAATCTTTTTATAAAAAATGAAACTTTACAAAATATGAGTGATTTAAAGCAATTAAATCAAAATTTAACTCAAAATAATCTAAGTACATTTTCAAATAATTTTTCATCAAACCTAAATCCACTACTAAATAACTTAAAAGATAGTATAAATAATTTCACAAATCCTGCAAATATAAATATACAAAATCATTTATCTAAACTTGTAAATAAAGTAGAGCATATTATTTCAAATATAGAGCCTGAAAAAGATATAAAAATGGCTTCAAAAGAGGATATGAAAAGTGTTTTACTTCAATTAAAAGATGAATTAATTACAAAAACAGATGCTAAATCTAATGAAATTTTAAAACAGGTTGATAAAATTTTAACTCAAATTGATTTTCACCAGTTAAACTCTTTGGTTTCAAATTCAAATTTTGTTTATGTTCCATTTATTTGGGAAATGTTAGAAGATGGTTCAATAAATATAAAAAAAGCTGAAGAGGATAAGTTTTATTGTCAAATCAATCTTACTTTAAAAGATTTTGGAAAAATTGATTTAATGCTTGGGCTTTATGATAAAAATAAAATGGATTTAACTATTTATGCACAAAGAGATCACTTTAAAACAGCGATTAAAGATAATATTCAAGATTTACGAATTGCTTTAAATAGTGTTGGTATTATTCCTATGAATATTAAACTTTTGGATATGAATGAGAGCCAAAATGATACTCCAACAAGTAACTATATAAATAATATTTTCAATCAAAATATCACTTCAGGAATAGATATAAAGGCTTAATATGGATAAAAGAATAGATGAAAACTTTATACAAAAAGCAGTAGCTCTTCAATATGATGTAGAAAAAGATAATGCTCCAATAATAACAGCAAAAGGGCAAGGTGCAACAGCTTCAAATATTATAAAAATAGCAAAAGATAATAATATACCAATTCAAAAAGATGAAGATTTAGTTGAACTTCTTTCAAAAATAGATATAGACAAAGAGATTCCATCATCAATGTATAAAGCGGTTGCAGAAATTTTCTCTTTTATTTATGACCTTTCAAAAAAAAGATAAACTGTTATTTTTAAGAGTTAATACATTATAATGCGAGACTTAATTTTACAAAGACTATTTAAAAAATGATTAGAAACAAGCTAGAAAATCCCATTATTCTTTTTTTTATTTTATTTATTATTATTTCAATAAATATTATTGCTTCTATTAATTTTTTACTAATTATGTTTGCTGGTGTTTTATTTACAGCTTTTTATATTTTTCTAAAAAAGAGATATTTATACTCTTTATTTTTTGTTGTTTTAAGTTTTTTAATTATTGAGATTAACAGTGGTCTAAAACCATTTTCTTTAACTATTTTATCACTATTTATATATTTATTTATAATCCCAAAAGCAAACAAAAGTAGCTCATACGATTTGGCAAATAGTTATGTTTATATGATATTTTTTTATATAGGTTTGTTTATTATGTGGTCTTTATTTTATGGTTTAGACCAAAAAATATTTATTGCTTTGGTTTTAAATCTTCTGATTGATTTTGTATTTTTTGGAGTGTTTCTTTGAGTTTAAGACTAAATTTAATCTATATATTAATATTAACTATTTTAGTTATTCTACTTTCAAGAGTATATTTTTTATCTATAAAATCAAATACTTATTATGAAGAATTATCAAAAAATAACTATATAAATAGAATACATAAAACCCCTGTTAGAGGGATTATAGAAGATAGAAATGGAGAAAAAATAGCAATAAATGAAATGGGCTTTTCTATTTCAATAAAACCTCATTTAAGAGGAGAGAAAAAAAGAGCTGAACTAGAAAAAATAGTAGATTTGATTATAAAACAACTTCCAAATCTTGAAAAAGAGAAACTTATCAAAACATATTTAAAAGAGGATTCAGCTTATAATCATTCTTTTATAAAAATTGTTGATTATGTTCCTTATGATGAATTCTTCAAAAAATATACCATATTAGCCTCACATGAAGATATAAAAATTGATTCATCAACAAAAAGATTTTATCCATTTAAAGATGCAGCTTCACATATAATTGGATATACAGGGAAAGCATCAAAAAATGATATTTTAAACAATGAAATAGCGAAATTTACTGGAATAATGGGAAAAAATGGAATTGAAAAATATTACAATGATAAGTTGCAAGGAGAATTGGGCTACAAAGATGTAAAGGTAAATGCTTACAATAAAGAAATTGAAGTTTTAGAGGAAAAAGAAGCTTCAATAAATAATAATGTAAAAATATCTATAGATATTAAACTTCAAGAGTATCTAAAAGAGATATTCGTTGGTAAAAGTGGCTCTATTGTAATTATGGATGTAAATAATGGAGAAATTTTAGCAGCTGCATCTTTTCCTGAATATGATAGTAATATTTTTGCTAGAGGAATTTCTCAAGAAGAGTGGGATAAAATGAGAAATGACTTCAATCATCCATTTACAAATAAGATTACAAATGGGCTTTATCCACCTGGTTCTGTTATAAAAATGGGAGTTGCTTTATCTTTTTTAGAACATGGGCTTAGTGAAAATTTTTCTGTAAATTGTACAGGATCTTTGCCTATTGGAAATAGAAATTTTAGATGTTGGAAAACAACAGGGCATGGGCATATTGGATTTAGAAGCTCATTAGAGCAAAGTTGTGATGATTTTTATTACAAAGGAAGCTTAAGGCTGGGAATAAACAAGGTATCTCAAACTTTAGGAAAGTTAGGAATTGGAAAACAAACGGGAGTTGATTTAAACAATGAATTTGCAGGAATAAATCCAAATAAGGAGTGGAAAGAGAGTAAGCTAAAGCAACCTTGGTATGTTGGAGAAACCGTAATTACATCAATTGGGCAAGGAAATATGCTTACAACTCCTCTTCAAATCACAAGATATACAAGTTACATTGCAACTGGAAAACTTCCAAAACCACATTTTAATAAAGCTCATTATGAAGAGCCAAAAGAGTTAGATATTCCTTTAAAATATTTAGATATTATGAGAAAAGGTATGTATGATGTATCTTATGCAGAAAGAGGAACTGCACGAAAATACTTAAGTTCACGAGTTCCAATAGCTACAAAAACAGGAACAGCACAAGTTGTAACAATTCCTCAAAGTGAAAAAGTAAGAATGAAAGAGAGTGAAATGGAGTATTATCAAAGATCACATGCTTGGATAACTAGCTATGGTCCATATAAAAATCCAAAATATGCGGTTACAGTTTTACAAGAACACGGTGGCGGTGGGGGAAGTGCTACTGGAGAAATTTTGAGTAAGATTTATAATAAACTTTTAGATTTAGGTTATATAACTTTGGATAATTAATTCGATTTTAGATAAAATCGAAGACTTTTTATTTTAGGATTTTTTTTGAGAATATTTTTAGTTTTAATACTTTTTTTTACTGTTGGTTTAGCCCAAACAGCACCTATGATTAATCTATCTGTTGCTGCTCTTGAACAACCTGCACAATTTGTAAAAACTATAAATATTGCAATATTTTTAGCACTTTTAGTATTAGCTCCAACTTTACTTTTAATGGTTACATCTTTTACTAGATTTATTATTGTATTTGCTCTTTTAAGACAAGCTATGGGGCTTCAACAATCACCTCCAACACAAATTATAATATCTCTTGCTCTTATTTTGACAATTTTTATTATGGAACCTTATGCAAAAAAATCTTGGGAAACAGCTATTTCTCCATATATGGATGAAAAAATAACTTACGATGTAGCTATAGAAAAGGGAATAAAACCTTTTAAAGAGTTTATGCTAAAAAATACTAGAGAATCAGATTTAGCCCTATTTTATAGAATAAAAAAAGAAGAAAATCCAAAAAATATAGATGATGTATCTATAACTATTTTAATGCCCGCATTTATTGTAAGTGAGCTTAGAACTGCTTTTGAGATTGGATTTTTAATCTTCTTACCATTTTTGGTTATTGATATTATTGTTGCATCTATTTTAATGAGTCTTGGTATGATGATGCTTCCTCCTGTTATGATTTCATTGCCCATAAAAATTATTTTCTTTATTACAATTGATGGTTGGCAACTAATTATTGGAAATTTAGCACAATCCTTTAAATAAATAATTCTTATATTTTAAAAAACCAAAACTTATATTATAAATTTTATTTATAATTCTTAAACAAAAAGAGTTGTTTTTAAGATATAATGATGAGATTTTTTATTTAGGAAAATATATGAAGAAAATTTATCTTAGCTTATTAATCTCACATTTTTGTTTTGCACAAACTATAGGTTTTGAAGAGATTTTAGAAAAATCCATTTTAAACAGCAAAGATTTGCAAAAACAAGAAATAAATATAAAAATAGCACAAGAAAATGGCAAAGAGCTAAACTATGCAAACTTTGGAAAACTATCAATAAACAGTGAAATAAGTAGAACAAATCACGCTGGTTATGTTTTTATGGGAAAACTTTCAAGCAGAGTTGCCACTTTTGATGATTTTGGAGCTGGAGATTTTATGGAAAATCCATATCCAAATTCGCTAAATATTGAACCAAAAAAGCTAAACTATCCAAATGCAAGAACAAATATAAATACAAAATTAACTTATGATATTCCACTTTTTATGGGTTTTTCTATGCAAAATCAAGCAGATATTTTAAATCTTCTTGAAAAAGCAAATAAAACTCTATATACACTTGACAAAAAAAACCTTGAATTTGAAGTTCTTCAAGCATATAATGGTGCAGTTTTAGCAAAAGATTTTGTGCAAACTTTGAAAAAAGCACAAGAGCAGATGAGTTTTATAGAAAAAGGTGCAATAGAGTTTCATAAAAATGGACTTGTAACAAAAATTGATGTAAATGAAGCAAAAGTTTATATGCTAAATATAAATTCAAAACTCATTGAAGCCCAAAACAACTTTGATTTGGCACTTGCATACTTAAAATATCTTTCAGGAGATGAAAATATTAGCGATGTAAAAGAGTTTTATAATATCTATTTTGATTTAAACTCACTCAAAAATAGTAAAAACTCTCTTTTATACAATCAAGCTTTAAATAAAAGAGATGAAATGACTCTTCAAAACATATCTATAAAAGCAAATCAAAAAAATATTGATGTAGAAAAAGCTGCCTATTATCCACAAGCATTTGCACATTTGGAATATGGAGTAAATGACAATAATTTTACACTTAACAAAGATAAAGATTATTATACAGCCGTTTTAGGTCTATCTTTAGCCATTTTTGATGGAACAAGAAGCACAAAAGTAGAAAAAGCAAGACTTGAAGAACTAAAAGCAAAACTTGATTTAGAAAAATTAAAAGATGGAATAAAACTAGAACTTGAAAAAGCACTTTTAACTTACAAATCAAAACAAGCACTTTTAAAAGAGAAACTTGAAGCCAAAGAACTAGCTTTTGAGGTACTTGAACAGGCAAAACTTCAATACAAAAATAGACTGATTTCTATGACAACACTTTTAAATCAAGAGACAAATTATAGACAATCACAAACTTTGCTTTTAAATGCAAAATATGAAAATAGCCTAGCTTTAGCGAAACTAAATCTGGTTTTAGGGCAGAGTTTAGAAGAAAATATCAAAAATAAGGAAAACTAATGAGAAAAAATTTAATATTTCTAACACTATTTATATCATCAGCTTTTGCAAACTCTTTACAATTAGATGCAATTGTTGAATCACAAAATGAAAAAGTAATCTCAAGTAAAATGATGGGATATATAAAAAAAGTACATGTAAATGAAGGAGATATTGTAAAAAAAGGGCAAGTTTTATATGAAATTGACCCTTCTGATATTTCATACAATAACGATATTGTAAGCAATCAAGTAAAAAATCTTCAAACAAATCTACAAAGATATAAAAATCTTTTAGAACAAGATTTAATCTCAAAATATGAGTATGAACAACTTGAACTAAATTTAAGTACAGCAAAAGCAAAACAAGGCGAACTAAAAGCCCAATATGACTACCTAAAGGTAAAAGCACCAAACGATGCACTTGTAATAAAAAAGTCAATCAAAGAGGGAGAAATGGCAACAATGGCGATGCCACACCTTATTTTAACTGATTTAAATGAGCTTATAATAAAAGCAAATATTGCTGAATCAAATCTAAAAAATGTAAAATTAAATCAAGAAGTAAAGGTGCAAATTCCATCTCAAGAGTTTGAAAGTAGTGGAAAAATTATTGCAATTTACCCAAATATGGTATCAAATGCACACTCATTTTTTGTAAAAATCTCTTTTGATAAAAAAGATTTTACAATTTATCCAAATATGTATGCAAAAGTTTATATAAATATGGACAAAAAAGATGAATAAAGAGTTAAATATTGCAGGTAAAATAGCAAAAACTTTTATAAATCACCCTTTGACTTTTATTTTAGGAGTTTCAATTTTATTTTTGGGTTATTTTTCACTTTTAATTATGCCAAAAGAGGAAAATCCACAAATAAAAGTAAGTGGTGGAGTTGTAATTGTTGCACTTCCTGATGCAAAAGCCAGTGAAGTACAAAAAGTTATTATTGAACCACTTGAGAGAAAAATAAAAGAGATAAAAGGTGTTGAACATATCTACTCTTTTGCACAAGATAGTGTAGGAATTGTACAAGTTCAGTTTTATATTGGAGAAGATAAAGAGCATTCAAATCTAAAACTATATGACCAAGTTATGAGAAATATGGATTTAATGCCAAAAAAAGCGATGCAACCAATAATAAAAACTATGGATATAGACACAGCAATTCCAATTGCAACAATTGCTTTTTATAGTGCAAAAGAAAATGGTGTTGATATTTTAAGCCAAAGTGAACTTTTTAATATTGTAAATCCTCTAACTCAAAAGATAAATCAGATTAAAAATGTAGCTTCAGTTGAGCTAAAAGGAGATAAAAAAGAGCAGTTTAATGTGCTTGTAGATATAAATCGTTTAAGTGCATATAACTTATCTTTAGCCTTTGTTTCTAAGCAAATTGAAGCTCTAAACTTCAACACTCCAAATATAAGCAACTACACAAAAGATGGAAAATATACTCTTTTTTCTATAGAAAAAGGGATTGAAAATATTAAAGATTTAGAAAATTTAATAATCTCTTACAATTTTGAAACTCCAATATATTTAAAAGATATTGCAAATATTACAAAATCTTACGATATTCAAAACAAAAAAGATGCTTTTATTTACTTAAAAAATAAAGATGGAGTTTTTGAAGAGAGTTCTCAAATAACTCTTAGTGCTTCAAAACTAAAAGGTGCAAATAGTGTAACAATAAATGAAGATATATTTGCCTATATTGAAACTATAAAAGATGATTTATTAGCAAAAAATGTAAAATTTACAATCACAAGAGATGATGGATACACAGCAAACAATGCAGTTAATGCACTTGTAAAAGATTTGCTTACTTCAATTGTGATAATCTCTATATTATTAATTTTTACTCTTGGATTTAAAGAGGCAATGATAGCAACTTTAACTGTTCCTATGATTTTGTCTTTAACTCTATTTATTGGATTTTTGCTGGGTGAAACTGTAAATAGAATCACTCTTTTTGCACTAATTGTATCACTAGGAATGCTTGTTGATGCAGCAATTATTGTAATAGAAAATATTCATAGACACAAAAAGGAGCATCCAGATTTAAATATAGAAACTCTAAGTATTACTGCTACAAATGAGATAGGAAACCCTACAAATATAGCAACAATTGCTATTATTATGGTATTTATTCCTATGTTTTTCGTAGGTGGTATGATGGGACAATTTATGCATCCACTTCCTGTTTTTGTGCCTATATCTTTGGCTGTTTCACTATTTATTGCTTATGCATTTACTCCATATTTAGTTAAGAAGTTTTTAGGAGGTAAAAAATGAGATTAGAAACTCTTATTTTAAATATTTTAAATAGCAAAACAAAAATATTTTTAGTATATTTTATAACTTTAGTTCTATTTATTTTAAGTATTTTAACACTTCCTAGCGAGATTTTAAAAGCAAAAATGCTTCCTGATAAAGACTCTGATACTTTTTCTATTTATATAGATTTAAAGGATGGTTCAAGTAAAACACAAACTAAAGAAGTTGTAAATTGTGTGGTTCAAAACTTACAAAACAACGAAAATATCACAAACATTTCAGCCTTTATCTCTCAAGGTCAGCCAATAGATTTTGCAGGACTTGTAAAACAAAGTTCGCTAAAAAGCAAAGAAAGCCAAGCTGAACTTATGGTAAATCTAAAAAGATTTAAAAATAGAGAAATTACAAGCTATAATCTTGTAAACTCTTTAAGAACAATTGTTCAAGAAAAATGCCAAAAAGATGAGACAATCATCAAATTTATTCAACTTCCAGCTGGTCCTCCTGTTTTAGCTTCACTTGTTGCTGAAATATATGGTGGAGATAGTTTTGAAAGTAGAAGAGATTTTGCTATAAAAGTTGCAAATATATTTAAAAATCAAAACACTTTAGTAGATATTGATATTCTTGCAAGTGATGATTTTGAAACTTTTGCTTTGGAAATAAATAGCAATAAAGCAATAATAAGTGGAGTTGATTTAGAGCATCTAAAAGCTACACTATATCTAGCTTTTGAAGGAATGGAAGTAAGTGTTGTAAATGATAAAAATGCACAAAAACAGATCCCAATTTTCTTAAGACTTGATGACTCTAAACTTCTTGACAACTCTTCAAAAGATGCACTAAATAATAAGTTAAATAGTCTAAAAATCATAAATAACCAAGGTCAAATGATAACTATTTCAGAACTAGTTAATATTAAACCTAGCATAAAAGAGCCAGAACTTACATCAAAAAATCTAAAACCACTTATAAATGTAATCGCTGAAACATCAGATGATAGCCAGATTTATCCACTACTTGATTCAAGAAATGAGATGATAAATAGTTTAAGTAAAGATTTTGAAATAAGCAAAACTTCTATGCTAAATTTAGAGTTTAAAGATAAGAAAAATGGGGAAAAGTTTGAGCTTATTTTTGATGGAGAGCTACAAGTTACTATTGATACTTTTATTGATTTAGGATTAGCATTTATAATTGCATTGGTTTTAATCTTCCTTTTAATGGTGGTTTATTATAAAAATTTTGCTTTAAGTGGCGCTATTGTTTTAAGTAGTTTTATCTCTATTATTGGAGTTATTTTTGCTCATATTATTATGGATATATTTACAAAAGATACTTTTTATCTAACTGCAACTTCTCTTATTGGATTTATTGCACTTATTGGAATAAATTCAAGGAACTCAACACTTATTATTGATTTTTCAAAACAGCTGGTTGAAGAGAATAATTTAGGAATAAAAGAGGCAATCGCAAAGGCAACTGCAACAAGGTCAAAACCAATTATTTTAACAGTTTTAGTTTTAGTTTTTGCAAGTAGTTTAATAGCAAATGATGCCGTATTTGGTGGGCTTGGAGTTGCACTTATTGGTGGAACTTTAATATCTTATATTGTTTCTATGTTTTTTGTACCCGTAATTATAAGAAATAGTTTAAAAAAGCTTAATTAAGCTTTTTTAAAACTCAAAGACTTCAATAAAAATCTCTAATCTTAATTCTTTAAACTCTTCTTGAATCATAAATTTAAGCTCTTTTATATCTTGTTCAATTTCAGAACCCAACATATCATCTTCAACACTCATTGAAATTACTAGTAAAACTTCATTTGAACCAATAAACATACTTCTTATTGAGTTTATATGCAATAAAACTCTTGATTCCTCTTTTATTATTCTTTTTATTTTTTTAATACTTTCTCTATCAAGACTCTCTCCAACAATTAATTTTTTTAATTCAATAAAAAGTATAGTTGATAAAACCAAAAGCAAAACACCAATTAAAATAGCCGCTATTCCATCAAACACAGGATGAACAAATTGAGATAAAACTAAACCAATACCCAAAATAACCAATCCCAATAAAGCTCCTGTATCTTCCACTAAAACAACCAAAATATGGGAAGAAGAACTCTCTTTTATGGTTTTAAACATATTTCTTAAATTTGATTTACTCTCTTTTAGTGCTATTCTAAGAGCAGTTCCTTCAAGAGCCATTGAAAAAACAATAATTCCTACAATTAACCATGGATAGGAGATTGGTTCTGGATTAAAAACTTTGTGAATTCCCTCGTAAATTGAGAATAGACCCCCTAATAAGAAAAGAACAACAGCAACAACAAAAGACCAAAAGAAGTTTGCCTTACCTTGTCCAAAAGCATACTCTTCGGTTTTTCCTTTTTTGGCTTGATGTTCTCCAACTAAAACTAATCCTTGATTTCCACAATCAGCAACACTATGAATAGCCTCTGCCATCATAGATGCACTTCCTGTAATTGCAGCAGATACGCCTTTTGCTATAGCTATAAGTCCATTTGCAATTAATGCAGCTTTAACACTTTTTGACATTTTTATATCCTAGAAGTTTTTTTGATTTTGACAGATTTGTGAAGTTTTTTAAAATATTTTTAATTATATGATTGGGGTCCATTTCTCTCTTCTAAATCAATTCCTTGTAAATTTTAACAATTTTATTAATAAAAGTTTTAAAAGTAACTTATAAGAAAGTACAAGAAAAGAGTATTTTAGGTAAAATCAATAAATAATAATATTTAGGGAGAAGATATGAAATTTAAAGTATTTGTAGATGGGCAGCACGGAACAACAGGATTAAAAATTCATGAAATGCTAGAAAATAGAGATGAAATTGAACTTTTAACAATCAATGAGGAAGAAAAAAAAGATATAAATAAAAGAAAAGAGCTATTAAATAGTGCTGATTTAGTTTTTTTGTGCCTTCCTGATGTTGCATCAAAAGAGTCTGTTTCATTAATAAATAATGAAAATGTAAAAGTAATAGATGCAAGTACAGCCCATAGAACAAATCCAACATGGGTTTATGGAATACCAGAAATCACAAGTAAACAAAGAGAAAAAATCAAAAAATCAAAAAGAGTTTGTGTACCAGGATGTCATGCTAGTGGTTTAATTGTAGCTATGAAGCCACTATTTAGAAATAAAATATTAAGTAAAAATCATAAACTTATTTGTCATTCAATAACTGGATATAGTGGTGGTGGAAGCTCTATGATAAATGATTATGAAACAGGAAGTTTTGAAGTTTTTGGAGGGCAAAGACCTTATGCTTTAGGATTAAATCATAAACACCTTCCAGAAATGAAATATGTTTTAAAAATAAACAAAGCCCCTATTTTTACACCTAGTGTTGGTAATTTTAAGCAAGGAATGCTTGTAATTTCTTATATTGAAAAAGAGAAAATGAAAAAAAGATTAAGTCGTGATGAGCTAATTAAAATTTATAAAGATTATTATAAAGATGAAATTTTTATAAAAGTAATAGACAATAATGATGAATATTTAGATAATGGTTTTTTAAATCCAATGAAATGTAATAATACAAACTCTTTGGAAATTTCAATTTATGAAAATAAAACTGATTTAGTGATAATTTCAAGACTTGATAACCTTGGAAAAGGAGCAAGTGGTGCTGCTGTTCAGTGTATGAATATAATGTTAGGGCTTGAAGAGAAAAAAGGTTTGCAAATAGCAAATAATTAAAATAAGGATTTAAAATCCTTATTTTTATGAAACTTTAGACTCCATAAACTCTTCATAAGTTCCTTTAAAATCTATAATAGTTCCATCTGATTGAATTTCAATTATTCTATTTGCATAAGCATCAAGTAGCTCTCTATCGTGAGATACACAAATTACAGATCCTACATATTGATGAAGCCCCTCTCCTAAAGCAATAATTGCTTCTAAATCTAAGTGGTTTGTAGGCTCATCAAGTACAAGAAAATTTCCTTGCTCTAGCATAATTTTAGAAAGCATCATTCTATGTTTTTCACCCCCACTACAAGAATCAACTTTTTTCTCTTGCTCTTGACCGTTAAACAACATTCTTCCTAAACAATTTCTAATCTCACCAATATCTGCTTCTCTATCAAATCCTCTTAACCAATCATAAAGTGTAAAATCACCATTTATAATATCAGTTGTATTTTGTGGAAAATATGAGTTTTGTATAGTTGCACCCCAAAAAACCTCTCCACTATCTGGTTTTAAATTATCCATTAAAATCTCACATAAAGTTGTTTTTCCAACCCCATTTGGTCCAATAAGTGCAATTTTGTCACCTTTTTCCAAAGTAAAAGAGATGTCGTTTAGTACAAGGTTATCTCCATAAGATTTTGAGATATTTTTTACACTTAACAACTCTTTTCCTACCTCTCTTTTTTGTCTAAAAATAATAGATGGATCTCTTCTACTTGATACTTCAATTACTTGAATATCTAGTTTATCAAGCTGTTTTTGTCTTGAAGTTGCTTGTTTTGCTTTTGAAGCATTTGCACTAAATCTTGCAATAAACTTTTCAAGCTCTTCTTTCTCTTTTTGTTTTTTATTAATGTCTGTTTGCTGCTGTTTTGCAATTAAAGTTGAAGCAATATACCAGTCATCATAAGTTCCACTAAACTCTCTAATTTTTTTGAAATCCACATCTAAAATATTTGTACAAACCGCATTTAAAAAGTGTCTATCGTGAGAGATTACTACCATAGTTCCATCGTGGTGTTGAAGCTGATTTTCAAGCCAACCAATAGTTTCAATATCAAGGTTATTTGTAGGCTCATCTAAAAATAGAATATCTGGTCTTGGGAAAAGAACTTGTGCTAAAAGAATTTTAACTTTATCTCCACCTGTTAAGCTACTCATTAAATCTTGATGTTTTGTAGAAGGAAAACCTAAATCTTCTAAGATTTTTGTAACTTTTATATCATATTCGTAAGTAGGATCTTCTTCACAGCAAACAATTTCAAGCTCTGCAAGACGATTATTTACCTCATCAGTAAATTCAGGGCTTAAATAAAGTTCTTCTTTCTCTTTTATTGCATCATAAAGCTTTTTATTCCCCATTAAAACCGTATCAAAAAGTGTAAAGTTCTCAAAAGCAAATTGATTTTGTGATAAAACTCCAACTTTTTTCCCATTTTGGATTTGCACCTCTCCTTCTGTTGCCTCTTCTTGACCAGAAAGGATTTTCAAAAATGTTGTTTTACCAGCACCATTTGCACCAATTAAACCATATCTTTTTCCACTATCAAGTTTTAAATTTATATCTGCAAATAGAACTCTTGCCCCAAATGCTTTTTTTAGATTTACTGTTTGAACCATCTATAACAACTCCATTTTCTTAATTATATTTTGTGATTTATATTTTAAATTTTAGCGATTATATCTAAAAAAAAGTTTTTCTATCTTAAGGAAGATGATTATAGCTCTTTTTCAAAAGCTAATTTCATAATATCATCTTCACTAATACCTTCACTATTATCTTCATTTGGTGGGTTTTTTATCCAAAGAACCTTTGTTTTTAATTGGTCTAATTGATATTTTGTAAGGTTTTTTATAAGCTGATCTGTTATCATCTCTTTTGTTAGAGTATTTGAATTTAACATTTTTTTAATAACTTTTTCTAAGTTTTTCTTAGTAGCTTCAAATGCCTTTTCCTCTTCAGTCAAAGAGATATACTCTTCATCAAGATATTTCATTACAGAATCACCTGGGTATTTATATGTTGTAACACCTTTATAGTTATATTTTTGACATTTTAGTCTAGCTATATAAACACCCGTAAATACATATCCAAAAACTGTATTAATCCCCTCTAAACTTCTTAAAGGGTTATGTGAGCAGATAAAATCCCCTTTTACAGTTGTTGGAGAGTTTTGAAGAGAAGTTATATTATTATGTAAAACAATAAAACTTCCTTTTACCTCTTTTGGTCCACCTCTTAATGAATTTAGCTCATTTTTGTGTGCCAAAAAACTTCCATTTACTTTAATAGGACTTCCTTCAAGAGAAACCAACTCATTTTCACTTATATCAAAATCGCCCTCTATAATATTAAATTTTAAAGGTAATTTATATAAATTTGGTAATCTTCCTGAAAGCTTAACATCCCCAGCAACATCAACACTACCATCACCTAAAATAGTATAATTTTTTATATCATATCTATTTAACCAGTTTATAACATCTTCATTATTTACCAAAGATACTACAGGTTTATATATATGGGCAATTACTTGTTTCCCATTATATGTTGAGAATTGCTCTTCTTCATTGAATTTTGAAGGAAGATTATTTAGTTTTATATCTGTTGTTAAATCTTCTCCTATTTCATCAGCAATTCCCTCTAAATCACTTAACTTATTTCCATGACAAATATAATTACCTTTTACTGTAATTGGTCCACCATGGAGTCTTTCTATAAAATTATGAGAGCAATCAAAATCAGTATCAATATTTTTTGGTCCACCATCTAAAGAAGGTAATTTATTATCATTACATTTAAAATACCCCTTAACTGTTCTAGGACTTGCTTTTATTGTAGTTAGTTCATTAAAAGAGCAGTTGTAGTTTCCTTTTACCTCTTTTGGTCCATAAGATAAATTCTTTAGTAAATTATGAGAACAATCAAACTCTCCAACTTCAATAGGACAATCAAATAAAGAAGTTAGTTTATTTTTCGAACAATTAAAATCTTTTACAACAACCTTCGGGCATCCTTCAAGAGATGCAAGATTATTATTACTTATATCAAAATAACCCTCTATTCTATCAAATTTAATAGGAAGATTTTGACCTTTTAATTTATCATTTAAACTAACATTTCCTTGCACTGATACATGATAGTCATCTGAAATAATATAGTTATTTATTCCATGTTCTTTTAACCATGTCTCCATCTCTCCAAGATTTAACATCATCTTCCTTTATTATTTTTCTTATATTTTAGTTATTTTAACATTTTTATTCTTAGTTTATAAACTCTATAATATCTTTTAACTCTTCTCTTAGTTGAACACTTTGCTCTTTTATTCTATATCCTAAAGGTAATATAACACTTACTTGTAGTTTGTTTGTATCAAGATTTAAAACTTTCTCTACATTTGTTTTCTCAAATCCTTCAATAGGACAAGAATCAATCCCTTTTATTGCAGCAGCTGTCATCATATTTGCTAAAGCTATATATGTTTGTCTTGCACTCCAGCAAAAAGTCTTTTCATTGCTTGATAAATCATCTTTTAAATGATTTGCATATTTTTTAATATAGGCTTCAACCATATCTTTTGGAAGTCCTCTTCTATTAAACTTTCTTAAAACTTCACTACTATTTGCTTTAACATCTTCAATTTTTGCTAAAATCACAAGCAAATGCGAACAAGAAGTAATCTGAACTTGATCCCAACAAAATGGTCGCAAACTTGTTCTTAACTCATCATTTGTAATAACCAAAAACTTCCAAGGTTCTTGTCCAAATGAACTAGGAGATTTTCTTCCTGCTTCAAGTATAAAATTTAAATCTTCCTCACTAATTTTTTTTGTCTCATCAAATATTTTACATGCATGTCTAAAATCCATAGCTTCCATAAATGTTTTCATATCTATCCTTTAAATTTATATTTATACTAAGTTATACTAAAGTGTATCTAAGAAAAAATTTAATAGAGTTTAAAAAATATTTTAAAGAAATATAAATTTAATATTGGACTTTTTATGGAAAATATACTTTTAATACTTTTTGCACTATTTTTAGGATATATGCTAAATCGTATGGGAATTATGCAAAGAGATGGCTCTGTTGTACTAAATAAATTTGTACTTTATGTATCATATCCTGCTATTGTTTTATTGCAAACCCCAAAAATACACTTCTCTTTTGAGCTTATGATTCCAGTTGTTATAGCTTGGGTTGTTATGACATTAAGTGCATTATTGATACTTTTTTTATCAAAAATATTTGATTTTAGTAAAGAAGTAACTGGTTCATTAATGCTTGTTGCAATTTTGACGAATAGTTCATTCCTAGGAATTCCACTTTTAGATACATATTTACCAAATGACGATTTTATGCCATTTTTGCTTGTATATGACCAATTAGGAACATTCTTAGCCTTTGCAATATATGGAACTTTTATTGTTTCACTATATACAAGCAAAACAAAAGTTACATTTAAACTTATAACTATAAAAGTGCTTACTTTCCCACCTTTTTTATGTTTAGTTATAGCTTTGTTTTTTGTAGGAGTTGAGTTTCATCCAACAATTACAAAGGTTCTTGAAGCTTTTGCACTTACAACGGTGCCTGTTGCTTTGGTTGCTGCTGGATTACAACTTCAACTAAAACTACCAAAAGAGGAGATAAAACCTTTTAGTGTTGGTATTTTTGTAAAACTAATCTTTGCACCTATTGTTGCTATTATTGTTTGTAAAATATTTAATTGGGAAGGATTAGCAACAACAGTATCAATTCTTGAAGCTGCAATGGCTCCTATGATAACAGCTGGTGCAATAGCATCTATGGCCGGACTAGCTCCACGGCTTAGTTCTGCAATAGTTGGATATGGAATTTTACTATCATTTCTAACAAGCTATATATTTAAAATTATTGTTGTTTAATATTTTACATACTCTAAATAATAAATAGATACAATACGCAAAAAATTTCTAAGGATAATTATGTCTTATATTTTAAAATTAGTTTTGCTTACATTTTTGTTTGCAAATTATAGTTATGCAGCTTTAAAAGAGCTTCCAAAGGGCGAAACTCAAAAGCTAGAACAATTAGAACTTCTAAAAAAGAATAGTATCAAAATAAATAAAGCATTTGATATTGGAAGTTTATATATGTTAAATATTGTAGTAAAAGGAAACAATGATGAAGTTTTTTTAACAAAAGATAAAAACTATCTAATTTCTGGTATTGTAGTTGATACAAAAACAGGAAATCAACTATCAACTCCTGTTGATTTATCAAATTTAAAAAATAAAGAGGCTTTGGTTTATGGTACAGGAAAAGATGAATATGTGCTTTTTACAGACCCTGAATGCCAATATTGTAAAAAATTTGAATCATATTTTGCACAAATAAAAGATAAAGTAAAAATTAAAATCTTTTTCTTCCCTCTTGAATTTCATGAGAATGCAAAAGATTTAGCTCTTTATATAATAGGACAAAAAACAAATAATCAAAAAATAGATGCTATGTTTGAATTTAATATTGGTGATAATTTAAGCAAAATTAAAAATATGAAATATTCAAAAGCAGAATTAGAAAAATTAGAAAGTAAATTAAATGAACATATAAAATTAGCTTCTAGTTTAAATATTCAAAGCACCCCTACTCTTTTTGATAAAGATGGAAATAGTGTAATTTGGATAGATTTACTTGAAAGTTATGGGGTAGAAGTAGAGTTAAAATAACTCTACTTTCTTATATATGCAATATTATTTTTAGTTTTTTCTACAAAAACTTTATCTTTTTCTTTATATAAATCTACATCTATATTTGCTTCAAAATCCCAAAAAGTTCCCTTGTAAAATATTTTTCCACTCTTTACTTCCCCATAGCCACTTTCATTTAAAAAATCATCTTTTATCTCTTTTTGTGCTTTAAAGAATCTGTTTTTAACTCTTTTTCTAAATAAATATAGAAGAATTAGTGAGAAAATAGAAACTAAAATTAGCTGTAAAAAAATATTTTCAAGAGAATAAAAAAGTTCAATAAATGAAGCTAATAAAAACCCCCAATCCAAACCAAATAACCACAAATGAAGTTACAAAAACTTCAAGAGTAATTAATATAATTCCTATTGCTAAAAGTGCTAAAAAACTCATTTTTTATCCATTATTTGGTTTATTATTACTTGCACCTTTGAAAAAAGCATCCCCTAAAACAGAAGTGCTTCCAATCATTTGAGCTACATCATAAGGTAAAATCATTTTATCAGTGCTTCCACTTTGTGCTAGAGCTTTAAAGGCTTCAACTCTATCTTTTGCTAGTAAAAATTCAGCTGCTTTTTCATTTTCTTTCATTGCAAGATTTATTAAATTCATAGCTTCTTGCTGACCTGCTGCTATTTTTTCTTGCTCATATTTTTTTGCATCTGCCATTCTTTCAATTGCTTCAGCTTTTAAAATCTCACTTTGTTTAAATGCTTCAGCTTCTCGTATTTGTGCCTCTTTTTGTGCTTCAGCTTTTGTTTGTATTGCTCTTTTTTCTCTTTCAGCTTCCATTTGCATATTCATAGCTTTTTCTATTGAAGGAGGAACAGAAATATCTGCTATTTCAACTCTTGTTACTTTTATTCCCCAGTTTGTTGCTGCACTTCCTAATTCTGTTTGAAGCTTTGCATTTAAACTTTCTCTATTTGATAAGCTGTCATCAAGCACCATTGCTCCAATTTCAGCTCTTAGAGTCGTCATTGCAAGATTTGCAATTGCGTGTTTAAAGTTTACAACATTATATGTAGCCATTGTTGCATCTTCAACTTTACAAAATACAATTCCATCAATAGATATATTTACATTATCTTTTGTGATAACTGCTTGTTTTTCAATATTTACAAGTTGTTCTCTTGAAGTGAGTTTTTCTCTTACTTGGTCAATTATTGGAATTATTAGGTGAAAACCACCATTTAAAACCTTATGAAACTTCCCTAATCTTTCAACCACATATAAATCTGATTGAGATACTATTTTTACACCTTTTGCAATTATTACAACTGCAAAAAATAGTATTGCTACTACAAAAACTATTGTTTCTTCCATTTTTAGCCCCTTTTTTATAAATATCTGTATTATAGTTTACTAAGAATTAAAAATAGTTATTATTATAAATTTACAGATAATTAACACTTATTTGAAATAATTTTACAAATTTCAAAAAAAAAGGGAAAATATGATGAAACAAAAAATATGTTATTCACTAATACTTTGTAGCTCTTTGCTTGCAAATGAAACTACGACTTTAAACGAGATAACTATAGTAGAAAAATCTAACTCAAAACTTATAAAAGATATAAATAGTGAAGAACTAAAAAGTGCTGATTTAGCTGAAGCTTTAACTAAAAACTCTGCTAATATTTCAGTTGTAAGAAGAAATGGTATTGCAAATGATATTATTTTAAGAGGACAGAAAAAAGACAATATTAATATTTTAATAGATAATGCAAAAATATATGGAGCTTGTCCAAATAGAATGGATCCACCAACTTCTCATGTAGTTACAAATAATATTAAAAGTGTAAAGATTATTGAAGGTCCTTATGATGTTGAGAATTTTGGAACTTTAAGTGGTCTTGTAAAAGTTGAAACAAAAGATCCAAAAGAGGGATTTCATGGTGAGTTGAATTTAAATGCTGGAAGTTTCAACTATAAAAAAGCAAGTGCTACAATAGAGGGTGGAAATGACAAAGTTAAAGCCTTAATCTCTGCTTCAACAGAAGAGAGTAAAGCATATAAAGACGGAAATGGTGATAACTTTTTAGAACAGCAAAAGAAAAGAGGAGTTCTTCCTAAAGATCAATATAGAGATAGTAATATTGATGCATTTGAGAAAAAAAGTGTTTTAACAAAACTTCAATTTAATATTACAGATGATCAGGATTTAAGACTATCTTACACTGCAAATAGAAGTGATGGTATTTTATATCCAGCTGGTCCTATGGATGCAGATTATGATGATAGCGATATATATACTTTAGGATATACAATAAGAGATTTGGGGGCTTTTTCAAAACAGCTAGATTTAGATTATTATTACTCTAAAGTAGATCATCCTATGAGCACTAAATTAAGAAGCTTTGATAAAAATCCAAATCCTATGATGAGAAATCAATATATGACAAACCATCTAAAAACTTCAATATGGGGAACAACAGTTAAAAACTCTTTAGAAGTTGCAGATAGTTTAGTAACAGTTGGACTTGATACAAGTGTAAGAAACTGGAGAGGTCAAATGCACTCTACAAATATAGCTACAGGTATAGTTACTCCAAGCCAATATAATAACCGTATGTATGATACAGATACTACAAATAAAGCAATTTTTACAAAGGTTGAAAAATCTATTGTAAATTTAGATATAGAAGCAGGTATTAGATATGATAATACAGATATAGATACTCAAAGACCAAATGTAGATGATAAAAAATATAATAGCTTAAATGGATATATTTTTACTGCTTATAATTTTGATGAACAAAGTAAAGTTTTTGCAGGTATTGGTAAATCTTCAAGAGTTCCAGATGCAAGAGAGTTATATCAGTTAGGTAGTCACACTTCAGGAACAGAAGCAAATGCAATTGCTGCAGCTACTTCAAATCCAAATTTAGATCAAACAAAAAATTATGAGATAGATTTAGGATATGAAGCAAATATAGGAAACTTAAATATAAAACCAAAGATTTTCTATTCAAAATTAAAAGATTATATATATAATAGTAGCAAATTTGAGAATATTGATGCAAAAATATATGGAGCTGATATTAGTGGATATTACTACTTTACAGATGATTTTTCATTTGATTTTGGTCTTGCATATTTAAAAGGTAAAAAAGATGGAAATTATACTGGAAATGATAAAGATTTAGCAGAAATTCCACCATTAAAAGCGAACTTAGCTTTAAACTATGAGTATAAACAAGCAAAATTTAAAGCAGAAGTTATAGCAGTTGATAAATGGAGTAATTTTGATGAAAGTGCAAAAGAACAAGAATTAGCTGGATATGCTGTTGTTAATTTAAAATATTCTCAAGAGTTATTTAAAAACTTCGAATTAACTTTAGGAGTTGATAACTTGTTTGATAAAGTTTATAACTCTACAAATACTTATCAAGATATTTCATATGTTCAAGTTGGTAGTGAACGAGTTTTATTTAATGATCCAGGTCGATATGGATATGTAAATTTAAAATATAGCTTTTAAGGCTATATTTTAACTATATTTTTTAAATTTAAATTTATTTTTGTTCCATCTTCTAAATTCTCTATATCTATTGATATTTTATTTTTATCACAAAACTCTTTTATAATCGCTAAACCTAAGCCAAAGCCACTATTTAGTGGATTTTCTTGAAAATATCTATCAAAAACTTGAATGATATTTTTTGTATCAATTTTTTCTCCCTTATTAAAAATAGAAAAAATACTATCTTTAGACTCTATTTTTATATAAGGATTTTCTTTGTTATTATATTTTATGGCATTTGAGATTAGATTATCTAAAACTATTAAAAAGCCGTTGAAATCACTTTTTAGAAGAGAGTTTTCTATATTTATATCTATTTTTGTGTCATTTTTTATATCTTCAAATTTATTTAGTGATATATCCAAAATATCTTTTAAATAAAACTCTTCAAGTTCGATTTTATCAATCTCTTTTTTAAACTCATATTCCAAATTTTCATACAACTTCAAAAGATTTTCATTTGCCTTATTTATTCTTTCTAATCTTTGCAAATCTCTTTCATCTTTTAAACTTTTTTTCAAAAGCTGAACATTCATTTTTATTGTACTTGCAGGAATATTTAGCTCATGAAGAGTATTTTTTATCTCTTTTTCTATCTTCTCATCACTTTTAAATGCCTCTTTTAAAATAGAGTTTGAAAAAAGTAAAAAAATACAAAGAGAAAAAAATAGTAAAATAGCTAAAAATATAAAATAAAACTCTTGAAAAGACTCAAATTTTAAAATAAAAATATAGTTTATATAAAAAGCAGTAGAAACCGAAAAAATAAAGATTATACAAATAGATATAAGTAGATTTATCTTTTTAGAGTTCAAATTTATACCCTATTCCCTTTATATTTTTTATACAGTTTTTATTTTTAAATATTTTCTTTAACTGATTTATATAGACTCTAATTGAGCCTTCACTATAATCTTGATTTGCACTCCAAAGCTTTCTTATAATCATCTCTTTTGAGACAATCTCATCTTTTTTTTCTAAAAATAGTTCCAAAAGTTCCACAACTTTTATTGGTAAATTTATATCAATTCCATTTTGTAAAACCCGTTTTGAAATAGGATTAAAAGTAGTATTTTCATCTAAATTTATAGGGCTAAACTCTTTATTATTTCTTTTTAATACAGCTTTTATTCGTAAAATAAGTTCATCTAAATCAACAGGCTTTTTTATATAATCATCACAACCTTTTAAATAAGCATCTTTTAAAATATCTTTATCTTTATATGAAGTTAAAAAAATTGTAGGTGTTTCATCTTTATTTTCTCTAAGAAGTTTTAGAAGTTCTAGGCCATTTATTTTTGGAACATTTATATCAAAGATATATAAATCATAGTTGTTTTCATAGTTTAAATTTAAAGCCTCTTCACCATCTTTTGCAATATCAAGTAAAAAACTTTCACTACTTAAAAAATCTTCTAAAGTTGAAGCAAAAAGCTTATCATCTTCCAAAAGTAAAATCTTGTACAAAAAACTCTCCTATAAAAGTGTTAGGTGTGATATTAGCGAAAAACTACTTATTAAATAAATATTAGTTATAATCAAAAATTATATTGTAATTTGGAGGGGTGAATTGTAATGCAAAAAAATATTATTATTTTTCTTTGCTTATCTATTTTGGCATTTATAGTAGTAAAGTACCAAAGCTTCACTGTTATTTTAAGTGGAATTGCTATTTTTATAATTGGTATGTTTTTTATGCAAGATGGTTTCAAACAACTATCTGGTGGGCTTTTAGAAAAACTTTTACAAAAGTTTACACATAATAGTTTTTATGCTATTGCTACTGGTTTTGTAGCAACATCAGTAGTTCAAAGTTCTACAATTACAACTTTACTAACTATTTCATTTGTGGGAGCAGAGCTTATTACTTTAGTTCAAGGAATTGGAGTTATTTTTGGTTCAAACTTAGGAAGTACAACAACTGCTTGGATAGTTTCAAGTCTTGGAATTGATGTAAAAATTTCAACTTATGCCTTTCCTATGCTTGTTTTTGGAGTAATCTTAAGATTTTTCAAAACAAATACTATGAAAGGAAGTGGAAATGTACTTTTAGGTCTTGGTTTTATTTTCCTTGGAATTGCTTATATGAAAGATGGTTTTGATGTAATAAAAGACCAAATTGATTTAGCAAGTTATGCTATGGACGGTTATGCTGGAATTTTACTATATATTTTAATAGGACTTATTATTACTATTGTTATTCAATCAAGTGCCGCAACTTTAGCTATTATTATTACAGCTTTAAATGTTGAAAGTATTACTTATATAAATGCTTTAGCTCTTGCAATTGGTGCAAATGTTGGAACAGTTTTAACAGCAGTTTTAGCTTCACTTACATCAACACAAGATGCAAAAAGAGTTGCTGGTTCGCATGTTGTTTTCAATGTTATTAGTGCTACTTTAATTACAATTTTTATCTATCAATTTAAAGATTTAGTTGATTTTCTAGCTCCATATTTAGGAATTAGCGAAACAAACAATGGTATGAAACTAGCACTATTTCACACTCTATTTAGTTTGCTTGGAATTTTGGTTTTATTTCCTTTTATTTCTATGATTGCAAGATTTTTAGAGAAAATAATCCCTCAAAAAATCTCTTCAGCATCAAAACCAAAATATCTATCAAATGTTGTTTTAAGTAACCCAGATGCTGCACTTGTAGCTATTAGAAAAGAGATTATAAACTTATATGAAAATTGTCAAAAAGCTATTCTACATGCTTTAAATCTTCATACAACAGGGCTTACAAAAGAGAATTTAAAAGTTCAATTATCAAAAGAAGTAGCTATTATAGATACAAATATTGATGAAATTTATCAAAAAAATCTAAAATCTCTTTATAGTGATATTATAAAATTCTCATCTTTTGCTCAAGAAAATATGTTTGATTTCCAACATAAAGAAGCTGGTGAATTAAAAAGAGCAGCAGCCCTAATAGTTGAAGTTTTAAAAGATACAAGAGATATTCAAAAAAATTTAAACTATTACTTAAAAAGTAGAAATGAATTTATTAAAGATGAGTACAACATCCTAAGAAAGGAACTTGCTGAAATTTTAATAGATATAAACACTCTTTCGACTTTACAAAGTGATGCAGAACAACTAACACAACTTGAAGTAATAAAAACTGAATTAGCACAAAATGATATGGCAAGTAGTGAAGATATTGATGCACTAATTAGAGAAGATAAAATAAAAGCAACAATGGCAACTTCTTTTATAAATGATAGTGCAACAGGTTACTCTATTCAGAAAAAACTAGTAGAAGTTGCAACAATTTTATTTATAAACAGTGATTTAAATAAAGAACTAACAGAGGTAAAAAATGAAACTAAATAAAATAATAGATAAAATTAAAAAATATCTGAAAAAAGATTCACTAAAAGAGAGCAAAGAAAAAAAACTTCTTAACTTAATTGAAGAACTAAAAAATAAAAGAATAAAAATTAAAAATGAATTAAGAGAGCTTAAAAAGGGAGAAATTAAAGAGAGATTAGAGCTTAACAAAAAGCTTGAAGCAATAAATAAACTTTTAAAAAAAAGTAGATTATTAGTAAAAAATAAATCTAAGATTTTATCTTAGATTTAAAATTTAAACTCTCCTATATTTTGTCTTAATGCTTCATAACAAACAATAGATACGGCATTTGAAAGATTTAAACTTCTTGCAATTTTTGCCATTGGAATTGTGATACAATTTTCTCTATTTTTATCTAAAAAATATTGAGGAAGTCCTGCATCTTCTCTTCCAAAATATATATAATCCCCAGCTTCAAATTTCGCTTCAAAGTATAGTTGATTTGTCTTTGTTGTAGCAAAAAAATGTCTATTTGAAAATGGATTTTTTGCCCAAAAATCATCTATATTTTCATATTCAAAAAGTTCCAAATCTTTCCAATAATCAAGCCCTGCTCTTCTTACTTCTTTTTCAGTAATATCTCCAAAACCATAAGGTTTTATTAAATGAAGTTTACACTTTAAAGCAACCGCCGTTCTTCCAATTGTCCCTACATTTCCAGGCATTCGTGGTTCGTGAAGTACTATATTAAACATCTATAAAATCACTGTTTTATTTTTATGTATAAATACTCTATCATTTAAAAGTAGTTCAAAAGCATTTGATAATACAACTTTTTCAACATTTCGCCCAGCATTTCTCATCTCTTCCCATGAATACGAGTGATCAACCCTTACAACATCTTGGTAAATAATTGGCCCTTCATCTAAATCATTTGTAACATAATGTGCTGTTGCACCAATGATTTTAACTCCTCTTTCATGAGCTTGTTTATATGGATTTGCTCCAATAAATGCAGGTAAAAATGAGTGGTGAATATTTAAAACCTTCCCTTCGTATTGTGCCACGAAATCACTTGAAAGAATTCTCATATATTTTGCTAAAACTATTAACTCTGGATTAAACTCATCGATTTTTTGAGAGATTAATTTTTCATGCTCTTGTTTAGTTAGATTTTCTGCACTAATACAAAAAAATGGAATATCAAATTTTTCAACTAAACTTCTTAAATCTTCATGATTTGCAATAACTGCTTTTATATTTGCATTTAGCTCATTTGACATATATCTTATAAGCAAATCACCTAAAACATGGCTCTCTTTTGTAGCAAGTAAAACCACATCTTTTTTTGTTTTTTTGTTTAAACTAATATTTGCACCACTAGGTAAAACCTCTTTTAACTCTTTTAAAAGAATGTTTTGCATAACATTTCCAGAGATTAAACTTCTCATAAAAAACTCTTTTGTATCACAATCCACATACTCAGCATTTGTATCAATATTTAAATTATTTGCAAAAAGAACTTTTGAGATATTATATATAAGCCCTTTTGCATCGTTTGTTTGGATTTTTAAAATATATTGCTCCATTTTTTCCTAACTTATCTTAAATTTTATTATAAGTAATTTTTATAAAATCTGGCTATTTTATCTAAGTGGGGCTTAAATTGGCTACTACTTGACATTGTAATATCTTTATAATAAAATACAATGTATTTACAAAAGGCTAATAAATGATAAAAAATAAGACTATTAGGTACTCTTTAGAGAAAAATGAGATACTAAAAAAAGAGCGAAATATTGGTTTTGAAGATATTATTTTAAGCATTGAAAATGGTTTCTTACTTGATGATATAGAACACCCAAATAAGGATAAATACCAAAAGCAAAATATTTTTATTGTTTTGGTTATAGTTAAAAATTATGTCTATTTAGTGCCTTATGTAGAAGAAAAGGATTATATATTTTTAAAAACTATTATTCCATCAAGACAGATGAATAAAAAATATAATAAAGGATAAGCTATGAAATATATTTTAGATGATTTTGAACAAGATATTTTAAAAAGTGTTGAAGCAAATGAGTGGAAAAGTAAAAATAATCTTGAAAATAGAATAAAAGAGCTTCAAACATATATAAAAAACGATAAGAAAAAAGCAGTATCTTTAAGACTTAGTGAAAATGATATTTATGAATTAAAGAAAAAAGCCCTTGAAAGTTCTATTCCTTATCAAAATATTATTCAAATGCTTGTTCATCAATTTGTAAAAAATAAAATCAAACTGGAGATTTAATAAAAATAACCCCAGCAAATCTTCCAGTTTTGCTATCTTTTCTATATGAAAAATAAGGAGAGTTTCCACATTTTGTGCAAATAGAAGAGAT
>JBDHWU010000012.1:0-67491 GCA_039810345.1 Aliarcobacter sp. | reverse complement strand
TCCACTTGTAGTTAATGTTCCAGTATTTGAAGCTGTTCCATTTACATTTCCTGTTATATTCCCTTTTGAATTTAAAGTAGCTCCATTTGAAATTGCTGTATTTGTTGCATTTATATTTCCACTTACTGTTGTTGTTCCATTAGTTACATTAAAGCTATTTAAAGAGTTTGTATTACCTACATTTCCTGTTATTGTTTGATTTGCTCCACTTGTAGTTAATGTTCCAGTATTTGAAGCTGTTCCATTTACATTTCCTGTTATATTACCTTGTGAATTTAAAGTAGCTCCACTTGAAATTGCTGTATTTGTTGCATTTATATTTCCACTTACTGTTGTTGTTCCATTAGTTACATTTAAATTATTTGAAGTTAAATTATTTGTAAAACTTACAGTTCCATTTGTATCTACATTTCCTGTTATATTTACAGTATTTGAAATAGTATTTCCACCTTGAAGATTTAAATTCCCAGCTCCAGTTACTGTTGAGCTAATATTTTTTCCATTTGACAAATCTAATGTTGTCCCATTTGTTATATTTGTATTTGCTGAACTTATATTCCCATTTACTGTTTGTACTTTATTTCCATTTAATTCTAATGTTCCACTATTTCCTACAATATTTGCCGTAATATCTCCACCAAATTGTGCAGTTTTTCCTGTATTTATTTCAATTTCTTGTGCTGTTACATTCCCTTGAAAATTAACTCCATTATCTACTATAGATATTTTTCCATCACTTCCAAGATTAGTAGTTCCAGAAACGGTGTTGTTTCCACTCATAATAATATTTGCTGTGTAGTTTACACCTGTTGTAGGAGTTAAATTTAAAGTTGGATGTAAATTTGAAGAACTAACTCCCACATACCCATTTGCAACTGGATTTGCAGAATAAAAAATAGTGCTTGTTGTATCTTTTGAAATATTATTTGCACTTGCACCAGAATCAAAAGTCAAGTTAAGAGTTAAAGATGTATCGGGAGTTTTATTAACTAAAAATCTATCAGGCTTTGGAGCATAAGGGTCTGTATCAGCAAGAGCAAAAGTTGGAGTTGTATATGAACTAGTAGCAAAAGATGTCGGTTTAAATACTATATCATCGCTTGTTGTAGAAGAATTTAATACATTTTCATTTGTTGAACCACTATTTGTAGCTTGTTGTACATCAATAGTGTAACTATTTCCAGAGCCACTTCCTGTTCCTTGAGTAGTTGATTGGTTAGCTTGTACACTTGTGAAATAATTAGCAGAATATAAATTTATAGGAGAAAAAACAACCGTTCCAAGTAGTGCTATACTTAAACTAAGTCCAATTTTACCACCTTTTAAAATCCTAAATCTGGCATTTTCTACTCTAAATCTACTCATAATATTTTCTCCAATTATAAAAACAAGCTTAAAATTGAATTATTTTACCATAATTTAACAAAATGTTATATAAATAGATAGAATTTTACTCCAAAAAGAAATTATTTATTTTGTTAAAATGTTTTTGTATATCATCATAAGTATGATTTCCATCATCTTCTAAAATTATTTTTGAATTTTCTAATTTTTTTACAACATCAATATAATCTATAATTTCATCGCCTTTTTTCATAAAACAAAAAATATTATTTGGCTTTAAAATATTTTCTACTTCAAAATTTTTCAAACTATCTAACTGCTCTTTTGTAATTTCAAACCTAGAACCATCAAAATAATTTTTAATCAATCCAAAAGTATAAAATTTTTTTAAAGTTTTTTGTGGGTTTATTGCAGGGTTTATTAAAACCGCTTTTAAATCATATTTATTTGCCAAATATAAACTATAAAAACCACCCAAAGATGAACCTATTAAAAATACTTTTTCTCCTTTTTTAAGAGCATAAGTTATAAGCTCTTCTAGTGTATGAATAGCTAAAATAGGTATTGTAGAAAGACTTATTGATATTAATTCATCACCAAAATACTCTTTAAATTTTTGTGATTTTTGACCAAAACCACTACTTGCAAAACCATGTATATAAATAATCATAAAATATCTACTTCTTTACTTAAAATCTTGAATTCGCCCTCTTTTAAATCATCAACTCTAAAATTAGCAAACTGCAGTCTATGAAGCTTTATAACCCTATTTTTTGTATATGCAAACATTCTTTTTACTTGATGATATTTACCTTCTACTATCTCTAAATGAACCAAAGTAGGAGTTATTTCTAGCAAATTTGCTGGTTTTAAGCTTTTTGTTTCGCCATTTAAAACTATATTTCCACTTAAAAAAAGCTCTTTTTCATCACCTTTTAAAGGCTTCTCTAAAGTAACTTCATAAATCTTTTTTATATCTTTTTTTGGGCTAGTAAGCTTATGATTTAACTCTCCATCATCTGTAAGCAATATAGCCCCTGTTGTATCAATATCAAGCCGTCCAATAGTTGAAATTTTTGAGTTTCGTTTTTGGTATCTTTCTGGAAGCAAAGAGTAAATTAATTTTCCAGCATCATTATGTGAGCATATATAACCAGAAGGTTTATTAAGTAAAATTAATAATTTTTCATCATCCAAAGGTTCATTATTTACCAAAATATCGCAATGATTAACTTTTATATTAGAACTATAAGTTCTAATATTTTTTACTGTAACTATATTTTGTTTCAAAAAAAGCTTTACTTCACTTCTACTACAATACCCTAAATTTGATAAATAAGCATCTAACCTTTTCAAAATTCCTACTTTACTATTTTTTCGAGATTTTAACACTATTTTATATAAAATACAAATATGAAGTTATTAGATAAAAAAGATAAAATTTGGCTGCTTGATGTAGATAGTTTTGATTTTCCTAAGTTAAATCAAATGGGAGATGATTTGGTGGCAATTGGTGGAGATTTTCATCCTCAAAGATTAGTAAATGCTTATGAAAATGGGATTTTTCCTTGGTTTATTGATGATTTTAACTATATTCACTGGTATAGCCCAAAAAAAAGAATGGTTTTAAAACCAGATGAGTTTAAACTATCAAAATCTCTTAGAAAAACAATAAATAAAATAGATTTTGAAATAAAAATCAACTCAAATTTTTCTGAAGTTATAAAATCTTGTTCAAGTATTAAAAGAAAACATGAAAACGATACATGGATTAGTGATGAATTTATTCAAGCATATACAAATTTACATATGTTAGGTGTTGCAAATAGTATTGAAGTATATCTTGAAAATAAATTAGTTGGTGGTTTATACGGTTTATTAATTGGAAATATTTTTTGTGGGGAGAGTATGTTTAGTTTAGTAAATGACGCTTCAAAAGTTGCATTTTTTTACTTATGTAAACTTGCAATAGAAAAAGATATTAAATTAATTGATTGTCAAGTATATAATCCACACTTAGAGTCTCTTGGTGCTTATGAGATTAATAGAGAAGATTATTTTAAAATACTAGAAGATGTATAATTACCATTTTTTGGTATATTGCTTATTAAATATATTTATTTTTCTTATATTACTTTCATAAGTTTTTAATATAATATAGCCTAAAATTCTAAAAAAATTTTAAGGATTTATATGATTTTAAGAGATAAATTTTCTCCAACTTGTTTTTTAAGTGCCTTAGGTTCTGGTGGACTTAGTGTATCATTTTTTATGTACTTGATGTTTTTAGTTCCACATAAAGATACACCAATGGCAACATTTGAATATGTCTTTGAAGCTTTACAAAAAGGTGATTATATAAGCTTTATTGTTGCATTTTCTTTGGTTTTTATTATTGCTTTTTCGCTACTTCACTTTAAACTTCTTATTTGGAATACAAAGCAGTTTTTACTATATAAAAAAAGTGATGGCTATAAAACTTTGATTAATTCAAATGGGCAAATTAGTCTTATGACTCTACCACTTACATATACTATGAGCATAAATGTTGCTTTTGTTTTAGGAGCTGTTTTTGTACCTAAGCTTTGGAGTGTTGTTGAGTATCTGTTTCCATTTGCTCTTTTAGGTTTTGCAATAAATGGTTATTTTGCTTTAAAAATATTTTTTGATTATTTTTCAAGACTTCTTATAAAAGCTGATTTTGATTTTACAAAAAACAACAACCTTACTCAAATGATTTCAATTTTTGCTCTATCAATGATAGCTGTTGGTTTTGCAGCTCCTGGAGCTATGAGCCAAAATATTATAGTAAATAGCGTAGGAATATTTTTTGCTATCTTTTTTGCAAGTATCTCTATACTTTTGATTTTTATAAAAATTATTTTTGGTTTCAAAAATATGTTTGAACATGGTGTAAATATTGAAACTGCACCATCTTTATGGATTATTATACCAATTTTAACACTTCTTGGAATTACATTTGTAAGATTATCTTTTGGACTAGAACACAATTTAAACGCTTCAAATGATAAAGCATTTTTATTTGTATTAACTTCAACTGTTTTATCTTTACAAATTATTTTTGGGATTTTGGGGCTAATGATTATGAAAAAGCTTGGATACTTTGAAAAATTTATAGCTGGAAATGATAAATCAGCTCTATCTTTTGCTCTTATATGTCCAGGTGTTGCACTATTTGTATTTGGAATGTTCTTTATTAATATCGGGCTTGTACATAATAATATTTTAGAAAAATATTCAATATTTTACTATTTATTTATGATTCCATTTATCTATATTCAAGCAAAAACAATAATACTATTTTTTAGGCTTTATAGAAAATTCTCATTTTAAAAAGAGCTTCTGCTCTTTTTAGCTTAAAATAAGTAAATATTATATAAACTACATAATATTTTATTATAAATATATTACAAATAAAGGATAAAAAATGAAAAAAATTTTACTAAGTTTAAGTGCAATAACAGTTTTAACTACAAGTGCAATTGCAAGTGAAAATAGTGCAAAAGGTCTAAATGTACTTCTTACAAGCCCTGATACACAAACTCAAATGATGGGAATGGTACTATCTACTATGACTTTAAAAAAAGGTAAAGAGGTAAATATGGTTCTTTGTTCAGATGCTGGAAAAATAGCTTTAAAAGATTCTGAAGCAAAAACTATAAAAATGCAAGGGGAAAATAGATCTCCACAAATGCTTTTAAATGCTTTAATAAAAGATGGTGCAAAAGTTGAAGTTTGTCCACTATTTTTACCAAATGCTGGAAAAACAGAAGCTGATTTAATAGAAGGTATAACAGTTGCAAAACCACCAGTTGTTGCAGATAGATTATTAGATAAAGATTATCAAAATTTAAGTTACTAAAAAGTAGAGTTTTTCTCTACTTTTTTGCTTCTTCTCTTATTTTACAAACAGATTTTCCACCAATATAGTAATTATTCATATCTACTTCTTCTATTAAAACAACAGCATTGTTGCTTGGTCTTGAAAAAACTTTAGAAAAAAGTTCTGTTATACCTTTTGCTAACTCCTCTTTTTGTTCAAGAGTAGCTCCACCATTTTCTTTTGTCATTTTTATATTTATTACAGGCATATTTCTTCCTTAATTTAAAGAGTTTTTAAACTTTTTAAGCTCATCTTCAATACTAGGAACTCTCATAAAATGCTCTCCAATCAAAAAAGCATCTGCTCCAACTTCATGAAGGTTTTTTATAATTTCAACATCACTAACACCTGATTCTGCAACAATAATTTTGTTATTTGGAATAAGTGGAATTAGTTTTTCACAAAGAGTCATATCCATCTCAAAAGTCTCTAAATTTCTATGATTTATTCCAATAATATCTGCTCCACTTTTTATAGCTTTTGTTAAATCCTCTTTATCGTGAATCTCAACTAAAACTTCAAGCCCTAAATGTCTAGCATAAAGATATAACTCTTTTAAATCTTTTGTGCTTAAAGATTTTGCAATTAAAAGAATAAAATCAGCTCCATAAACAAGTGCTTCCATAATTTGATACTTATCAAGTATAAAATCTTTTCTTAAAAGTGGTGTAGGAACATATCTTCTAATTTGTGTTAAATACTCTAAATTTCCTTGAAAATAGTGAGGTTCAGTTAAAACAGATATTGCATTTGCTCCATTTTTGCTATATTCGTTTGCAATAAATAGTGGGTCGAAATCCTCTTTTATAACACCTTTGCTAGGACTTGCTTTTTTAACTTCAGCAATAATTCTAATTGGCTCATCTTTTGTACTTTTTAAATAGCTTTTTACATCTCTTGGCATATAAGGATTTGAAGATAAGCTTCTTCCTAATAAATCAAGCGGAAGCTCTTTTTTTCTTCTTTCTACATCTTCTAAAGTTCTTCTGTTTATCTCATCTAATATCATTTACACTCCTTAATTTTCTCCCAATGAAGTTTTATCTCTTCATCTTCAAGCCCAGTAATATCAACAATTTTTTTCATAATCTCATAAGCTTTTTTACAATTTTTAACTTTATATTCACCCCATGCCAAAGTATCAAGATAAGCAATATTTTCAGGATCTTGCTCTAAAGCTTTATCGACTAAAATCAAACCTTTGTTTAAATCTAAATCATAATCAATTAATAAATATGCTAAAAAATTTTGATATACATGGTTTGTTGAGTTTTGTAAAACTAAATCTAATTTTTCAATAACACTAGAAAGTACATCTTTTTTATTTTGTGCCATTTCAAACTCAACTATTGCTAATTCAGCCAAAACATCAACATTTTTGCTCTCGCTATAAAGTTCTTTTAAAACATCCAAAGCTTTTTGTGGCTGATTTGTGCTTCTATAACTTGAAACTAAAATATCATCTTTTTCGCCATTTCTTTCCCAAAAATCAATAATATGCTCTTTTTTTACATATTTCCAAAATAGCGTTTTTGTATTATTTAATTGAAGTTGTGAATCATTATTTTTATAGTAAAAAAACATCTCTTTTAAAGTATGTTCTATCTTTTCTTCATCTTTTAAAATCTCATAAAAAGCCAATAACTGTAAAGCTAGATTAAAATCATAATCATACTTTTTTAAACTATTTTCTAATCTATTTACAGCATCATCTTTTTTATCTAATTGAAAAAATTCTAAATTTGCAAGAGTGCTTAAAGTTACAGCACTTGAAGATATTTCAAAAGCTTTAGAAAATGTATTATATGCATTTTGATACTCTTTTTTCGTTAAATATGCAGTTGCTAAAACATCATAATTTAATTCATTCGGATATAAAAATACTAATTTTTGAGCATTTTTTATAGAATCGTCTAATTTATTTAATTTTAGTTGAGCAAAACTATAAAGTCTTAATAAAATTTCTTCTTCTTTAATATTTTCTTTCAAATATTTTGAAATAGCAGCTTCCACAAAAACATAATCTTTTAATTGAGTTGCTATTGATACAGAATTAACTAAATATTCATATTTGTTTGTATGTTCAAATAGCTTAAAATACACATCTCTTGCTTCATAATATACTCTTTCACTTTCCATCTCAAGAGCATACATAATATAAAAATCTTCCAATTCAAAAGATTTTTCTTCTACTTTTTCAAATTTTTTCAAGCTAATTTGATTTGTTTGTACATTTTTTGTAGCACAAGCAGTTAAAAAAGTAGCTAACAAAAAAGCAATAATTAAATTTTTCTTATTCCAGGGCATTCTTTGTATACCTCATTTTCATTTGTTTTAAAATAATCCCAAAAAGGAAAAGTTCTACATTGTGTAGGTCTTGCCTCATAGATCATACACTGTTTTTTTTCTAAATTAAAAAAACAACAAGCAAAATTATTTTTATCTAATTCTACCTCTTTTATACTATATTTATACCCTACTTTATAAAGGCACTCTTTTTTCAAATAATCTACAGATATATTTAAAAATTTTGCTAAAGTCTCTATCTCGCTTTTGTTTATCCAGATATATCCACTTTCCCCGATACAACAATTTCCAGCACAAGAGGAACAAGCACTTGAATCAAAAGCAAAATTGTATCCATCTTTTTTTATTAAATTACTCAAAACCAACCTTTATACTATGTGTTCCTATTTCGCTATATATATTTTGTACATTTTTTGTAAACTCTCCAAATTCATCAAAAACAACTAATGGTTCAACTATTTTTATTAAAGATTTTGAATCTTTTTTTGCAAATATCATAACCAAACTAGCTTCTTTAGTTGCTTTTGGATGAACAAACTGTAAAGTTTCAATATTAAATTTATACTCATTTAAATATATTATAATCTCGCTTAACTGTTTACTGTCATAACAAAAGAAAAACTTTCCACCATTTTTTAAAACAAGTGAGGCTTTTTTAATAAACTCTTTTAAAGGCATAAAATCGTTATATCTTGCTATTTTAATATTTTCATTTTCACTTTTAATTACATTACCATGATAAAAAGGTGGATTTGAAATACAAAAATCAAACTTTTTTTCAAAATTATAGTCTAAAAAAGAGCCTTTGTGCATTTTTGAAACAATTTTATTTGACTCTGCATTTTTTTGTGAAAAAAATTGAAAAATTTCTTGGATTTCAACTTGATTTAAATGTAATTTTTTAAATTTATTTGCCACTAATAGCCCTAATATACCACTTCCACTTCCAATATCCAAAATTTCACCTTGAATATTTTTATATTTTTCTAAATTTTTACATATAAAATGGAATAAAAAATGTGTATCACTATTGTAACAATAACCATTTTGTGGCTGATATAGTACCAAAAAGCTTCCTTTTTTAAAATCTTTGGATTATATCTAAATTATTTATAGTTTTCTTTTAATAATATAAGCTAATATATTGTACTATTACTAGCATAAATTATAAAATTTATAAATTTTAATTATATTTAATAAAGGAAAATTATGTCAAATATTGAGGCTCCTTTAAATACACCTGTTTGGGTTGATGAGAGTAGATGTAAGGCTTGTGATAGATGTGTTGCTGTTTGTCCTGCTGGAGTTTTAGCAATGAGACAAGAAATTCACTCAACATTAGGTTCTATGGCAACTGTTATTCATCCTGATGCTTGTATTGGATGCAATGATTGTGAACTATCTTGTCCTGATTTTGCAATTTTTGTAGCAGATAAAAAAGAGTATAAATTCGCAAAATTAAGCGATGATGCAAAAGAAAGACAAGAGAGAATTATAAAAAATTCTTATAAAATTTTAGATGAAGATAAAAAGGTTTGATTATGCAAAGAGAGTTAATATCAACTGGTAATGAATTAGCAGCTCTAGCAGCTGTTGATTCAAAATGTGAATTTTTTGGTGGT
This sequence comes from Aliarcobacter sp., assembly GCA_039810345.1. Taxonomy (GTDB): domain Bacteria; phylum Campylobacterota; class Campylobacteria; order Campylobacterales; family Arcobacteraceae; genus Aliarcobacter. The sequence goes on along the minus strand of JBDHWU010000012.1, from coordinate 58,314 downwards.
TATCCAATAACACCTTCAAGTGAAATTATGCATACTTTATCATCAAAACTTCCTAGCATTGGTGGAGTTTGTATGCAAATGGAAGATGAAATAGCTGGAATTTGCTCTGCTTTAGGAGCTTCTATGAGTGGAAAAAGAAGTATGACAGCAAGTTCTGGACCTGGAATTTCACTAAAAGCTGAAAATTTAGGGCTTGGGTATATTGCTGAAGTTCCTTTGGTAATTGTAAATGTAATGCGTGGAGGTCCTTCAACTGGACTTCCAACAAGAGTTGCTCAAGGAGATATTTTACAAGCAAAAAACCCAACTCATGGAGATGTAAAATCTATTACTTTAATGCCTGGAAACCTTCAAGAGTGTTATACAGAAGTTGTTAGAGCATTTAATTTAGCAGATAGATTTATGCAACCTGTTTTTGTGCTACTTGATGAAACTATTGGTCATATGGCTGGAAAAGTGCAAATTCCAAGCCTTGAAGAGGTAAAAAACAGTATTGTTTATAGAAAAAGATTTGATGGAGATAAAAAAGATTATCTTCCTTATGGTGCAAAAGATGATGAACCAGCAGTTTTAAACCCTATGTTTGAAGGGTATAGATACCACTTTACAGGACTTCATCACGGACCCACTGGTCATCCAACAGAAGATGGAGCTACTTGTGATGCTTTAATGAAAAGATTATTTAAAAAAGTTGAAGCACATACAGATGAATTAGAGCTAAATGAAGAGTATATGCTAGAAGATGCAGATATTTTAATTATTGCTTATGGTTCTGTATCTCTAGGAGCAAAAGAGGCTGTAAATAGGTTAAGAAAAGAGGGAATAAAAGCAGGAATGTTTAGACCAAAAACTATTTGGCCAAGTCCTGAAATTAGACTAAAAGAGCTATGTAATAAATTTGAAAAAATTTTAGTTGCAGAGCTTAATATGGGTCAATATTTAAGTGAAATACAAAGAGTTAGTGGAAGACTTGAATTTACAACACTTTTAAAAGCAAATGGAAGACCACTTAGCCCACTTGAAATTATAGAAAAAGTAAAAGGAATGTAATATGGCTTTTAACTATGATGAATATTTAAGAACAGATAAAATGCCAACACTTTGGTGTTGGGGATGTGGAGATGGAGTTATCTTAAAAGCACTTATAAGAGCTATTGATAAACTAGGTTGGAATATGGATGATGTTTGTGTTGTTTCTGGAATTGGTTGTTCTGGAAGATTCTCTTCATATATAAACTGCAACACAGTACACACAACACACGGAAGAACTTTGGCTTATGCTACTGGTATTAAAATGGCAAATCCAGATAAAAAAGTAATCGTTGTTGGTGGAGATGGAGATGGTCTTGCTATTGGTGGAAATCATACAATTCATGCAGCTAGAAGAAACATAGATTTAACATATATTTTAATAAACAACTTTATCTATGGTCTTACAAACTCTCAAACAAGCCCAACAACTCCAAAGGGAATGTGGACAGCAACGATGGAAAGAGGTAATATAGATCCAACTTTTGACTCTTGTAAGCTTGTTGAAGCTGCAGGAGCCTCTTTTGTAGCAAGAGAGACTATGATAGATCCAAAAAAACTTGAAAGAACTTTAGTAAAAGCCCTTGAACACAAAGGTTTTTCATACTTAGAAGTTTTCTCAAATTGCCATGTAAATCTAGGTAGAAAAAATAAAATGGCTAGTGCGACAGCAAATTTAGAGTGGATAGACTCAATTTCTATTGCTAAAACAAAATTTGAGATGCTAGAGCCTGAAGATAAAATTGGGAAATTTGCAACTGGTGTTTTAAAACAAGATGAAGCTGCACTTGAATATACAGAGGCCTATGAAAAAGTAAAAGAAGCTTTTAAAAACAAAACTATGGTAGAACTTTAAGGAGCAAAGATGTCTAATCGAACTTTAATGAGATTTACAGGAGTAGGAGGTCAAGGTGTACTTCTTGCTGGTGAAATTTTTGCAACAGCAAAAATAAATAGTGGTGGATATGGACTAAAAACAGCAACTTATACATCACAAGTAAGGGGTGGTCCTACTGTTGTTGATATTACTTTGCAAGATGAAGAGATTATCTATCCTTATGCAAATGATGGAGAGATAGATTTTATGCTTTCAGTTGCTCAAATATCTTTTGATTTATTTAAGCAAGGTGTAAAAGATGGTGCTACAATAGTAGTTGAGCCAAATTTAGTGCGACCAAGCGATGAAGATAGAAAAAGATGGAATATTATTGAAATTCCTATTATTACTATTGCAAAAGATGAAGTTGGAAATGTGATTACTCAAAGTATTTTAGCTCTTGCTATTGCAAACTACTTTACAAATGAAACAATAGATAAAGAAGTTTTAAGAGATGCAATGCTTTCAAAAATACCTGCTAAGCTTCATGATATGAACAACAAAGCTTATGATTTAGGTTATAAATTTGCAAAAGAGGCAGATAATAGATAGACAAAAATTAGGGATTTACTCCCTAATTTTATAGTATATATTTAGTTCTTATTAAAAACATCTCTTAGCTCAAACTCAAAGCCATTTTCTAAACAAAAATCTATAAAAATTTGAAAATATTTTTCAACTTTCTCTTTTTCATATCCAGCAAGGCTTAAAACAACAGCTCTTTTTTCTCCAATAAATCTAGGCAATGATGAAAAATCAAGTTCTTTTGGCATCATTTTCATAGAGTTTACTAAGTCATTTTCACTTGTGAAAACTGTCATAGTTTTTCTATATTTTTCTAAGCTTGATTTTGGATATAACATATCCAAAGCTTCAACCACCATAGGATGACTCATAGATACAAAACCTGGCATAAAGAAAAATCTATTTTCAAGATAAAAGCCACTTACATTGTTTACTACATTTTTAAGAAGTTTTGCACATATAGGAAGATTTGCCATATTTATACGGTGTGGATAGGCTTCATCTCCAAACTGGTTTATAATATTTTGTTTTAACTCTTCGTGAAATTCGCTTTTTCCTTTTGTAAAACTTTTTATAGCAACTTCTCTTGTATAATCATCGGGCGTTGCTCCAATTCCACCAAAACAAAACATTACAGAATTTTCATCAGATTTTATAAGATTAAAGGTATTTTGCATTAAAGTTGGGTCATCTTCTATAATAAAAGATGCTTTTTGCTCCCAACCACGCTTTAAAAGTTCACTATTTATAAAAGAGAAGTGTTTATCTACTCTTCTTCCGTTTAAAAGCTCTGTTCCAATTATTACACTATAAAAATTTGGATTTTCTATCATTTTTTGTTAAATTTCAGATAAGATGAAATCTTGCATATCTTTTACAATCTCTTCAATTGTTCTTTCACCATCAATCTTTTTTAATATATTTTTCTTTTCATAAAAGTTTTGAATATACTCTAGTGGTTCAGTATAAACTCTCATTCTATTATTAAATACTTCAACTTTATCATCAGCACCTCTTGAACGCCCTATTACTCTATTTTTTGCAGTCTCAAGGCTAACAACAACTTCTATACAAGAAACCAATTCTAAAGAGTCATCATTTTGTAAATACTCATCTAGTTTTAAAAGTTGTTCTTGGCTTCTTGGGTACCCATCTATTATAATAACATCTGTAGGTGCAGATTTTATAGCACTTGCAATAGTTTTTATAGCAATATCAATTGGAACTATATTTCCTTTTGATACAAAAGAGTCAATAATTTTTCCCTGTTCGCTTCCACTTGCAATTTCAGCTCTAAACATATCTCCTGTGCTATAGTGAGTTATAAAATCATTGTTTTTTGCAATTATTTCAGCATCTGTTGTTTTTCCGCTACCTGGAGCGCCAATAATTAAAAAAAGTTTTTTCATCATTTACCTTTTAGATAGTTCCTATTTAAAAAGAACCTTTGTTTAAGCTTTTATTGTATCAAAAATCATTTAAATTATTAAACTAGATTTCTAACCTTAGAAACTATTAAATGCTTTTTATATACAATATACAAAAATTTTAGAAGGAAAAAATATGAATTTAATGCTATTTGGTGCTCCAGGTGCTGGAAAAGGAACTCAAGCTAAGTTTCTAATCGAAAAATATAATATCCCACAAATCTCAACAGGAGATATTTTAAGAGCTGCAATTGCCGATAAAACAGAGATGGGAATGGAAGCAAAAAAATTTATGGATGATGGAAAATTAGTTCCTGATAGCACAATTATTGGAATTATCAAAGATAGATTAAAAGAAAATGATTGTAAAAATGGATTTATCTTAGATGGTTTTCCTAGAACTTTGGCTCAAGCTGAAGCTTTAGATGAATTAATGAAAAATATGAATATATCTTTAGATAAGGTAATTTCATTAAATGTTCCAGATGAGCTTATTGTTGGAAGAATTAGTGGAAGAAGAGTTTGTAACTCTTGTGGAGCTTCATTTCATGTAGAGTTTAACCCTGCAAAAAAAGATGGAACTTGTGATTATTGTAATGGTGAACTAATTATTAGAAAAGATGACAATGCCCAAACTGTAAAAAGCAGACTTGAAGCATACCATTCACAAACAACACCACTAATAAACTACTACAAAAACCAAAATCTATTTATTGAACTTGATGGTACAAAAGAGGTAAATGAAGTTACAAAAGATATGATAGAAGCTTTATCATAATTAATTAAAGTAGCTATTTATAGCTACTTTAATTCTACTTCATCTTCTTATATTTCATAATCAACTACTTTAATTTATTATCTCTTTTAGTCAAATAAAACAAAATATCTTCTATAATAAAAAACTACTATTAAAAAGGCAAATAATGAAATATAACTTTGACAAAATCATAAATAGAATTGGAACAAATAGTTCAAAATGGGATACTACAAAATCTGGAGTTTTACCTATGTGGGTTGCTGATATGGATTTTGAAGTAGCTCCAAAAATTATAGAAAATATTATACAAACAGCAAATCATGGGATTTTTGGATATACAGTAATTCCAAATGAATACTATGAAGCTGAAATAAATTGGAGCAAAAGAATTTTTAATTTTGAGATAAAAAAAGAGTGGATTATACCAACTACTGGTGTAATTCCTAGCCTTAGTTCTATAATTCAAACATTTTGTAAAGAAGATGATAAAATCTTAATTCAAAGTCCTGTTTATCACTATTTTGACATAGCAGCAAAAGCAAATGATATAGATATAGTAAGAAATAATTTAATATATGAAAACGGCAAATATAATATAGATTTTGCTGATTTTGAAGAGAAATTAAAAGATGAAAAAGTAAAACTTTTTATACTTTGTAATCCTCATAACCCTGTAGGTAAAGCATGGAGCAAAGATGAACTAGAAAAAATGGGGAAACTATGTATAAAATACAATGTTTTAGTAATTAGTGATGAAATCCATAGAGATTTGGTTTTAAGTGGTTTTTCTCATATAGCCTTTGGGTCAATTTCTAAAGAGTTTTTAGATAATTCAATAACTCTTACATCTGCAACTAAAAGTTTTAATCTAGCAGGACTTAAAGCATCAAATATTATTGTGTCAAAGCAAGATTTAAGAGTAAAACTCAATAAAATTTTGGATAAAAATGAGATAAAAAAATTAAACACTTTTGGAATAAACTCTACAATAACAGCTTATAACTCTTGTGAAGATTGGCTTTTAGAGTTAAAAAAATATATAGAAAAAAATAAAAAATTTACAGAAGATTTTATAAACAATGAATTAAATGAGCTTTATTTAGTAAATCTTGAAGCAACTTACCTTATATGGATTGATATTTCAAAATTAAATATAAGTTCTGTTTTGTTTACTAAAATTCTTGAAGAAAAGGGAAAAATAAGAGTTATTTCTGGAAAAACTTTTGGAGAAGAAGCAGATAATTTTATAAGAATAAATATAGCAACTCCACTTGAAACATTAAAAGATGGTTTAAATAGAGTTAAAAAAGCAGTTTTTGAAATAAAAAGTAGGATTTAAAAATATGGATATAAATAATTATAAACAAGCAATAGAAAACTCAAATATAGTTTCAAAAACTGATATAAAAGGAATTATAACATTTGCAAATGATGAATTTTTAAAGCTTTTTGAATATACAAAAGATGAGTTAATAGGGAAAAACCATAATATAATAAGGCATCCAGATACTCCAAAAGAGAATTTTCAAGCTCTTTGGAAAACAATTTTGGATAAAAAAGTATATAAATCTACAGTTAAAAATCTTTCAAAAAGTGGAAAAACTATCTATTTAAATACAACAATAATACCTATTTTAGATGAATTTGGAGAAATTTTTGAGTTTATTGCAATAAGATATGATATTACAAATGAAGTAATGCTCCAAAAAGAGTTAGAAAAAAATCAAAAAATAATATTTCTACAGTCAAGAATGGCAAGTTTAGGACAAATGCTTGCAAATATAGCTCATCAATGGAGACAACCTCTTACAGAATTAAATTTAACTCTTTTTAATCTTAAAAAATGTTTTGAGACGAATAATAAAAATGAGTTTGAAAATCTATATGACAGTAGTAAAAACTTAATTTTAGGAATGTCAAACACTATTGAAGATTTTACAAACTTTTTTGCACCAAAAAAACAAAAAGAGAAATTTTTACTAAACCTAAGCATAAATGATGCTCTAAAGATTTTAAATAGAGTATTAGAGAGTGAAAATATTTATATAAAATTTGATATAGAGAAAAATTTAGAAATTTTTGGTATTAAAAATGAACTTACACAAGTTTTATTAAACCTTATAAATAACTCAAAAGATGCTTTTATTCAAAAAAACATTACAAATAAAGAGATATATATTAAAACATACACAAAAGATAATTTTATATATCTTGAATATCTTGATAATGCTCAAGGCTTAGATGATGTGCTATTTGATAAAATTTTTGAACCATATTTCACAACAAAGCATCAAAGTAGTGGAACAGGATTAGGGCTTTTTATCTGTAAAATAATTATTGAAAATAGTTTTGATGGAGAGATTTTACATGAAAATGCAAAGTGTGGTTTAAAATTTAAAATAAAGTTTCCAAAAGTGTCATGAAAAATCTAAAAGTATTAATAGTAGAAGATGAACAAAAACTAGCAAATCTTATAAAAGCCTCTATAAAAGAGCTATTTTTTAAAGTAGTTATAGCAAAAGATGGCGAAGAAGGTCTTAAAAAGTTTCATAGTTTTAAACCAGATATTATAATTAGTGATATTTTAATGCCAAATTTAAGTGGTCTTGAAATGTGTAAAATAATAAAAAATCAAAGCTCTACTCCAATAATAATTCTAAGCGCTCATAGCCAAAAAGAGATGCTTTTAGAAGCTATTGATATTGGAATTAATAAATATTTTATAAAGCCGTTTGATATAGAAAGTTTTATTGATTACTTAAAAGAGCTATCAAATAAGCTTGATTGTGAAAAAAAATTTATCTTAAAAGATGGTTTTGTATTTATTAAAAATTCAATTAGTCTTTATAAAAATGATAAATTAATAAATCTTACAAAAAGAGAAAGAGAATTTATAAATCTTCTAATTGAAAATAAAAACTCATTGGTAAAACTAGAGAAAATAAAAGAACTTTTATGGGAAGAAGAGAGTATTAGTGACGAAAGAGTAAGAACTTTTATAAAAAGGTTAAGATTAAAAACATCAAAAGATTTATTAGAAAATGTCTCTTCTCAAGGCTATATGATTTCAGTTTTAGAAGTAGAAGTTTAACTTTCTACTTCTATTTTGTATCTAATATAAACTCTTTATTTTTATAAATTGAGTGAATAAAGGCTAAAGCAATAGGAACTATTGCAAAAGTTGTTATTAGCATTGCAGGAAGATGATAAAAAATCTGAACTAGCATTGATAAGGCCAAAAGCCCAATACTCCACATAGCTCCGTGTTCAAGATATATATATTTTGAAACAACTTCTCTTTCAACCATATAAATTGTAAGACTTCTTACAGCCATAGCCCCAATTCCAAGACCCAACATAATAATAATAATATTTTGAGTAATAGCAAAAGCTCCTAAAACTCCATCTAAAGAGAAACTCATATCAATCATTTCAAGATACATAAAAGAGATAAATCCACCTGTAAGTTCTGTTATATTATTCTCACTTTTTGTTTCATCTTCTTCGTTTTTAAGCTCAATTGCACCTTTTAAAAGCTCAAGTAGATAAAAAGCAATAACCCCAATAATCATAGGCACAATAATCTCTAGCTTATTTACTTGAACCATATCATCGCCCATTACAACTTCATTTGGAGCTATATATGTAATTGCAAGAATTAAAAACATAATAAAAAGAGCTTTTATATCTCCAACTTTAGATAATCTTGTAGCAAAATGCTCTATATATTTTACCCAGTGTGTATCTTTGTTTTCATCAAAAATAAACTTTAAAAATAGCATTAAAAGGAACATTCCACCAAAAGACATAATTATGTGATGTGAACTTTCAATAATTTTTTCATACTCATCTGGGTTTTTTATTGCTAATTCAAAAGAATCTACAAATCCCATAGAAGTTGAAAAATAAACAATTAAGATTGGAAATACAAATCGTACTCCAAAAACAGCAATAATCATACCCCAAATAAGAAATCTTTTTCTCCAAACAAGTGCCATAGTTGCTAAAATTGTAGCATTTACTATTGCATTATCAAAAGATAGGCTTAGTTCTAAAACAGATAAAATAGTCCCTTGATAAAGAGCAAAGAAGCCACCATACATAAAAAGTAACACAGAAGCTACTGCCCAAACGGCAAAAAAACCATAAAAATATGATATGAGAGGTTTTTGACTCAAAATAATCCTTTAAATTAAAAATTTCGGGATTATATCTAAAACTTATAGTCTATTAGCTTTTTGTTTTATAAAAAATCCTACAAAACCAAAAATAACTGCAGGAACAAGCCATGCTAAACCTTCACTAGAAAAAGGAAGAGATTTTAAAAACTCCATTTTAAGCTCAGTTGTTGAAGATATGACTTCTAAAAATGAGAAAATCATAGCACTAAATGCTGAAAATTTATAGACATTATCATTTTTAATATATTTATCAAAAAATGTCAAAACAACCAAAACAATTGCTGCAGGATACACAATTCCTAAAATTGGTCCAGCAAAAGATATAATTTGTTCTAATCCAATATTTGTAACAAAAATACTAAATAAAGTTACAACTATAACAAGAAATTTGTAAGATAATTTTCTATTACTTAATTTTGAAAAATATTCTGATGTTACACTAACAAGTGCAGCTCCTGTCGTAAAACAGGCTAAAAATACCACTATTCCTAAAAATATATTTCCATAATCTCCAAATAAAATATTTATTATTTTATTTAATAAAACAGCTTTTGCAATATTTTCATCAAATAAGCTTGAAGTTGTAGCACCCAAATAAGATAAACCAAAATATACAAGCATTATTCCAAATGCAGCTAAAATAGAAGCAATTCCTACAAGTTTAAAACTAGTTTTCTTATTTTCATAACCTTTTGCTTTTACTATTTTAATAATTATAATTCCAAATGCCAAAGCTGCTAAAACATCCAATGTTTGATAACCCATAATTAATCCATCAAAAAATAGATTGTCATTTGAAATATTCTGTTTAATCTCGCCAATTGGGGTAATAAAACCTTTTATAATTAAAATCATTAAACCAAAAAATAGTAAAGGAGTTAATACCTTTCCTAAAATTTCTATCATTGTTGTTGGCTTAAAAGTAAAAAACATTATTAATCCATAATAAATAATTGATGTAATAATTGAATTTGAAAGAGTATCTCCAAAAAGTGGCACAACTAACATTTCATAAGTTGTTGCTCCAGTTCTAGGCAGAGCTATTAATGGACCAATACATAAAATAATAGATGACATTAATAGTATTCCAGCTAATTTACCTAATTTATTAGTTAAATCATCTACATTTCCACCAACTTTTAATAAAGCAAACATAGCAACAGTTGCAAATCCTATATCAGCCAAAAAATATGAAAAAAATGAAATTTGCCAATCACTAGCACTTGTTAATCCTAAATATGGAGGAAATATTATATTTCCTGCTCCAAAATACATAGAAAATATTGCAAATCCTAAAATTATTGCATCTTTTGTGAAATTATTATTTTTTAACATCTATATTCTTTGTAGTTTATTTAACAACATGGCTTCAATAATTTCATCTATGCTTTTTTCATTATTTATAACTAAAATTTCAATTCCATCTTCTTTAAAAGGCCAAATATATTCCATTTTATTAATTACAATTAGTCTATTAATTAAACAAAAAATATCCTCAGTTCTTTCATAAAATTCAACATTTGAAATTTTTGCTCCATCTAAACTAACCATTGCCCAAGCAACATTTTCTTCAATAGAAGATATTATTGAAAAATATCTATCTTTTTTATCAACTGGGATTAAAATTTTCATTTTACTTTACCTTTAACTATATTAGAATTTCTCTATTCCCTCTTGCATCAACTTCACTTAAAACCCCTGTTTGCTCTAGTTGTTCTATAATACTAGCAGCTCTATTGTATCCTATTTTTAATCTTCTTTGAAGATATGAAATAGATGTTTTTTTATCTGTTATTATAACCTCTTTTGCATCTTCATAAAGTTCATCTAATACTATATCATCAGAAGTTGCACTAGCACCTTTCCCACTTGAACTTGAACCTAAATTTTTATCTTTTATGAAATTCATATCATACTCTACATCTCTTTGAGATTTTAAAAATTCCACAACCTTATCAATCTCATTTTCACTGCTCCACGGTGCATGAATTCGCACAATTCCAGGAGTTCCTGGAGGTGTAAACAGCATATCTCCTCGCCCTAGAAGTGATTCAGCTCCCATAGAGTCAAGTATTATTTTTGAATCTATTTTTTGCCCTACTTTATATGAAAGACGGCTAGGAAGATTTGCTTTAATAAGCCCCGTTACAACATCAACCGATGGTCTTTGAGTTGCAACTATTAGGTGAATTCCACTTGCTCTTGCCATTTGAGCAAGTCTAGCTATTGAGTACTCTACATCTTTTCCACTTGTCATCATTAAATCAGCTAACTCATCAATTACAACAACAATATAAGGCATAGTTTCATAACCCTCTTTTTGGGCTTTTTCATTATAATTTTCAATATTTTTTGTTCTTGTTTTTGCCATAAGTGAGTATCTTCGCTCCATTTCACCCACCATATTTGCTAAAGCATTAATAGCATCAACAGCTTTTGTTATAACTGGTGTTAAAAGGTGTGGAATATCATTGTACATAGAAAACTCAAGCATTTTTGGGTCTATCATCACAAGTCGCAAGTTGTCTGGAGAGTTTTTATATAGAAGTGATAAAATCATAGAGTTAATACCAACACTTTTTCCACTTCCTGTTGTTCCTGCAATTAAAAGATGTGGAAGCTTTTTTAAATCAGTTACAAAAGGTTTTCCAACTATATCTTTTCCTAAAATCATAGTAAGCGGAGATAAAGAGTTTTGGAAAATCTCACTATCTAACATCTCTTTTAAATATATTGTTTGTGTATCTTCATTTGGTACTTCAATTCCTACTACATCTTTTCCTGGAATTGGTGCTTGAATTCTTATAGTTTGGGCTTTTAGTGCCATTGCAAGGTCATCTTGAAGACTTAATATTTTTGATACTTTTACATTTGGTGCTGGTTTAAACTCAAAAGTTGTAACCACTGGTCCTGTATATGTTCTTACAACATCTCCATCTATTTTAAACATAGAGAGTTTATCAAGTAAATCAGCTATTTTTTTATCTATAAAAGCTTCATTTACCTTTGTTTTGTTCTCTTTTGGTGGCTCTTGAAAGAAACTTGTTGGTGGCAGCATAAAATCTTTTGGTTTTTCTGTTTTTCCAAACTCCAACTGGCTTAAAAGTTTTTTATTCTCTTCTAACTCTTCAACAATTATACTATTTGTTTGAATTGAATTTATTTCTTCTTCTATTTTAAAATCATCGAAAACTGTTTTTGAAAAATTATTTGTTTCTTTATCAACACTATTTTCTTCTATATCTACAACATTTTCTCCTACAATATTCTCTTTTGAAGCTGCTTTTAAAATAGTTTCTTGTTGCTCTTTTATTCTTTGTTGAACACTTTTTTGAGCTGGTTCATAAACCTCTTTTTTTGTTATTTGCTTTGGTCTATTTGGATAATTTGAAATTTCAGTTGTATCTTTTGTTATTTTAGAAATTTTACTTGCTATTTGGTTATTTTTTAATTTAATTCTATTTTTTATTTTTATTAAATCATCCATATCATAATCAGATAATTCAAATAAAATTAAAGCAGTTATTACAAAGCCAAATAAAACAAACAAATATAAACCAATATTTCCAATAATAGGAGATAAACTATCTACAAGGATATTTCCTATTTCTCCCCTTGCATACGGATTTTCAACTACTAATGCTTGAAAAATTAAAGCTACAAAGAAAAATAGTAAAAGTACAAAAACATTTATAATAATATCTTTATTATCTATATTAGTTTTAAAATTTATCATATATATTGGATGAATAAATATAAATATATAAATATATGCTAAGTATGAAAAATACTTTATTGAAAATTGAGAAAATGCAAAACCAACATCTCCTACAATCTCCTTAGAGTCTGCATAAATTGAAAATTGAAAATATAATAATATAAATAATACAATTAGTGAAATAATTTTTTTTGCGATGGTGCGACCTTTTTATGAAATTATTTTAATAAATTTGAAATTTTTCCTTGAAGTCTAAGCCACTGTTTATGCTCAAACAAAGGAAATCCTGCCCACGATTTTTTAGGTTCAGTAATACTTTTTGTAACTCCACCTCGTGCTGCTATTGTTGTAAATGCCGCAATTTCAAGATGACCTGAAGTTGCACTTTGTCCACCCATAACAACATAAGGATGAAGTGTAGTTGAACCTGAAAGCCCAACTTGAGTAACCAAAATACTTCCTCTTCCTATTTTACAATTATGTGCAATATGTACTAAATTATCAATTCTTACTCCATCTTCTATAATAGTTGATTTAAAAACAGCCCTATCAATAGTACAATTTGCTCCAATTTCAACATCAGAACCAATGATTACATTTCCATTTTGATAGATTTTTATATATTTTCCATCTTTAGTATTTGCAAATCCAAAACCATCACTTCCAATTACAGTTCCAGCATGAATAATACAATCATCTCCAATAACACAATCTCTATAAATTGTAACATTTGGATATATAACCGTATTATTTCCAATAGTTACATTATCTCCTATAAAAGCTCCTGCCATAATAGTACAATCACTTCCAATTTTAGAGTTTTTACCAATATAAACATTTGGCATAACTTTTGTTTTTCCACCAACTATTGGTTTTTCTCCATCTAATTCAATAATATTAGGTGCAAAAAGTTTGCTAGTTTTTGCTAAAGCTAAATATGGTTCTTCACAAACAACTGCAATACAAGAAGTTGGAACATGCTCTAAATTCTCTTTATTTACAAAAACAGCTCCAGCTTTAGTATCTTTTAAATCATTTGCATATTTTTTGTTTTCCAAAAAAGATAGTTCACTACTACTTGCATCTTTTAAAGCATTTAAAGCAGATATTTCAATATCTTTTTCACATTTAAGCTCTAAATACTCTACAATTTCACTTAATTTCATATTTTTTCCTTAAAATAAAAAAAGATAAGAGTAAACTCTTATCTTTCTATGGCAACTATTCCACTTCTTACGACTTCAAGAGGGTTAAATTTTTCCATAACTTTTATAAAATTTAATATCCTATCACTTGAATCAGTTGCTGAAACTATTATTGAATCAGCTGTTACATTTTGAATGCTTCCATGATATGCTCTTGCAATTACATCTATATCAGCAAGATTATTTTCTATTGAAAACTTCATTAAAACAGTATCTTTTTCAATTACATTTCTATGTTCATTTACTTTTAAAACTGGAATTAATTTGTTTAACTGTTTTACAATTTGGTCAATTACTCTTTTATCTCCAGTTGTTACAATTGTCATTCTTGAGTACGGACTATCTTCCATTGGTGCAACTGTTAAAGAGTCAATATTATAACCTCGTGCTGAAAAAAGCCCAACAATTCTTGATAAAACATTGTGTTCATTTAGAACAACAACAGAGATAACTTGTCTTATAGTTTCGCTATTATAGTAGTTATTAAAGTTACTCATTACTTATCTCCTTTTAATAAAGTCATCTCATTTAAAGAGTGTCCATTTGGAACCATTGGTAAAACCTCTTCATTTCTTGCAACAATTACCTCTATCATCGCAGGTTTTCTTTTTTCTACTGCATCTTTTAAAGCTTTATCAAACTCATCTTTAGTGCTTACAGTATATCCTAAGCAGTGGAAAGCCTCAGCTAACTCTTTAAACTTTGGTTGAGCTGTTAAATCTGTTTCAGCAAGTCTATTTTCATAAAATAGTGTTTGCCACTGTCTTACCATTCCTAAATAGTTGTTATTTAAAACTATATTAATAACTGGTAATTCATATTCGCTACAAGTCATAAGCTCTTGAATATTCATCAAAATTGAGCCATCTCCTGTAAAGTTTACAATAACTTTATTTGTACCTTTAAATGCCCTTGCAGCTCCTAAAGCTGCAGGAAGTCCAAATCCCATAGTTCCCAGCCCACCACTAGTAATAAACTGTCTTGGATGTGAAAATGGGAAAAATTGTGCTGTCCACATTTGATGTTGCCCAACATCAGTTGAGATAATTGCTGTATCTCCTAAAATTTTTCCAACTCTTTGAATTGGCCATTGAGGTTTGATTAGCTCATCTGTATCAAAATATCTTAAAGGCTCTTTTTCTCTATAATCTTTTAAAAGCTCTATCCAATTTGAAAAATCATTTGTTTCAAGCTCATTTGCCTCTTCAAGCATTGCTTGAACAGTTAGTTTTAAATCCCCAACTATTGGATAATCAGGAACTACAAGTTTTGCAATACTTGTTGGGTCAATATCAATATGAATAACTTTTGCTTTACTTGCAAACTCATCAAGTCTTCCAGTTACTCTATCATCAAATCTAGCTCCTAAAGAGATTAAAAGGTCTGTTTCATAAGCAGCCATATTAGCAGCATACTCTCCATGCATCCCTAACATACCAAAAAATAGTGGATTTGAATCTCCCATAACTCCTCTTGCCATAAGTGTTTCAACAGCAGGAATATTTAATTTTTTTGCTAAATCTCTTATTTCATATCCACAATTTGATAAGACTGCTCCACCACCAATATATAAAAGGGGTTTTTTAGCACTTGCAATTGCTTCCATTGCTTTTTTTAATTGTCTTTTATTGTAGTTTATTGTTGGTTTATATGTTGGCATATTTACTTCACTAGGATATATAAAATCACCCATTTGTGCTGTAATATCTTTTGGAATATCAACATGTACAGGTCCTGGTCTTCCACTAATTGCTAGATGAAAAGCCTCTTTTATGATTCTTGGTAAATCTTCTATTTTATTTACTAAATAGTTATGTTTTGTACATGGTCTTGAAATTCCAACTGCATCTATTTCTTGAAAACCATCAGTTCCTATTATTGTTGTTGGAACTTGTCCTGAAATAATTACCACAGGAATAGAATCCATATAAGCATCCGCTATTCCTGTAACTGCATTTGTAAATCCAGGTCCACTTGTTACTATTGCAACTCCAACTTTTCCTGTGCTTCTTGCATATCCTTCGGCTGCGATTACACAAGCTTGTTCATGTCTGTTTAAAATATGTTCAAAATAATTTTGCTTGTAAATCTCATCATAGACGTTCATAATAGCGCCTCCAGGGTATCCAAATACAACTTCAACCCCTTCTTGATGTAATGATTCTATTACCATTTTTGCGCCAGTCATTTTCATTAGTCTTCTCCATTAATTAAAAATAAGTTTAGATTTTACTCAAAGTTCGATTAATTTTACTTTGAATAATAGATATTTGTATTTTTTTGTAAGAAAATTTTAATATTTTAAATTTTAATATTTATTTTATTTTATTTTTGTATAATTCCGCACCTTTTCTAAGTGCCTCCATGGCGGAATTGGTAGACGCGTGCGATTCAAAATCGCATTCCATTGGAGTGTCAGTTCGATTCTGACTGGAGGTACCACTTATTTATTCTAAATTTCACTCAACATACTACTAATTTTTCTATTTGATTCTATAATTTTTTCTAAAGGTATATTTTTATTTAATATCTCGCTATAAACTGTATTTATTATCTCTTGTAAAGTAACTGGTTTTGCTAATTGGTTTGCAAAAAGTAGTATATTTACACCACTATTTATAGCTAAAGTTAAGGTCTCTTTTAGTGTATAATGTTTACTTATTGCACTCATTTGTAAATCATCTGTTATTAAAACTCCTTTATATCCCAACTTTTCTCTTAATAACTTTGTATTTATATTATATGATAATGTTGCTGGGTAGTTTTTATCTAAATTTGCATTAAATACATGAGCTGTCATTATAACATTAGCCTTTTTATTTTTAATAAAATATCTATACGGCTCCAACTCGACCTCACTCCATGTTTTTGTAATATCCACAAAACCTTGATGAGAATCAGCCAAAGATGAACCGTGTCCAGGGAAATGTTTTAAAGTTGAAAGTATATTTTGTTTTTTTAATTCATCTACAAAAATTTGAGCATATTTTTGCACAATTTGTGGGTCTTTAGAAAAACTTCTTCCTCTTGTTACAATAACTTTATTATCTTTATTTATTGCCAAATCCACCGAAGGTGCAAAATCCAAATTTATTCCAACACTACTTAAATCGTTTGCAAGATTTTTGTAGCTTAATTTTGCAAAATCTTCACTATTTTTTGATATTTCACTAGCTTTTAAAGTATTTACAAATCCCATATCTTCTTTTAATCTTTGTACAACTCCGCCCTCTTGGTCAATAGATATAATAAACTTTCTATTTGCTATAGCTTTTAAATCACTATTTAACTTTTTTAATTGCTCTTTATTTTCAATATTTTTTGCTTTATTTTTATCATTTGGGTCCTTATCAAATAAAATAACACCCAATAAACCAGCTTTTATATCTTTTGATATTTGACTATTTTCATCTATTTTTGTACCTGTAAACCCTAAAATAACCATATTTGCTATCATATTTTCAATTTCTTGCTTTGTGTAAGTTTGTGCAAAAAGTGAAATCGAAAATATTAAAAAAAACGCTAAAATTTTCATATTTTTATCCTATTTAACCCAATTTTTGTAGCTTACAAAAGCAGGAAACTGCTTTTTAAACTCACTTTCTTCAAAAGAAAAACTATAATTTTCCATATACTCTTGCAAAATATCGTAAGCTTGTTTTAATTCAACAAATTTTTCAGTACTTCCATTTTGCATATCTGGATGATATTTTTTTGATAATTTTAAATACCTTTTTTTAATATCTTTTTTTGTCATATTTGAAATAATCCCAAAAAGTTCAACAGACTTTATAAAATCTTCATAATTCATTTTTTGCCTTTTTTTAAACTATAAATTGAAATAATAACCAACACCTTGCATATTTTTTAAAAGGTCATTTGGTAATTTTTTTCTTAAATTCTTTATAAACAATCTCATTGCATTTTGAGACATCATTGAATCATCATCACAAAGATGATTTTGTAATTCATCATAACTTACAACTCTATTTTTTGACAATAAAAGTTTTACAAACATATCCTCTTTTTTTGTTAAACTATGTTCAATATCACAAATTTTTACTATAGATTTACTTTTGTTATAGTGTGAAGTACTATTAAAATATAATATATCTTCATCTTTATATGAGTTTAAAAATAGTTCAAATGCTTCATTTAACTTATCCTGAGTAATTGGCTTAACTATATATTTTAATAACAATAACTCTGCAGCACTTAAAAGATAATCAACATTTGTATATGCTGAAGTAATAACAACTCTAGTTTTTTTATCAACTTGTCTAAGATGTTTTATAAAATCTATACCTATTTCATCTTCGACTTTTACATCAGAAATAATCAAATCTGGCTTTTTTTCAATATAAATTTTATTTGCATTTTTGATATTTGAAGATACAAAAACCTCTTTAAAATAGTGTTCTAAAACCTCTTTTATATTTTCTTGTATCCTTAAATCATCCTCTATATATAAAACTGTATAGTTATTTAATACTTCAAGATTATTCATAATTCAAAATCCAAATTAGTAAAGATGTGTTATTATAACAAAGCTTTATTAAATGAGGATATTTTGAACTACAACATTGAAAAAAATCTACTAAAAACTATTATGATAAGCTTTTTAACAATTATGACAACTATGATTTTAGCAATATCATTTTTTTATTTAAAAAATACTCACGATAACTTTGATAAAAATACAAAAGCTTATGAAAATGAGTATTATCAAGAGAAAAAAGATATTTTAAAAATGAAAGTAACTATGGTTAGTGATATTTTGGATTATATTTTTTCAAATTCTTTATTAAATAAAGAGGACCAAAAAAAATATGCTATTGAACTTTTGAGTAATCTTACCTTTGAACAAAATAAGAGTAACTATATTTTTGTTTATGAAGTTGTAAATTTTGAAGGTGGAGATAATTTTGCAAAAATGTTGGTAAACCCAAATAGACCTGATTTAATTGGTCAATTTATTTCTACAAATGAAGTTGATATGAATGGTATAAAGTTTAGAGAAGAGTTTTTAGAAAATATTAAAAAATATGGAGAGTCTTACACCTCTTATTCATATAAAAAACCAGATTCAAAGGATTTTATATATAAGTTATCATATTTTAAACTCTATCCTAAATATAATTGGATTATTGCTGTTGGTGTATATACAGATGATATAGAAAATGAGTTAAATCTTAGAAAAACTGAACAAAAATATGAAATAAAAAATCAGATTTTCCAAAATGTAATTCTTTTCCTTTTATTTTTGACCATAGCTATTTTAATATCAATTGCAATATCAAATGAGATTTATAAAATCTTAAAAAAATATAGACAACAAGTTAATGAAAATGAGAAAGAGTTAAAAGTTTTAAACAAATCTTTAGAAGAGATGATGTCAAATATAGCTCATCAATGGAGACAACCTTTAGCTGAAATATCTTCAATTTTGATGTTAATAAAATTAAAATTTGATACAGAAAAATTAGATTCTGCATTAATGGAGCAAAAAACTAAAGAAGCAAATATGGTTTTAGAATATATGTCAAATACTATTGATGATTTTAGAGGATTTTTTTCTACAAATAAAGAAAAAGAACAATTTAATCTAAATGAATTTATAAATAATGTTGTACTAATAAACTCAACAATACTCAAAACAAATAATATAAAAGTCGATATAAATATAGATAAAAATATCTTTATAAAAACAATAATAAACGAATATCAGCAAGTTATTTTAAATATTTTAACAAATGCAAAAGATGCTTTAGTTGAAAAAAAGATAGAAAATCCATATATAAAAATCTATGCAAAAGAGACTTTAGAGTCAGTTTCACTATTTATAGAAGATAATGCAAAAGGTATATCTATAAAGCCAATTAATAAAATATTTGATGCCTATTTTACGACTAAATCATATTCAAATGGGACTGGAATTGGACTTTATATGTCAAAAATGATAGTAGAAAAAAATATGAAAGGTAAACTAAAAGTAGAAAACAAAAACGAAGGTGCTATTTTTACAATTGCACTTTTGAAAGATTAATTTATAAAATATGAAGCTATAAAAAAACCCTACAAACAAACCTCTTTTTCATATAAAATATAAATAAAAAGGCTTTATATGATTTTAGGTGTTTCATCTTGTTTATTAGGAAATATGTGCAGATATGATGGTCATGGAGCAAAAGATGATTTTGTATCAACTAGTTTAAAAGAGCATTTTTCTTTTCTTTCATATTGTCCTGAAAATGCTATTTGGAACTCTCCAAGAGTTGCAGTTAGGCAAGTTTTAGTAGATGATAAAGTTAAAATATTTACAGCTACAAAAGAGCCAATTGATGTAAGTGATGCTTTAGAGGATATTTGTGAGAAGATGGCAAACAAAGCTTTAAATGACAATCTTTCTGGTTTTATTTTAAAATCTTCATCTCCATCTTGTGGGATGGAAAGAGTAAAAGTTTATCAGCCATTAAATGCCCCTTCAGTAAAAAATGGTGTTGGAGTTTTTGCAAGAAAACTAAAAGAGAAAATGCCCTATCTTCCTATGGAAGAGGAAGGTAGATTAAATGATGCTTGGCTAAAAGAGAATTTTTTAATGCAAGTTTACTCTTATAATGATTTAAAAAATTTGCTTAAAAATGAGAAAAAATTATCAAATCTTGTAGATTTTCACACATCTTATAAATATTTAATCTACTCAAAATCTCAAAACTCATATAAAGTTTTAGGAAAAATTGTTGCAAATCAAGAAAAAAAAGAGATTGAAACTATTTATAAAGAGTATGAAGACGAGTTTTTAAAAGCGATTGCCATAAAATCAACTATAAATAAAACCTATAATATTTTACTACATATTTTTGGCTACTTTAAAAAACATTTAGAAAAAGAGGAAAAAGCAGATATTTTAAACACTATTAATGAGTTTAAATCAAAAACCATTCCACTAATAAGTATTATAAATATCTTTAATATCTACACAAAAAAGTTTGATATAAAGTATCTGAAAACTCAAAAATTTTTAAATCCATACCCATCAAAACTTGCACTTAGAAGTGATTTAAAGGCTTTTAAATGAAACAGATTTTATGGTTTAGAAGAGATTTAAGAGTAATTGATAGTGCAATTTTAGCAGATGCTAAAAGTATAGGAAACGAAGTTTTGCCCATATTTATATTTGATAAAAATATCTTAGAAAAGCTTCCAAAAGATGACAAAAGAGTAACTTTTATATACCAAAATGTAATAAAATTAAAAGAGAATTTAAAAAAGCTAAATCTTGATTTAGCAATATTTTTTGATACTCCTAAAAATGTTTTTACAAAGTTAAAAAAAGATGGCTTTGATGAAATTTTAACTTCAATAGATTTTGATTTTTATGCCAAAAAAAGAGATGAAAAGATTTCAAATATTTTGCCACTAAAAAGATATATTGACTCATTTTTAATTGAGCCAAATGATGTTTTAAAACCAAGTAAAACACCTTACAAAGTTTTTACAGCTTTTTATAACTCTTTGGAGTTTTTACACCAATCACAAGAGATAAAAGAGTTTGAAAGTATAAATAATATTAAAAATTTAAAAAAAGTTAATTTTGATTATAGTTTTGTTCCAACTCTTGAAAACATGGGATTTGTAGAGCAAAAATTACCAAATTTTTTATATAAAAGTGCAGATGAGTTGATAGAGGAATTTTCAAAAAATATAGAAAATTATCAAGAAAATAGAGACTATTTTTATCTAAATGTAGGTTCAAATCTAAGTGTGCATTTAAGATTTGGACTAATTTCACCAAAAATGCTTTTTAATAAAATAAAAAAGCTAAAAGCACCAAAAAAAGAGATAGATTTTTATATAAGAGAATTATTTTGGAGAGAGTTTTACAACTATGTTTTGTACCATTTTCCACAAAGTGAATTTGAAAATTTTAATGGCATAAGAGTAAATTGGAACAAAAATGAAGATGATTTTATAAGATGGTGCAAAGGAGAAACTGGAGTTCCAATAGTTGATGCAAGTATGAAACACCTAAATAAAACAGGACTTATGCACAATCGTTTACGAATGGTAGTAGCTTCATATCTTACAAAAAATCTTTTGATAGATTGGAGAAAAGGAGAAGAGTATTTTGCTTTGAAACTTCTTGATTATGAGGCAAGTTCAAATATAGGTTCTTGGCAGTGGGCAGCTAGTACAGGAGTTGATGCAGTTCCATATTTTAGAGTTTTTAATCCATATTTACAATCAGCAAAGTTTGATAAAGATGCTATTTTTATCAAAAGTGTTTTAGAAGAGTTAAAAGATATTCCAACAAAGCAAATACATAAAGAAAATGGGGTACAATCAAATCTATTTTTAGAGTATCCAAAACAACTTATTGGAATAAATTTCTCAAGAAACAGAGTAATAGAAGAGTTTAAAAGAGCAAATAGTGATAAATTTTAAACTCTTAGATAAAGTAACAATAAAAAGGTTTAAAATGTTAAAAAGCAGACTAATTATATCTATAAATGATTGGTTAAGTATATTTGTTATTGCCCTACTTTTTGGCTTTTTTCAATCTTTATTAATATATTTTATAAATCAAAATTTAGAGTTTTCATCTATTGTTATTTTTAGTCTAACAACAGCTTTTTTTATCTCAATTTTTGCATATATTTTAATAGGCTTTTCAAACAACTTTTTACTTCCAAAAATACCAAATAAACTATGGACTTTTTTTAGCTTAATATTCTCATTTTTATCTGGATTTTTAGGCTTTATTTTAGGCTATTTTATATTTCTAAAAACAGGCTCAAATATAATAATCTTAATAAAAAACTTTTGGTTTTTTCTAGCTATTGTTGTAGGATTTTTAACACTTTTAATAGCTTTGATTTTACATCAATTTGTATCTTTAAAAAATAAAAATAGTCAAATAGCAAAAGAGATTTTAGAGTCAAAATTAAAATCTCTTGAAAATGAACTAAATCCTCATTTTTTATTTAATGCTTTAAATTCTGTATCTCAACTAATTTATATTGACAAGAAAAAAGCAGAAGATGCAGTTTTACAACTATCAAAATTTTTAAGAAATGCTATAAATAAAGAGAGTTTAGTTACCCTTGAAAATGAGATTTTAATGGTTCAAACTTATGTTGCAATTGAAAATATAAGATTTGATAATAAAATCATTTTACATATAGATGAGTTTAAAGATTTAAAATTTATCAAAATACCAAAATTCTCTATTCAACTTTTAGTTGAAAATGGCATAAAACATGGATATTTAGGTAAAGAGTTAAATATATTTATCAAGTTTGACAAAAATAGTATAAAAGTTTCAAATGATGGTAAAAAAAGTTCAAATATAAAATTTAAAACAGGTTTATTAAATTTAGAAAATAGATTAAAAATATTAAATATAGGAAAACTTGAATATATTTCAGATAGTGAAAATATGGCTTTTTCTATTATTTTAAAGGATAAAAATTGAAAGTATTAATAGTAGATGATGAGAGTTTGGCACTTGCAAGATTAAAAAGAGTTTTAAATGATAACAATATTTTTGATGTAGTTGAATTTAGTGACCCTTTAGAAGCTATAAAAGAGATTTCAAAAACAAAATTTGATGCTGCTTTTTTAGATATCTCTATGCCAAATTTTAGTGGTTTAGAACTAGCTGAACTAATACTTAATATTGAGCCAAAAACTTTTATAGTATTTCAAACAGCTTATGAAGAGTATGCTTTAGATGCTTTTAAAAAAGGTGGAATGGGATATTTGTTAAAACCTATTGAAGATAGTGAGCTGAAAAAAATCTTACAAAAAGTATCTTTGTATAAAGAGGAAAAAGTTAATAGTTCAAAAAAAATTTTAGGAAAGGTTTCTGATAAAATCTATTTAGTTGAGATAGATGATATTTTTTATATAAAAGCTGATTTAGATGAGATTATTATACGAACTAAAGAGAATTTTGTTTATGCAAAAAAGAAAATTGGAGATTTAGAAGAGATATTAAAAGATAAAAACTTTTTTAGAGTTCACAGATCTTATATTGTAAATGTTGATAAGATAAAATCTATAAAAAGTGTAGAGCAATCAAAACTAGAGATATATTTTAGTGGTATTGATGAGTTTATTGTTAGCTCAAAAGATGGTGCAAAAGAGTTTAGAGAGTATTTAGATAAAAAAAGTATATAAATTGGCATTAAAGTAGTACCAAAAATTTTAAATTCTATTAAAATTTTAAAAAAAGAGGAGTAAGTATGCCTACATCATCTTGTATAAAGTGTCAAACTTTACCAATAATAAAAGATAAGGAATCTAATCTTATTTTTGGTTTTGAGGTTGTTGAGTTGTCTAAAAAATTTAGAGATTTTTTAGATGACAGTGGTATTAATTATTTAAAAGAGGATAGTTTGACAGTTGTTGTAAAAACTTCTTCTTTTATTGAGTTTTTAAGTAATCTTCTTTCAAAAAATATTTTTAAAAAACATGAAAGAGAAGCTATTTATATTCTTAGTTTAAGTGAAAATGAAAAGCTCGATTACTCAAAAATTAGAGATGTAAAGAGTTTGGAAAAGTACAAAAATTTAATCTCAGCTCAAGAGTTATCATCTTTACTCTCAAAAGGTGGTTTAACAGCACATTTTCAACCAATTTTAGATGTAAAAACTAATACAATTTATGGTTATGAAACTCTTGCAAGAGGTGTAAATGAGGATGGAACATTAGTTTATCCAGATAAACTTTTTACTTGGGCAAAAGATGGAGATATGCTTTTTTACTTAGATAGAGCTTGTAGAGAGAGTTCGCTAAAAACTGCTGCTATTAAAAATATTAGAGCAAAGGTTTTTATAAACTTTATTCCAACAGCAATTTATGATCCAAATCACTGTTTGCAATCTACTGTAAAATGGGCGAAATCTTTAGAGTTCGATCCAAAAAATGTAATATTTGAAGTTGTTGAGAGTGAAAATATAGAAGATATTGAACACTTGAAAAATATTTTGAATTTTTATAAATCAAAAGGTTTTATGGTAGCATTAGATGATGTTGGAAGTGGATACTCCTCTTTAAATATGATTGTTCAACTTTTGCCTGATATTGTAAAAGTTGATAGAGAAATAATAAAAGATATTGATAAAAATAGAGCAAATCAATCTGTTTTTGCAGCTATAGTAAATATTGCAAAAGAGAATAATATTACAGTTTTAGCAGAAGGTATTGAGACTAAAGAGGAGTATTTATACTTAAAAGACAACGGTGCTTCATTGGTGCAAGGTTACTACTTTGCAAAGCCATCTTCGGAGCCAATTAGAAAAATTAATTTTTAAGGAGTTAAAAATGTTAAAAGAGATTTTATTTACAGGACTTGGTGGAGCGTTACTTTTAAAAGAGCGAGTTGAAGAGGAGTTAAAAACTCTTGAGGAGAAAGGAAAAATAAAAACTTCTGATGCAAAAAGTTTTTTAGAATCTTTAGAGCAAAAAGGAAAAGATGAAGATGAGAGAGTTAAAGCTAAGATAAAAGAGATGTTTAAAGAGGTTTTAGATGAGTTAGGAGTTGCTACAAAAGCTGATTTAGAAAAATTAAAAGAGGATTTAAAATAAAAACTTTTTTTATATATCTAAAACTTTTTTCGCCTTTTAGAGTCTATTTAATTTTTAGATTTTTGCTATCTCTTTTTTTACTTATCAAAAAAAGGGATAGTTTTTTGTTGATTAAACCATTAAATCCAAAAAAATTAAAAGAGGCTATTTTTTATTTGGGAGCTAGTTTTATAAAACTTGCTCAAGTTTTGGCAACTAGGTCTGATTTTTTTTCAAAAGAGTATTTAGATGAACTAAAAGAGCTTCACGATAAGCTTCCAAAAATGTCTAAAAAAGATTTTGAAAAAGTTTTAAAAGACTCTTTTCAAGATGATATTTTTAAAAATTTTGAAGATGAACCAATAGCAAGTGCTTCAATAGGGCAAGTTCATATTGCATATTTAAAAGATGATACAAAAGTTGCAGTAAAACTTAGAAGAAAAAATATAGAAAAACAAGTAAGAGTTGATATAAAGATATTAAATTTTTTTAACAAATTTTTTAGACCACTTTTTTCATACTACACAAAAAACTCTATAGATGCTGTTATAAGTGAGTTTTCAAGTATGATAAAAGATGAGACAAATCTTAGTATTGAGCTTGAAAATCTAAAAAAATTCTCCAAAACTTATGAGGATTGTGAAGTTTTATTTCCTAAACCTTACGAAGAGTTTTGTAGTTCTAGTGCTATTGTTATGAGTTTTATGGATGGTTTTAGGTTTGATGACAAAAACTCTTTAGAGAAATATGATATTGATTTTAAAGAAATTATCTCAAAACTTGTAAATTTTTATACAAAACAGATGTTAATAAACGGTTATTTTCATGCTGATCCTCATCCTGGAAATTTGCTTGTAAATACAAATGGAGATTTGATTTTACTTGATTTTGGAATGGTTAAAACTATATCAAATGATTCAAGAGTTGCAATTATTGAGCTAATTGATGGTGCAAATAAAGAAGATTTTGAAACTTTTGTAAAAGCAAATAAGAAACTAGGAACTATTAGTTATGAAGCACCTGAAAGTTTGATGATTGAGTTTAGTCAAAAGATGTTTGATATTTTTTCAAATGATAATTTATCTAGTGAATCTATGCAAAAACTAGCATTTGAAGTCTTAGAAAGTACAAGAGATTTACCATTTAAGCTTCCAAGTGATGCTGTTTATATATTAAGAGTTAGTGCAATTATAGAAGGTCTTGGAACAACTTATATAGAAAATTTTAATGGTGTAAAAGATATTTTACCAATCTTAAAAGATAATATTCCAAAAGCTTTGGGTTATAAAACAACTCTGACTGAAAATATTATTGATGAGATTGAAACTCTTCCAAAGCTTATAAAATCTTTTAAAAATATTCTACTTAAAAGTTCAAAAGGAGAACTTGAAGTTTTATTAAACAAAGAGCAACTAGATTTTATAAAAAAAGATTTAAAAGAGTATTTTGGCTCTTATTTTAAAATATTTGCCCTAATGTTATTTGCTATATTTTTAATATTTTATGATGAAAATCTAAAAAATATTGCACTTATTTTAGTATCTTTTGCATTTCTTAGAGTAATATTTCTAAAATAAATATATTAACTAGCACAAAAGCCCTACAAACAATCATAAATTTCATGTAAATTACTATAAAAAATAGGAATTTATATGAAAAGAGCAATAGTTTTAATGAACATGGGAGGACCAAATAATATTAATGAAGTAAAGGTTTTTCTTCACAATATGTTTAATGACAAATATATTATAGGTGTTCCTCAACCAATTAGAGCAATAATTGCAAAATTAATAATTTTTAGAAGATTAAATATTGCAAAAAAAAACTATGAAGAGCTTGGCGGAGTTTCTCCAATTGTTGGATATACAAAAAGATTAGTAAGAAGACTTCAAAAAGTTGTAGATGCAAAAGTTTTTTATGAAATGAGATATACTCCACCTTTTGCAAAAGATATTATGAAAGATTTAAAAGAGTATGATGAAATATATGCAATTCCTATGTATCCACACTACTCAAAAACTACAACTTTGTCATCAATTGAAGATTTTATGAAGTGTGCAAAAGAGCATAAAATAGATAATAAAATCAAAACTATAAATAGCTACTATGATAATATCTTTTATAATCAGGCTATCGTTGATAGAATAAAAGAGTGTTTAAATGGTGATGATTCAAATGATTTTGAACTAGTTTTTTCAGCACATGGATTAACTCAAAGAACAATAGATAAAGGTGATTTATATCAAAAACATATTTTAGCAAATGTAAAGTGTGTAAAAGAAGAGTTAAAAAAACAGAATATTAATTTCAAAAAAATAGATATTGCATATCAATCAAGAGTTGGTCCTATGAAATGGCTTCAGCCATATATGGAGGATAAACTAAAAGAGCTTGGAAAAAAAGTTATTATTTATCCCATTTCATTTACAGTTGATAACTCTGAAACTTTGGGTGAGCTTGTTTTAGAGTATGGAGAGTTAGCAGATAAATATGGAATAGAAGATTATAGAGTTGCAAAAGCACCAAATAATAACCCAAATTTTATAGCAGCTTTAAAAAATATTTATGAGGATTTAAAACTTGAAAATATTTCACAAAGGGCTTCAAATGAATAAAATTCTAAATATATTTTTAACTCTTTTTATCGGTCTATTTTTTGCATCTTGTAGCATAAAATATGATTATGATTTAAAGACTGTACAAAATGTTGATTTAAACAAATATATTGGGTCTTGGTATGAAATTGCTAGATTTGAGCACTATTTTCAAAAAGATTGCAAAAATGTAAAAGCAAATTATACTTTAAGAGATGATGGAAAAATTGATGTTTTAAATAGTTGCACAAAAATATCTACAAATAAATATAAACAAGCAACTGCTATTGCATATAGTGTAAATAGCTCAAATAGCAAATTAAAAGTTAGTTTTTTTAGACCATTTTATGCCGATTACTGGATTTTGGATTTAGATAAAGATTATAAATATGCGATTATTGGAACACCTTCAAAAGAGTATTTATGGATAATTTCAAGAGAAAAAACTATAGATGATAAGCTTTTGAACTCTCTTTTAAAAAAAATAGAAAATCTAGGATTTGATAGTTCAAAACTTATTTTTACAATTCAAGATAATAAATAAAAAAGGAGATTCTATGAAAACTGTTGCAATATCAGGAGCTAGTGGTTTTGTTGGACAAAATTTAGTTAATTATTTAGAAAAACAAAACTATAAAGTTTTAAAAATCTCAAGAGAAATTTTAACAAACTCTACAAAATTAGATGAGATTATAAAATCTTGTGATGTAATTATAAATTTAAATGGTGCAAATATAATAAATAGATGGAGTGAAAACTATAAAAAGCTACTTTATTCGAGCCGTATAGAATCTACTAAAATATTAGTTAATAGCTTAAAAAGAGTAAATAATATTGAAAAAAAACAGAGGCTTTTTATCTCAACTTCAGCTTTAGGAATTTATAACAACAAATCAATATATAGTGAATATAGTTTAAATGATAGTTTTGCAAATGATTTTTTATCAAATCTTTGCCAAGATTGGGAAGCAGAAGCAAAAAAAGCAGAAAGTGAATTCACAAATATTACTATTTTTAGATTTTCCATAATTTTAGGAAAAAATGGTGGAGCTATTAGTAAAATGATGTTACCTTTTAAACTAGGACTTGGTGGAGTTATTGGAAGTGGGAAACAGCATTTTTCTTATATTCATATAGAAGATTTATTAAGAGCTTATGAGTTTGTAATAGAAAAAAATTTAAATGGAGTTTTTAATCTATCTAGTCCAAATCCTACAACAAACTATAATTTTACAAAAACTTTTGGAAAAGTTTTAAATAGACCAACATTTTTTACAGTTCCAGAATTTGTTTTAAAACTGATTTTTAGTGAAGGTGCAAAAGTTTTAAGTGATGGACAAAGTGCTATTCCTAAAAGGCTTTTAGAGTTTGGATTTGAGTTTAGATATAAAAATATAGAAGAGTGTTTAAAGGAGATTTGTGGAAAATGACAAAACTATATATTAACAAAGTAAAAGTTTCTTCAGAAAAGTATGAAAAAAAAACTATAAAAAAAGAGTGAAAATAAATTTTCACTCTTTTCTACTTTTATATTAAGTTTATTAAACCTTAATACCCAAACATTAAATCTGGAAGCCATAAAGATATAGCAGGAATATATGTGATTAGAACCAATCCCAAAAGAAGAACCAAAGTCATTGGAATACTTGCTTTTATAACTTGTCCCATGGATAGTCCTGTAATCCCACTTGCAACAAAGAGATTAAGTCCAACAGGAGGAGTTAGCATTCCTATTTCCATATTTACAACCATAATAACCCCAAGGTGAATTGGATCAATTCCAAGTGCAATTCCAATAGGAAGTAGAAGTGGAACTGTAATCATAACAACAGAACTAGGCTCCATAAATTGTCCCATAATTAAAAGTAAAATATTTACTATAAGTAAGAACATTATAGGGCTTACATTTGCTTCTAATATCATTTGAGTAATTGTTTGTGGAATTTGCTCATCTGTTAAGAAGTGTGCAAAAAGCATAGCATTTGCAATGATAAAGAAAATCATAGAGCTTGTTTGTACTGAATCAAGTATAATTTTATATAAATCTTTCATTTTAATATCTCTATAGATAAAAAATGAGATAAATAAAGCATAAAATACACTCACAGCCCCTGCTTCAGTTGGTGTAAAAATTCCACCATAAATTCCACCAATAACAACTACAATAATTAACAATGCCCAAAATGACTCTTTAAATGTTTTAAATATTACAGAGAAACTTGCCATTTTAGTAGCTTTAAAACCGCTTCTTCTAGCTAGTATATATGTTGCAATCATCATCATACCACCTATCATAAGACCTGGAATTACCCCAGCCATAAATAGTTTTCCAATAGATTCATCAGCACTAACACCATAAACAATAAATACAACAGAAGGTGGAATTAAAATTCCTAATGTTCCAGCAGTTGTAATAGTACCAATAGCAAATTGCTCATTATATCCAGCTTGTTTAATAGCACCATACATAACTGAACCAATAGCAGCAACTGTTGCAGGAGAACTTCCACTAATAGCAGCAAAAATAATAGATGCCAAAATAGCAGCTATTGGAAGCCCACCTGGAAGATGTCCTACTAAACTTTTTGCAAAGTTAATAATTCTAGCAGCCGCACTTCCTCTTGAAAGAAGCGAACCAGCTAGAATAAACATTGGAATTGCCATAAGAGTATATTTATTTAAACCATTAAAAATATTATCAACTATTCCCATTAAATCATTATTTGTATACAAAAATGCAGATGTTAGTGTACTAGCTCCAAGTGCAACAGCAACAGGAACTCCAATTAACATCAAAGCAAAAAGTAAAATAAAAAGTGTAGCTATAACCATAACTATTTTTCTCCCTTAATCTCTTCTATAATAGCTTCGTGTTCGCTAAATAGTTTGATATTATTTGCATCTGTTTTATAAAGTTCTATAAGTTTTTCAAAAACTCTATAAGCTGCAAGTAAAAATGCAATAGGAACAACTAGTTGTGGTATCCATAAAGGAACTTGTAAATCAACATTTATCTCTTCAAATTCCATTAAGAATAGTGTAAGTTTATATCCCAGAAAAGATATAAAAAGAAGATACAAAATAGACAATAGGTTTGCAAAAATTAAAAAAGCTTTAAGTACAGATGGAGAAAATTTCTCTATTAAAATAGTAATAGAAATATGAGCTCCTTGCTTAAATCCATAAGCTGCTCCAAAAAGTGCTGACCAAATAAAAAAGTAGTTTGTAAGCTCACCAGCCCATGGTAAACTCATATCAAAGGCATATCTTAAAACTACATTCAAAAATGCTAGTGAAACTCCCAAAACCATACCGTAAACGGCTATGGTTTGGTTGATTGTACCAACAATAATATCAAAAATATTAAACAGTTTTTTCATAATTCTTCTTTATTATTTTGTTTCAAGAGCTTGTTTGATTAAATCTTCACCAATTATATTGTAGAACTTAGGATAAACACCCTCCATAACTTTTCTCCAGCTCTCTTTTTGTGCATCATTTAACTCAATAATTTCAAGTCTTTTTGATTCAGCTGCATATTTTCTAAGCTCTTCCATAAATTTAATATCTTCAGCTGCTGCTGCTTTTCTCTCTAAGTCTGTTGCTTCTTTCATAGCTTGAGCCACTTTTTCTTGTAAATCAGCAGGTAAGCTATCCCAGAACTTTTGATTCATAACAACTAAATATCCTAAATATCCATGGCTACTTAAAGTTAAGCTAGATTGAACTTCGTGGAATTTTTTTGTATAGAAGTTTGAAAGTGGATTTTCTGTCGCATCAACAACACCTTGTTGAAGTGCTGAGTAAACTTCTGAAAATGGAAGAATTTGTGGATTTCCACCAACAATTTTAAACTGCTCTTCTAAAACTTTTGAAGATTGAATTCTAAATTTTTGCCCTTTTGCATCTTCAGGATTTACAATAGCTTTTTTAGAGCTTGAGAAGTGTTTAAATCCAGCATCCCAATAATCAAATGCTTTCATCTGTTTTTTTGCATCAACAAAACCTTTAAGTTTTGCTCCAACTTCTCCATCCATAACTTTGTATAAATGATCTTTATCTCTAAATAAAAATGGTAAGTCAAAAAGTTGAATTTGAGGTACGATTGAAGGGAATTTTGAAAGGCTTGGCATAATTAATTGAACATTGTTCATAGCCAAAGCTTTCATCTCATCTGCATCACCATATAGTGTTGAGTTTGGGAAAACTTGAACATCAATTTTTCCAGCTGTTAGTTCCTCAATTCTTTTTTCTAAGTAATCAGCACCCATTCCTTTTGGTGTACTAGCACTTACAACATGGCTTATTTTCATCACATAATCAGCTGCCAAACTAGAAGTTGCTAAAACAGCCGCCGTAATTGTTCCTAAAACTACTTTTTTCATAGTGATTCTCCTTAATTTTTGAATAAACTTGATTATATCAAAAAGTTATGTAACTATTATGTAAGAAAAAAAGTATTTAAAGAATTTCCAAAACCACCTTTATTATTAAGTTTATTGCTAAAATTGTAAGCAATACCTTTAAAATAATTGCAAATTTTTTACCATCTATTAGGTTTCTAGCCTTTGTTCCCACAAAACTGCCCAAAACTGCACCAAAAATCATAGCTAATATAATAGTAATATAATCAGAGAAAACAAAACCAAAATATATAAATACAACAACTTTTAAGAAGTGAGTTATACTCATAAGTAAAGCACCAGTTGAAACAACCTTATCTTTATCTTTGAAATCTTTAAATAATAGTGTCATAGTAAGAGGTCCAGTAGCTCCAACAACCATAGAAAGACCTGTTTGAAAAAAACCTGCTATATAGTAGTTTTCATATTTTTTTATCTTTTCATTAAATTTTTCACTCCAAAGAGATAATAAAATATAAATTCCTATAAAAAGAGGAACATATTCAAGTGAAATTAAAGATAAAATTCCTGCAAAAAAGGCAATTCCCAAAAAAGAACCAATTAAAAATTTTGGAACAACACTATAAACTATATCTTTTCTTCCAAAATAAGCCCGACTAAGATTACTTGAAACTTGTGTAAGTCCGTGAACTGGAATTAGTGCATTTGTAGGCAAAAATGATGGCAAAATTGCAATTAACATCATTCCTCCACCAATTCCAACAACAGCAGCCACTACAGAGGTAAAAAATGTAAGTAAGCCTAAAAATAACTCTTCCATAAAAATCCTAAATAAAAATTATTGAAAAATACCAAATAAAGCCTTTATTATTTAAGTTTAACTATAATTCGCCTTTTAAAAAAAGGAAAAATTATGAAAATAGCACTATTTGTAACAATAATTTTTACAAATTTTTTGTTTGCAAACTACAATTATACAGGTGATAACAGTGGTAAAATTGATATGCATGGCGGAAAAGGTGAAAATTTAATAAATAAAAATAACTCTTTATCAAATAAGAGCTTAAATAATATAGGAATTACAAAACCAACTCCACCAAAAGCACCAGAAAACTTAATCAAAGAAGAAAAAAAAGAGAAAAAGGAAGATAAAAAATGAGAAGATATAAACTAGTTTCTTGGAATGTAAATGGTATTAGAGCTGTTGATAAAAAAGATGCTTTAAAATGGGTTGATGAAGCAAATATCGATTTTTTAGGTCTTCAAGAGACAAAATCACAAATAACTCAGATACCAAAAACTATTTTTGAAAAAGAGTTCAAACATCTACTTGCAAGTGAATCAAAAATAAAAGGACGAAGTGGAACAGCACTATTTAGTGATATAGAACCAATTTTTCAATCTACTTGTTTAAGTGTTGATATTTTGGATGAAGGAAGAATAAATGAGTTTCATTTTTCTATCAAAGATAAAAATATTGCTCTTTTTAATGTATATTTCCCAAATGGACAAAGTGGTGATGAAAGACTTGAATATAAAATGGGATTTTATGATAGATTTTTAGAACATTGTGAAAACTTAAAAAAAGATGGATTTTCTATAATCGTTTGTGGAGATGTAAATACAGCTCATGAAGAGATAGATTTAGCAAGACCAAAAGCAAATGAAAATACAAGTGGTTTTTTAAAAATAGAAAGAGATTGGATAACAAAGTTTTTAAGCCATGGGTATATTGATACTTTTAGATTAATTAACGGCGATATAAAAGACAAATACTCGTGGTGGAGCTATAGAGCAAATGCTAGAGAGAATAATGTTGGCTGGAGAATTGATTATTTTTATGTAAGTAGCGATTTAAAAGAGCTTGTAAAAGATGCTTATATTTTAGATAATATAACTGGGAGTGACCACTGCCCTATTGCTTTGGAAATTGAAATATAAATTAAGCTCTTGATATAAATCATTATTTTGATTTTTAATATAGGATAAGATTTGTCCTATATTAAAAAAGGATTTTAAAATGATTAACGATTTATCAAATAACCTAGACCAATTCCCACAAGGTCACCCTGTAAGAGTCTATCTTGAAGAAAATATCTTAATAAAAGAACTTTTTTCTGAACTATTTAGTACAAATCCAAAAGATGAATATCAAAAATTTTATAATATTTTCAACCAAATTACTTTAGTTGAAAAAAAATTTGCAAGAAAAGAGAATCAACTATTTCCATATTTAGAAAAATATGGTTGGACTGGTCCATCTCAAGGAATGTGGGCATTTCATGATGACATAAGAGCTCAAATAAAAGACGCAAGACTAGCAGTTGAATCAAAAGATTTCGATAAAATTTTAGAAAAATGTATGAATGTTTATAATAGCCTTTCTCATCTTGCACAAGTTGAAGAGTATAGACTTCTTCCAAATGCTCTACAACTATTAAAAGAGGAAGATTGGCAAGAGTTTTATGAAGGAGATAGTGAGATTGGTTGGATGTTTAGCACACCTCCTACTAGATACCCTGCTTTAGTTGAAGAGAAAAATGACAACAACACACCTGAATATATTCACCCTAGTCTTGATAAAACAAAAAGAAAACTTCCATTTAGCCTAGAGGGTCGTACTCACTATGATGAGGGTTATTTAACTCCAGAACAAGTAAACTTTATTTTTAAATTTTTACCTGTTGATATAACTTATGTTGATGAAAATGATAGAGTTGTATTTTATAATCGTGGAGATGAGAGAGTTTTCCCACGAAGTGCTGGAATTATTGGAAGAGAAGTAAGATTCTGTCACCCTCCAAAAAGTGTAGATCAAGTTTTAAAAATTCTTGAAGAGTTTAAAGCAGGACGACAAGATACAGCTGATTTTTGGATTACATTTAAAGGAAAGTTTGTTCATATTAGATATTTTGCAATAAGAGATGAACAAAAAAATTATAAAGGTGTAATTGAGATGAGCCAAGATGTAACTGAAATACGGGAACTTCAAGGAGAAAAAAGACTTTTAGATTGGGAATAAATATATAATAACTTTTAAATAATAATTATTTTTTATTATTATGTTATAATATTAAAAATTTATTAAGGGAGGATTTCATGAAAAATTTACATTTTGGTACAAAATTGTTATTGCTTCTTGTTAGCGTAACTTTTGTTGCACTTAGTATTATGATATTTTTTATATCATCAAACATTCATAAATCACTAGAAGAAGAGTCTATAAAATATGTAAAAGAGTTTACCGCAAAAAGTGGATTAGAAGTAAAAAGTATTTTGGATAAAGCTGTTGTTGTTACAAATTCAATGACAAATAAATATGAAAATGCCATTGAATACAATGAAAGTTTAAATGAGTTAGGAACTATTGAATATCTTAAAAATATGTTAAAGCTAAATCCATTTTTGGTTGGAATTTGGTATAGCTTTGAACAAGGAGATATTTTATACAAAACTTATGATGGTTCTTATGATAAAAAATACTACACAACAAATAAAGGTTATTTTGAACCTTATGTATCAAGAGATAAAAGTGGTAATTTTACTGTAGAAGGAGCTGGTGAGTTTGATATTAATAAACCTTGGATAAAAGAGGCTATTGAGACTAAAAAAATCTCAACTACAAAACCATATATTGATGATACAACAAAGGCTTTAATGCTTACAATTTCAAAACCAGTTATTGTAAAAGGAAAAGTTGTTGGAGTTGTTGGGTTGATGTATCTTTAGATTTTCTACAAGATAGTATTAGTAAAATTAAATTTTATGATACAGGTTATGCAGCACTTTACGACTCAAATGGTTATAATGTTGGACACTTAAATAAAGATTTTGTTGGTAAATATATTAAAGATTTAACAAAAAATGAGACTATTTTAAATGCTTTTGATACAGTTTCAAAAGGAAATGAAACTTCTTATATATCTACTAATATGCTAGGAAAAGAGTCATATAACTATGTATATCCTGTTGAATTAGGAAATACTGGTGAATACTGGGCATTTTTTGGTATAGCAACAACTGAAGAGTATTTAGAAAAAGCAAATTATGTAAGAAACTTTGCAATTATTTCAGCTTTAGTGGTATTAGCTATTATCTGCTTTATCATAATCTTTAGTATGGGAATACTAGATAAAAACTTAACTTCTATTAATGAAGGTCTATTAGGATTTTTTGCTTTCTTAAATAAAGAGTCAAGTCAAACAAAACAAATAGATATAAATTCAAACGATGAATTTGGACAGATGGCATCTGTAATAAACCAAAATGTTGCAAAAACAAAATCTTTAATAGCACAAGATGAGCTTTTAATTGAAGATGTAAAAAGAGTTGTAAATGAAGTACAACAAGGAAAATTGGATAGTTCTATTAAAGTTCATACAGAAAATTCTGGTCTTGAAGAGTTAAGAAATAATTTTAATGCAATGCTTGAAGTTACAAAATCAAATGTTTGTTCAGATATAAATAGAGTTGTTACAGTACTAGAAAGCTTTTCAAAACTTGATTTTAGAGCAAAAATTGAAAATGATAATGGAAAAGTAGCAAATGGAATAAATAATTTAGCACAAATTATTACAAATATGCTAGTTGAAAATAAATCAAATGGTTTAACACTAGAAGAGAGTTCAACTATACTTTTACAAAATGTTGATAAATTAAATTTAAGCTCAAATGAAGCAGCAGCTTCACTTGAAGAGACAGCCGCAGCTCTTGAAGAGATAACTAGTAATATTAGAAATAATACAGAAAATATTGCAAAAATGGCTAAATACTCAAATGAAATTACAAAAGCATCTGCTACAGGTGAGAAACTTGCAAATCAAACTACAAATGCTATGGAAGAGATAAATGCAAAAGTAAATTTAGTAAATGAAGCAATAAGTGTAATTGATCAAATAGCATTCCAAACAAATATTCTTTCTTTAAATGCAGCAGTTGAAGCAGCAACAGCAGGAGAAGCAGGAAAAGGGTTTGCAGTTGTTGCTCAAGAAGTAAGAAATCTAGCTTCACGAAGTGCAGAGGCTGCAAGAGAGATTAAAAATATAGTTGAACAAGCAACATTAAAAGCAAATGAAGGTAAAAGCATTGCTTTAAATATGATAGATGGTTATAAAGAGTTAAATCAAAATATATCTCAAACTATGAATCTAATCTCTGATATTCAAAATGCAAGTAAAGAACAACTTTTAGGAATTGAGCAAATAAATGATGCTGTAAATCAACTAGACCAACAAACTCAACAAAATGCTATGGTTGCAACTCAATCTCACGATATAGCATTAAGTACAGATAAAATTGCTCATATGATAGTTGAAGATGCAAATAAAAAAGAGTTTAATGGTAAAAATGAAGTAAGTGCTAAAATAATACAAAATAGCAATGAAAAACTTTCAAATAACCCTTCTAAAATAAAATCAAAATCTCCTTCACAAAAAATAGATACTTCAAAACAAGTTATAAAAGATAATAGTAAAGATGATGAATGGGAAAGTTTTTAAAATAATTAAGAGTTCTACTCTTGATTATTTTAAATAAAATAGTTTACAAAAATTATCAAAAATAGTGCAGCTAAAATTGTCTGCACTGTGATAATAGAAGTCATCAAAGAGATATCGCCATTTAACTGTCTAGCCAAAATAAAGGCACTAGGAGCTGTTGGCATAATAGCAAATAGAACTAAAACCGAAACCATAATATCATCTAAATTAAATATTTTTGCTAAGAGATATATAAAAAATGGTAAAACAATAAATTTTGCAAACATAGTAAGAGTTAAATCCTTTTTTGCACTTTTAATCTCTGTTAATACCAAAGCATACCCAATAGATAAAAGACCCAAAGGAAGAGCTGCATTTCCTAATATCTTTAGAAGATTTGAGATACTTATTGGAATATTTATCTCTAAAAAATTTATAAAAGCACCAATAAGACAAGAGATAATCAAAGGATTTGTGGATATTGATTTAAAAATATAAAGTAGATTTATTTTTTGATTATTTTGATATAAAGCAAAAATAGTAATACACAAAACATTCAAAAACGGAATTGCAAAACTAATAATAATAGCAGCCAAAACTAAACCATGCTCCCCAAAAATTGAGCTACAAAGTGCTAAAAAAACATAGGTATTAAATCTTATTCCACCTTGAACTATAGAGGTAAATGAGTCGTTTTTTGTTCTTTTTAACTTATTAAAAAAAATCAAAAATAACATTGTAAAAAATATAGCAAGTGAAGATACTATGATTAATTCTATACTATTTTCATCTATTTTTGCTTTTGCAAGACTATTTATTAAAAGTGATGGCATAAGAATATAGTAGGTTAATTTATCAGCCATTGGCCAAAATTCGTGTGATGGAAAACTTATTTTTTTAAATAAGTATCCAAGCACAATTAGTGAGAAAATTGGAATTAAACTAGAAAAAATATGTTCCATTTTCTAGTTTTTCTTTTTTAACATCTCTTTTAGAATAATTTTTCCACCTTCAACACCTGGTTGGTCGTAAGTGTTTATTCTTAAAAATTTTCCAACAATAGAAGTTAAAAGTTCATAGTAAAATAGTAGTTTTCCTATTTCAAACTCGCTAATTTCTTCTATTTCTATTAAATCTATTGGAATATCTTTTTTATACTCTTTAACTGAAGCAATCGTTGCATCTGCTTGAAGATTTATAAGTTCTTTAAAGTTTAAACCATTTATATAGTCTAGTTCTTCAAGGCTATTTAGCGATATTGGAGATATTTTTGTATCATCTTTGAAATCTTTAATTTTAATAAATGTTACAGTTTTATCTCTTTTCCCTTCAACTATTAGTTGTAAAAAAGAGTGCTGATCCACTGGTCCTAAAAGCCCAATTGGAGTTAAACCTTGATTTGTGTTATTTGCATCAATCTTTCCTAAGCTTTCACCCCAAAGTTGAATATACCACTTATTGAAACCTTCAAGAAGTTGAGAGTAAGAAAAAATTGCATTTATATTATAAACATCTTTATATTCATAGTAAGTTCTTGCTTTTTTCAAAAGTTGATTATACAGCTCATTTTGTTCAAAAAATGAAGTAGATATTTTTCTAGCACCTTTTAAAAGCTCATCTATATCAAAACCAGCCAAATATAGCGGTACTAAGCCAACATTTGATAGTACAGAAAATCTTCCACCAACATTTTTTGGTATTTCAAAAGTTGAAATTCCATTAGCAAATGCAAAAGAGTTTAATTTACTATCATCTTCAGTAATTACTAAAAGATTTTGGCTACTCATTTTTACAATAGAACTTAAATATTTAAAAATTGAGATAGTCTCAATAGTTGTTCCTGATTTTGAAATTACTATAAATAAAGTATCTTCAAGATTTAATTGAGCTATTGTTCCATTTAAGTTTATTGGGTCTGTACTTTCAAAGAAAAAAAGCTCTTTTTTTAGAGTTTTATTTTTTTGTTTATTATATTTTAGAAAATTATAAATTGCATAAGTTCCTAAAGTACTTCCACCAATTCCAATAATAGCTATTTGTTTTTGTTTAAAATCAAGATTATCTAATCTTGATTTCATATTTGAAAGGTCAGCATAAGGTAAAGAGTAGTACCCAATATCTTCTCTTTCCTTTTTTATTTCTGTAAAAATATCTTCATCGCTTAAAGATACAAAAGGATAATAAAGATTGTTTTTCATTATTTTTTACCGTTCTCTTTTTTCTCTTTTTTTTCATCTTTAATTGATTTATCATAAAAATAGTTTGTAGCTTTTACAAACCCATCTATACTTCCACAGTCAAATCTTTGACCTTCAAATTTATATGCTAAAACCATACCTTTTTTTGCTTGAGTAAGTAAGGCATCAGTAATTTGAATCTCTCCACCTTTTCCTGGTTTTGTATCTCTTATAATATCAAAAATATCTGGAGTTAAAATATATCTTCCAATAATTGCTAAATTTGATGGTG
Source organism: Aliarcobacter sp. (assembly GCA_039810345.1). GTDB lineage: Bacteria > Campylobacterota > Campylobacteria > Campylobacterales > Arcobacteraceae > Aliarcobacter. The sequence continues at coordinate 18,120 of JBDHWU010000012.1, read as the reverse complement.
CAACTTCAGGTTCAGGTTTTTCAACCATATCTTTTACCATAAAAATTCCAGGTTCAATCTCATTTCCAGCAATTACACCATATTTATTTGTATCTTCTTTTGGAATCTCTTCAATTGCAACAATAGAACAGTGATACTTTTTATAAAGTTCAACCATTTGAGATAAAACACCTTTTGAATTTGAATCGCATAAATCATCTGCTAATAAAACTGCGAAAGGTTGCTCTCCAATTAAGTTTTCACCACATAAAATTGCATGACCTAAACCTTTCATTTCTATTTGTCTTGTATATGAAAAAGTACATTTTGTAATAACACTTCTAATTTCTGTTAAATAGTGCTCTTTACTTGTTCCTTTTATTTGGTGTTCAAGTTCATAAGATATATCAAAGTGGTCTTCAATTGCTCTTTTTCCTCTTCCTGTTACTATTGCCATATTTTCAATACCAGCAGCCAAAGCCTCTTCAACTCCATATTGAATTAAAGGTTTTGTAAGTACTGGTAACATCTCTTTTGGTGTCGCTTTTGTTGCAGGTAAAAACCTAGTACCATATCCAGCAGCTGGAAATAGACATTTCTTAATTGGGTTATTTGTATTGCTCATTTTATTTTTCCTTATTATTTTATTTCATTAAAAAGTTTAATCAGTGCATCTTCATAAACTTTTGCATTCTCTTTTGTATCTGCTTCAAATCTAGTTACTAGTTTTGGAGTTGTGTTACTAGCTCTTACTAATCCCCAACCTTTTTCAAAGATAACTCTAACACCATCAACAGTGATAATATCTTTGATTTTTGGAAAATCTTTTGAAGGATTTTGTAAAGCCTTTTTTAAATCTTCAATTATTTTAAACTTTGTATCTTCAGTTACAGTTATATTTATCTCAGGAGTTGAATAAACTTGTGGTAAAGCTTCATACTCTTTATCAAAATCAAAACCAGCATCAATTAACTCTAAAGCCCTAAATGTAGCATATATAGCATCATCATATCCAAAATATCTATCATTAAAAAATAGATGCCCAGAAACTTCAGCAGCAAAAGAGGCATTTTCCTCTTTTATTTTAACTTTTAGGTTTGAATGTCCCGTTTTATACATGATAGCTTTACCGTAAGAGTTAATCGTATCATACATAACTTGCGAACATTTAACTTCACCAATAACAGTTGGATTTTTGATATGTTTAGAGAAGAAAATAGCTAAAATATCTCCTTTGAAATTGTACTTTGGAGAAAGTAGGGCTATTCTATCTGCATCTCCATCATAAGCAAAACCAAAAGCAAATTTTCCACTATTTAGCTCTTTTTTAATATCTTCTAGTGTATGCTCATCACTTGGGTCTGGATGATGATTTGGGAAATTTCCATCTGGAGTTTCAAATAGTATTTTATGTTTAATATTTAATCTATCAAGAATTTCTCTTAAAACAACTCCAGCAACTCCATTTCCACAATCAAATACAAACTCTTTGTTATTTAATTTTAAATGTGAAAAATGATTTACTAAAAAATCTATATATTGCTCTTTGCAGTTTATAGAAGTTGCTTCAAAATTATCTTCTATTCTTGAATTATCAGCTAAAATCTCTCTTCCTAAAGCATAAATATCTTCTCCAAAAAATGGATCTTTATTTAAAGTAATTTTAAAACCATTATATTCAGGTGGATTATGACTCCCTGTAATCATAATAGATCCATCACATTTAAGCCCATTGAACTCTGTGAAGTTTGCAAAATAGTTTGTAGGAGTAGGAACAAGTCCCATATCTAAAACTTTTAAACCAGCTTTGTTTATTCCAGAACTTAACCAATTTTTTAAAGTTGGTGAGTGAAGTCTTGCATCATAACCAACAGCCATATACACAGCACTTGGAACTCTTTTTAACAGAGCCTTTGCTAAATAAAAACCAATTTTTTTTACAATATCTTCGTTTAACTCTTTTTCAAAAATTCCTCTAATATCGTACTCTCTAAAAATAGATGCACTCATTTACTATGTCACTCCTAAAGTATAAATAAAAATTGTGAAATTTTATCTAAAAATTGTTAAATAATTGTATTATAAAATTGAATTTAAGGAGTTTGCAGGAATAATCTATAAATAAAGTTCTATATTTACTCTTTATTTATAGCTTCAAAAACTTTAATTGCTTGAAAATGCTCTTTTACATCATGACATCTAATAATACTTGCACCATTTTTAATTGATTCTAAATGAATAGCTAAAGTACCAGAAAGTCTATCTTCTGTTTTACTTTCAACAATTTTATTTATCATAGATTTTCTACTAGCTCCTATTAAAAGTTCATATCCAAAGTGTTTAAAATGCTCTAAATTTCTTAATAGTGCTAAATTATGTTCTAAATCTTTACCAAAACCAATACCAACATCCAAAATAATATCTTCTACCCCAAAGCTAATGGCTTTTTGTACTCTTTCTTTAAAAAAATTATCAATTTCAAGCATAACATCTTCATAATATGGATTTTCTTGCATATTTTTTGGGTCATTTTGCATATGCATAATTACCGCCTTTGCATTATATTCCGCAATAAGCTTACAGATATTATCATCTTCTAATCCAGTAATATCATTTACAATTTTAAAACCATTATCAAGTGAATAATTAACAGTTTTTAAAGAGTAAGAGTCTATTGAAAAATCAACCTTTTCAAAATATTTATTTTTATAAATTAAATTTATAGTCTCTTTTACTCTATTAAACTCTTCAGTTTCTCCTACATATATACTTCCAGGTTTGCTTGAAACTCCACCTATATCAATAATATCTGCACCATCTTCAATCATTTGTTCAATTTTTTGGCAAATATCTGAAGTTAATGTTCTACTTTTTTCATAAAATGAGTCACTATTTAAGTTTAAAATACCCATAATTTTGGTTTTATACTCTTTGGTTTTTATAAAATCTTTCAATTTCTTTGCTAACTCTTTTAATCCAAAAGGTTGAGCTAACTCTTTTCTACTTAAAATCTCTATATGCTTAGATGTCGCAATTAATAAAGCATCAACATATCTATCTTTAGCAACAATAACTCCTTCAGGAACGGCCAAATCAGCTCCAATAGACAAAGCATCTTGTTTTAGTATATTAGCAGCTCCAACATGAAGATTTTTTATATATATTGTATGGGTTTTTGTCTTTTTAGACATTATTTTAACTCCACCAATATCGCAATTTAATTTTTTTAAAAAATCTTCTATATTATTTATTGAAACTTTATAAATATCCATTTTAGCTCTTTTTATTAAATAGTGTTAAAAGAAGAAGAGAAAGTACATTTATTGGTTTAGAATTTAAATCTAAAAGTTTAATTGATTTTGAAAAAACTTCTAATTCTTTCTCTTTTAACTCTATTTTTTCATTTTTAACTTTCATTAAAATCTCTTCAACAACTATTTTTGCCTCATCTTTTGATATTTTTTGATTATCTTTAAGAAAAGTGTAAACATCTTTTAAATCTAACCTTTTTATATCCAAATTTGATTCATTTTTTGACTCAATAGTTTTTATATTTTTATATGGTAGTCTTGAATAAATAGTTGGCAATAAAGTGCTTTTTAATTTTGTTAAAATTATAAAAACTATATTTAAAGGCGGCTCTTCAAGTATTTTAAGTAGAGCATTTTGTGCTTCTACTCTAAAAGTTGCTCCACATAAAAATATATATTTAATTTCACTAGTTGCAATGTATGCCTCTTTTATAGCCAGATTTGCTTGAGCTATTTGAAACTCATCTTTTTCATCATTTTTTATAATTCTTGTTGAGTGTTTTGGGTATAACTGTATTTGTTTTAAAATAGCATCTTCTATATTATCAACTAATAAAATATGAGATTTATAAAAAAACTCTTGCAAGATTAATTTTCCACATTTATTTGTGCAAATAATGCAGCACTTAAAGTTTTATTATAAAGCCTAAACATTTGTAAAAGTTTCATATCTAAAGCATCATCACTTGATTTTAAGTTAAAAGCATCTTGTTTTTCTTCATCAAATAGCCAAAGAAATGAATTTTTTGACATTTTTGCAATATTTGCTCTATTATCTTGACTTTTTCCTATATACCAAAAAGAGTAACCATTTGGAAAAGATATACTTAACATATCTTTTATATTTACAATATCTTCTTCAGATTTTACACCATCTATATATCTATAAAAAGATCTAAAATCATAAAATGGCAAAAATGGTCTATTTAGCTTATTTGAATTTATATTTGAAAGAATATAGTTTAAAAACCACTCTCTTTCTTTATCAGTTATTACAATAATAGAGAAATTTTTATCCAATAAATTTACTACATTTCTAGCAACTATTGGAGTCCATTCAAATTTTTTTTCTTCCAACCAAGGAGATATAAGTCTATCTTCCCTGATTGTATCAACTGTCCAGTTTAAAAATTCTTGCAAATTATTTGTCCAATTCGTATGCGTCGTGTAAAGCTCTTACAGCTAGTTCTGCATATTTTTCATCTATAATCATTGAAATTTTAATTTCACTTGTTGATATAATTCTAATATTGATATTTTCATTTGCTAAAGCTGTAAATGCTTTTGAAGCAACTCCTGTATGAGATTTCATACCAACACCAACTATTGAAACTTTACAAATAGCTTCATTATAATCAATATTTTTAGCTTCAGCTGTAAATTGTGTCATAACTTTTTTACAAATTTCTAGCTCATTTGTTGGAACTGTAAAATCTAAATCTGTTGTTCCATCTAGTCCTCTTGTTTGAACAATCATATCTACATTTATATTTGCATCAGCAAGTGCTGTAAAAATCGCACTAGCAACTCCAGGTCTATCAATTACACCATACATTCCAACTCTAACTTGATTTTTATCTAAAGCTATTCCACTTACTATTGGTTTTTCCATAATTTCCTCTTCATTTGTGATTAATGTACCTTCAACTTCAGGCGTGAAGCTACTTCTTGATACTAAATTTACATTTAATTTTTTTGCCATCTCTACTGATCTATTTTGTAGGACTTTTGCTCCTAAACTAGCTAATTCTAACATCTCATCGTAAGAGATTTTTTCTAGTTTTTTAGCTTTTGGTTCAATTCGTGGGTCTGTTGTATAAATTCCATCAACATCTGTATAAATCTCACAAACATCAGCTTTTATTGCTCCTGCAATTGCAACAGCACTTAAATCACTTCCACCACGACCTAAAGTTGTTACTCTTGAACCATCAAGAGTAACTCCTTGGAAACCTGCAACTATAATAATATTTCCATCGTTAATTGCCTGTTTCATTTTACTTGAATCTATCTCTTCAATTCTAGCTTTTGTATGAGAACCATCTGTTTTAATACCAGCTTCTCTTCCTGTCATAGAAATAGTCTTATATCCCATACTATTTAAAGCAATAGAAAGTAGGGCTGATGTAACTCTTTCACCTGAACTTAAAAGCATATCAAGCTCTTTTGGTTCTGGAGTTTTTGTATAAAACTCAGCATACTCAATAAGCTTATTTGTTTCACCACTCATAGCTGAAACAACAGCAATAATATCATCACCTTTGTCTCTTAAATTTTTAATAATATTTGCAACATTTTGGATTCTATCAAGTGTTCCTACACTTGTTCCACCAAATTTAAGTACTTTTAACATCTAATTTTCTTTCCTTTTTTTTAAATATATCCCTCATCTTTAAAATACTTTAAAACTTGTTTATAAACTGTTCTTTTAAAAAAAGTTATATATTCATAAATCTCTTTTGTGCTTACAAATTTATATTCACTGAACTCTGGAATTTCAGTATTTATATTTATTTTTGCACCTTCTTTTAGTTTTACTAAATAGTATTTTTGTTTTTGCCCATCATAAGGGTACATTTTTTGAGCAATTACAGGAGGGAAAAGATAAGAGACCCAAGTTGGATATTCTGCAATTATCTCAACATCTCTAGTACCAATCTCCTCTTCAAGCTCTCTAAATAATGCTTCTTTAGTGCTTTCGCCCTCATCAATTCCACCTTGTGGAAATTGCCAAGCATTTGCAATATCAGATCTTGAAGCTATGAAAATCTCACATTTAGCTGGATATTTAGATGATAATATAATGGCTGCAACATTTGGTCTAAAATTTTTTTTCTCTTTTTTTATAATCTCTTCTTTATCAGTCATAAATATACTTTTCCTTATAATTAGGCGGATATTTTAATAAATATAGGATTAAAAATTGCTTTTATATATACATATTCCTTTTTGCGATAGCAAATGCTTCTATTGTGCCTTTAACTCATACACAACAAAATTTAAGTTAAAAGATGACTATATGGAAGCTTTAAAAAAGCAATTAGTTGAGAATTTAGAAAAACATATTATAAATAAAAATAGAAAAATAAAAACTGTTTTTATTGGTGGAGGGACACCATCAACAATAAAAGCTTCTAGTTATAAAGAGATTTTCTCTTTAATAAAACCATTTTTAGAAGAAAATGCAGAAATTACAACAGAAGCAAATCCAAATTCAGCAACCTTTTCTTGGCAAAAAGAGATGTTTTCTTTGGGTGTAAATAGGATTAGTTTTGGTGTTCAAAGCTTTGATGAAAAAAAATTAAAATTTTTAGGTCGAGCTCATAGTAGTCAAAGTGCAATTGAAGCTATAGAAAATGCAAAAAAAGTTGGCTTTAAAAAAATCAACTGCGATATAATCTATGGTGTTGTAAATGATAGTTTTGAAACACTCAAAAAAGATTTTGATATTGTAAAAAGTTTAGGAATTAACCATATTAGTGCATATTCTTTGATAATTGAAGAAAACACAAAGTTTTTTTTAGATGAAAAATCTCTTCAAAAAAGTAAAAAAAGCTTAAAAATAGATGATGAAGATTTAAGTTATGAGATTTTTGAATATTTAAAAGATTTAGGATTTAATCAATATGAAATAGCAAATTTTGCTACAAATGAAGAGTTTGAATCAAAACACAACTATGGTTATTGGCAGTATAATGAATATATGGGAATAGGTGCTGGAGCAGTTGCTTGTATAGAAAATATTAGAGAATATAGCGAAAAAAATATAGAAAAATATATACAAAACCCTTTGTTCGTTGAAAAAGAGGAACTTGGCTGTGAAGATATAAAGGCTGAAAAAGTTCTTTTAGGATTTAGATGTAAATTTGGTGTAGAGTTAGAGCTTTTAAATCAAAATGAGTTAAAAAAAGTAGATGATTTGGTTCTTGAGAAAAAACTAGAAAAAAAAGAGAATAAAGTGATTAATAAAAACTATTTACTTGCTGATGAATTGGCACTTTATATATTAGATTAAGGAAAAAAATTGACGATAAAAGATTGTGTAAGAAAATATACAAATGATTTAAAAAACATCACTCATATTCCTGTAAAAGAAGTTGAGATTTTAATAATGTTTTTACTTGATAAAAACCCTATTTGGTTGCATTTAAATTATAACAAAGAGTTTGAAAAGGAGAAAGAGTTAGCACTTTTGGTAAAAAAAAGAGCTACAAATTATCCACTTGAATATATTACAAAAAAAGCTTCATTTTATGGAGAGCAATTTATTGTAAACGAGGGGGTTTTAATTCCACGACCAGAAACTGAAATTTTAGTTGAAAATGCCTTTAATATTTTAAAAGAGCAAAAAGATGAAAAATTAATAGTTGAAATAGGAACAGGAAGTGGGATAATTTCAGTTATGTTAGCATTAATGGTTGAAAATATAAAAATCATTGCTGTTGATATAAATCCTAAAGCTTTGGAATTGGCAAAACAAAATGCTGGAAAATTTGGAGTTTTAGAAAAAATTGATTTTAGACTTAGTAATTTATTTGAAAATATTTTAGAAGATAATATTTTTATGGTAGTTTCAAATCCACCTTATATTGCAGACTCTTATAAACTACCAAGAAATGTAGAGTTTGAGCCAAAAAATGCACTTTTTGGAGGAGAAATTGGAGATGAGTTATTGAAAAATATTATTAAAATAACAAATGAAAAAAATATTCCGTATCTGCTTTGTGAAATGGGATTTGACCAGAAAAAGCCTTTAGAAGAGTATTTTAAAGAGTTTAATGTAGAATTTCACTCTTTTTATAAAGATTATGAAAATTTTGATAGAGGATTTACTCTAAAATTTAAAAAATAAAAAAGGATTAAAAATGTTTTGTGAATTTAATTTAGAAAATTTAGAAAATTCAAGTGTTGAACTTGAAAATATTTTAAACAATAGTAGAAAAAAAATAGATAAACTTTTAGCTATAGAAAATAAAACATATAAAAATTTTGTTTCACCATTTCAAGAAATAGGGGAGAGTATAAATGAATTTATAACTCCAATTTTTCATATTGACTCGGTTAAAAATTCAGAAATTACTTCAAAAGTTTATGAAGATTGTCTTCCTATTATCTCAAAATATGAAAGTGAAATAAGTCAAAATGAAAATATATATAGTGCTTTAAAATATATACAGTCTAATGAAAAAGATAGTTTAAATGATATACAAAAAAAAGTTCTTGAAAATGAGATAAGAGATTTTGAATTATCTGGTTGTAATCTTGAAAAAGAGAAAAAACAAAGACTTGAAGAACTAGATTTGAATTTAAGTGAGTTATCTCATAAATTTTCTCAAAACTTATTAAAAGCTACAAACTCTTACTCTTTAGTGGTTGAAAATTTTGAAGATATAAAAGATATTCCACAATCAGATTTAGAACTTGCAAAATTTGAAGAAGATGGAAAAACTAAATATAAGTTTACACTTCAAATGCCTTCATATATACCATTTATGACATATTGTACCGCTAGAGAATTAAGAGAAGAATTATATAAAGCTTATACAGCAAGAGCAGCAGAAAACGGAAAAATTATAGAAGATTTAATAAAATTAAAAGAAGAAAAGGTAAAAATCTTAGGTTTTTCTAATTTCTCACAATACTCACTTGCTACAAAAATGGCAAAAAGTGAAGATGAAGTTATAAACTTTTTAGAAGAGTTAGGAAGCAAAGCTAAACCAAAAGCTATTAAAGAGTTTGAAGAGTTAAAACAATTAGCTTTAGAAGATGGAATTACTGATTTTAGGGCAAGTGATGTGGCTTTTTATAGCGAAAAACTTAAAATTGCTCAATATGATTTAGATGAAGAGTATTATAGACCTTATTTTGAAAAGAGTTCAGTTCTTAAAGGTTTTTTTGAATTCTTATACAAAATGTTTAATATTGAATTTATAAAAACAGATGCAAAAGCTTGGGATGAAAAAGTAGATGTTTATAATTTAAGTGAAAATGGCAAAGTTATTGCTAGAATTTATATAGACTTAGAAGCAAGAGCCGATAAAAGAGGTGGTGCTTGGATGAATAATTGGCACTCATATTATAAAACTTCAAATGATGAAATAAAGCTTCCAACAGCTTATATAGTTGGGAATTTCCCACAATCAACAAAAGATATTCCATCACTTTTAAGACATAGTGATGTTGTAACACTTTTCCATGAAATGGGACATGCTTTACATCACCTATTAAGTAAAGTTGATGAACCATTTGTTAGCGGAATTGCTGGTGTTGCTTGGGATGTTGTTGAGTTTCCGTCTCAATTTTTGGAGTATTTCTCGTATGATAAAGATGTATTAAAACTATTTGCTAAACATTATAAAACAAAAGAAGTTCTTGATGATGAGGCTATAAATAGACTTATAAAAGCTAGAAATTTTCAATCTTCTATGGCAACTGTACGACAAATTGAGTTTGCTTTGTTTGATTTTAAGCTATATCAAGAGTTATACAAAAATGAAGATGAAATTCAAAATTTACTTGATAATGTAAGAGAAAAATTTGCAGTTATTATTCCACCAAAATATAATAAATTCCAAAATGGATTTTCACATATATTTGCTGGTGGTTATAGTGCAGGGTATTACTCATATAAATGGGCTGAAGTTTTAAGTGCAGATGCTTTTTATATGTTTATAGAAAGTGGAAATATTTTCAATAAAGAGCTTGGATTAAAATATAAAGATACAATTTTAAGTAAAGGTGGTTCATACAATATGGATAAGCTTTTTTACGATTTTGCAAAAAGAGAACCAAAAATTGATTCATTATTGAAAATTGATGGAATAATTTAGCAAAATTTTGCAATAATACATTTTAATTTATATATAACACTTAAGGATTTAATAACTATGACAAATGCAGAAACAATTACAAAATTAAATAACGCTCTACAAACACTAATTAAGGCTTATGAAGAGTTACAAGATAAAAATAATAATTTAAAACAAAGAGTTGCAGAACTCGAAGATGAAGTTCTAAATTTAGAACTAACTAAAGAGAGTTTAGAAAAAGATGTTGATAGTTTCAAATCAAATACAGAACAAGATAAAACAAATATCTATTCAATGCTTGGGAAAATTGAAGATATTTTAAATAAAAAAGATACAAGCCTAGATTTTGTATCTCCTGTATCAAGAGTTGAAAAAATAGAAGAAGAGCAAAAAGAAGAAGAGGAAGATAATTCACAAGAAAATGCGATAAATGAAAGTGAAAATCTTCTTAGCTCTTTTGAAAATGTATTAAATAAAAAAGAAGAGAATAAAGAGGATAATAAACTTGATCTTTCAAGAATGTCTTCACTTTTAAATGGATTTAACTAAAATTTAAAATGGTTATTTCGCTAGATAAAGAGTATGTTTATAATCTCTTTGGAGCAAATGATTTTTGCTCTTTAGAGAGTATTATAGATAATATTGCACCATCTTTACTTGATTATCATATTAGTGATTTTTGCAATAATTTTGAAGAGGTTTTATTTTTTAATAAAAAAGATGTAGAAAATAGCTTTAGTTATGGAAGCTATAATCTTTTTATGGATTATAATAAAAATCTTTTTTTAGAGGTAGATAGTACAAAAGTAGATGATTCTACCTCATCTTTTTGGTAGAATATAAAAAAGGAGAAAAGATGATCTTCCCTATTCAAATTTTAGGAATGGGTAAAAGTCTATCAAAAAATATTGTTTTTTCATCAAAAATTGATGAATTATATAATTTAAAACCTGGAACAACAGAAAAAATTACAAGTTTAAAAAAAAGACATTTACTACACAAAAATGAGAGTGTAGATGATTTTTTAAAAATTGCTATAGATGAAGCATTAAAAAAATCAAAGTTAAATATTGATAATATTGATTGCATAATAAGTGCAAGTGCTGTTTCCTATCAAGCTATCCCGTATAATGCTGCATATATACATAAGCTTTTAAAACCTAATAAGCCAATATCAACATTTGATATTAATATGACTTGTTTAGGTGTTTTAAGAGCTTTTGATATAGCATCAAAGCTTTTTTATGATTATAAAAATATCTTAATAGTATCTTGCGATTTAGCTAGTTTAGCACTAGACTGGACAAAAATTCAGACAGCTGGAATATTTGCTGATGGAGCAACTGCTATGATTGTTAGCTCAAGCGACAAAGGTGGAATTATTTTATCTTGTTTTGAAACTTATTCTAGTGGTTATGAATATTGTCAAATTAGAGGTGGAGGAACAAGATTAACTCCAAGTAATTATAAGGGTGAATATAAAGAAATTTGTAATTTTGAAATGGATGGTAAAAAACTTTATAAATTAAGTTCACAAATCTTACCAAATTTTATAGAAAAAAGCTTAGCTTCAAAGAATTTAACTTTAGATGATATAGATTGGATTGTTCCACATCAAGCTAGTAAATCAGCACTAAATCATATTGTTAAAATTTTAAATCTAAATAGAGCAAAACTAATTGATATATTTGATACTCATGCAAATCAAGTTGCCTCTTCTATTCCTAGTGCTTTATATACACTTTTATATGAAAAAAATGTAAAAAGTGGACAAAAAGTACTTATAGTTGGAACTTCAGCTGGAATAGGTTTAGGTTTAGTTATATGGGAAATTCCGTAATGAAAGCTATAGTTACTGGTGCAACTGGTGGCTTAGGAAGAAATCTTGTTGAGTTTTTAAAATCAAAAGATTGGGAAATTATTGCTTTTGGTAGAAATAAGCAAATAGGAAAATCTTTAGATGTAGAGTTCTACTCTTTTGATTTAAGTAATTTTGAAGATACAAAAAAATATTTCCAAAAGGCTGATATTGTTTTTCATTGTGCTGCTTTATCTTCTGCTTGGGGAGAGTATGATGATTTTTATAAAGCTAATATAAAAGCAACCAAAAATGTCTTAGAATCTATGGAGTTGTTTAAAATCCCAAAAATTGTTCATATTTCAACTCCTAGCATATATTTTAATTTTAAAGATGAATTTAATGTAAATGAGAGCTTTTTAGCAAAAAAGTTTGTAAATTTTTATGCACAAACAAAATATGAGGCTGAAAAATTAGTTTTAAATAGTAATCTTAATTCAATTATTATTCGACCAAGAGCAATTTTTGGAGAGTATGATACTGTTTTAGTGCCAAGAATAGAAAAAATTGCAAAAAAAGGTTTCTTACCGCTTATTAAAAATAAAAAAACTATTATTGATGTTACTTATGTTGGAAATGTTGTAAATGCTTTATATTTAGCAGCTATAAAAGATATTCCATCTAAATCTATTTTTAATATAACAAATGATGAATCTATGGATATAAAAGAGATTTTTATCTTAATTACTCAAACTTTAAATATAGATATAAAATTTAAATATATCTCTTATAGCTTTTTATTTTTTATTGCTTTTGTTTTAGAGCTTTTTGCAAAAATTATATTCAAAAAAGAACCATTTTTAACAAAATATGGAGTTGGAGTAATAAGTAAAAGCCAAACATTGGATATTTCAAAAGCAAAAGAGATTTTGGGATACAAACCAATTTATACTATTAAAGAGGGTTTAGAAAGATATGCAAAATATAGAAATCTTTGAGGTTGGGTATTGTGTTCATCCTGAATTTATGGTTTTAAAAGGTGGAAGTTTTAAAACTATCAAATTTCCAGCAATGGTTGCTTTAATAAAACATAAAAATGGAAATTTACTTTTTGACACAGGTTATTCAAAACATTTTTTTGAGGTTACAAAAGAGTTTCCTGAAAAACTATATGCACTTACAACTCCTGTTATGTTGGATAAATCTTTAATTCAAAGGCTTACAAAAAAGATAGATTTTATATTTATATCTCATTTTCATGCTGATCATATATCTGGAATAAAAGATTTTCCAGAAGCTTCAATTTTTTGCTCAAAAGAGGCATATTTATTTGCAATCAATAAAAACTTATCAAGATTTTCAAAGACAAAGAAGGGTGTTTTACCAAAACTTTTAGGAGATGATTTTGAAAAAAGAGTTACATTTATAGAGGATTTACCAAAAGTTGTTTTACCAGATATTTTAAAACCATTTGAAAATGGTTTTTTACTTTTTGATGATATTTATTTAATAGAGTTAAAAGGTCATGCCAAAGGTCAATATGGACTTTTTTATGATAACTATTTTTTTATTTCTGATGCAGTTTGGAATATGCAAACAATCACACATAACAAACGCCCAAATATTTTAACTGCACTTATTATGGAAAACTGGAAAGAGTACAATAAAACTATTGATAAACTTCAAGAATTACACAAAAATTCCCCTCAAATCAAAATAATTCCAACACATTGTTCTAATACTTTAAAAGAATATATCAATGCTTAAAAAATTAAAAATCATAATACAGTATATAAAAACAAAGAATTTCTATGATAAAAAAGAGTTAGAAAAACATCAAAAAAACTCTATAAAAAAACTTTTAGCAAATTTAAACAGTAAGTTTTATCCAAAATCTTTAAACCTAAATGATTTTCCAATAATCAATAAAAAGATATTTATGGATAACTTTGATACTATTAACAGTTTACAAATAAATAAGAGTGAAGCCTTTAATATCGCTTTAAATGCTGAAAAAAATAGAAATTTCTCATCTAAATTAAAAAATATAACAGTTGGTTTATCTTCAGGAACAAGTGGAAATAGGGGGATTTTTTTAGTTAGTGAAAATGAAAGTGCATTATGGGCTGGATATATTTTAAAAAGAATGCTTCCTAAACCAATTTTACAAAGACATAAAATAGCATTTTTCTTAAGATCAAATAGTAATTTGTATGAAAGTGTAAATAGTTTTCTAATCTCTTTTTCATTCTATGATTTAATAAATCCTTTGGAAACACATATTGAAAAACTAAACAGAACAAAACCAACTATTTTAATAGCTCCAGCACAAGTTTTAAGGCTACTTGCTTTAAATAAAGATTTAAATATAAAGCCAAAAAAGATAATTTCTGTTGCAGAAGTTTTAGAAGATGATGATAGAAAAATTATAGAAAATCGGTTTTCGCAAAAGGTTCATCAGATTTATCAATGTACTGAAGGTTTTTTGGCGCACACTTGTGAAGTTGGAAATTTGCATTTAAATGAAGATATTGTATTTATTGAAAAAGAGTGGATTGATGAAAATAGTGGAAGATTTTTACCTATAATTACAGATTTTAATAGAAAAAGCCAAGCAGTTGTAAGATATAAACTTGATGATATTTTAATACTTAAAAAAGAGCCTTGTCCTTGTGGTTCTGTATTTACTAGTTTGAAAAAAATTGAGGGTCGTTGTGATGATATATTAAAGATGAAAACATTGGACAATAAAGATTATTTACTTTTCCCAGATTTTGTAAGAAATGCCATAATATCAGCAAATACAACTTTAGATGAATATTTAGTGATAAAAGAAAATGATAAATTAAATATATTTCTAAAGCCATTTGAAGCAAAAATAGAGGTGAATAAAGTTTTGTTGGAACTATATAAAGTACACAATTTAAATCCTTTAGAACATAATTTTTTTGAATATAGCTCTTGTTCTTTAGATAAAAAAAGAAGAAGAGTTCAAGAGATATGAAAATAGCAATAACTTGTCCAAGAGCACCTGTTAGTATTGAGTGGATAAAAATAGCAAAAAATTCAAATTATGAGATAGTTTTGCTTGATAGTTTAGATTATCCTATAGGAATGTTTTATGATAAGAGTATTTTGTATATTAAAGTTGCTTCTCCAAAATTAGATTTCCAAACTTATAAAAAAGATATGGAAAAAGCACTTTTTGATGTAGATATTGTAATACCAAATTGTGAAGATATTTTCTTTTTATCTAAAATAAGAGATAAAATAGATTCAAAAGCTATGTTTTTTATGCCAAATAATGATTTACTATTTGAGTTGCACAATAAATTTAATTTTCAAAAATATCTAAACTCTTATGTTAAGTTTCCAAAAACAATATTTATTGCTAATAAAAATGAAATAAAAGAAGATTTAAATACTATTTTAAAGCCAGTTTTCTCAAGATTTGGAAGAAGTGTTATTAAAGGTGTTACAAAAGAGAAAATAAAAGATATTTATATAAACAAAGATTTTGCATGGGTTCAACAAGAGTATATTAAAGGTTTTGCTTTATGTAATTATGCTATTTGTCAAAATAAAAAAGTAATATCACATATAGTTTATAAACCTAAATATCTTTTAAATGATGCTGCATCTACATATTTTGAATATTATGAAGATGAAAGAGTGAATAATTTCATAAAAGAGTTTGCAAAACATACAAATTATACAGGGCAGGTTGCCTTTGATTTTATAGATAATGGAAGAGATATTTATATTTTAGAGTGCAATCCAAGAGCTACAAGTGGTTTACATTTGATTTCAAAAAATATAGAGATAGATATTAGAAAAAACTTTATGCAAGTTGGAAAAATAGATAAAAATTCATATAGAGTTGGAATAAGTCTATTTTTGCTATTTGGGTTAAAAGCATTAATAAAAGGTGAATTCAAAAAGCTTTTAAAAGATTATAAAAAAGCAAATGATGTTTTAGAAGGTTTACCATTTTATGCCCAATTTATCTCATTTTATGAGATGATAAAAAGAAAATTTATATATAAAAAGTCTTTGACAAATGCCAGTACATTTGATATAGAATATGATGGAGAAGAAAAATAGTGGGAAAAAAAGATGATTTATCTTCAAATTTATACAAAATATTTGAAAAATATTACTCAAAAAAACTTATGGCAAATGTTGATACTAAAATCATCAAATATAATATTGAAAACCAAGAAATTATTACAACAATTACAGATGATATAAAGAAAAATTGCTATGTTGTATCGATGTATAATCTTATTATTGATTATTCAAAAGATGAGTTATTAAAAATAAATTCTAAAATATTGCTATATTTTTCATATTTTTTGATAACGATATTTGAAAATATACTAAAAATAGCAAAAATAGATAAGCTTCAAATACTAAATAATTATATGTTATCAACAAACTTTTTTTCAAATAATTTTGAAAATATAGATTTAAAAGTATTAAAGAATAAAGCTTTAAAGAACTATCCAAACCATACTTTGAAAATTAGAAGTGTAAATAAATTTCAAAATCTAAAACTATATGAAAAACTAAAAAAAGATGGTTGGATAGCTTTAGTTTCAAGACAAGTTTATATTTTTGATGATTTTACAGAGTGCAAAAAACATAAAGATTACAAAGCAGACAAAAAACTTTTACTAGATGAAAGATATGAGTTTAAAGCTTTAAATATTGAGGATTTCTCACTTTTTCAACAAGCAGAAAATTTATATAATCAGTTGTATTTAGATAAATATTCCAAACATAATGTACAGTTTAAAGCTATATATTTACAAGAATTGGTAAAAAATGGTTTGTTGCATTTAAGACTTTTATTTGATAAAAAAGAGAAGAAATATGTTGCAGTTGTTGGAATAATAGGAGAAAATGGGCTTATTACAGCTCCAATTGTTGGTTATGATTTGAATTATAATATAAAAGAAGCACTATATAGAAGAGTTATTGCATATATTTTAGAATATGCAAAAACAAATAATTATTTGCTAAATTTAAGTTCTGGAGCTAGTAATTTTAAGACAAATAGGGGAGCAAAAGCATATTTAGAATATATGTTTGTTTATACAAAACATTTACCTTTTTATAGAAGATTTATTTGGAAAATATTATCTTTTATAGCAAATAGATTTTATGGAAATTTGTTACAAAGGCTGAAGTTGTGAATATAGAAAAGTTAAAAAATGAGTGGTTTCCTATTATGTTTGAAAAGGATTTGAAGAAAAAGCCTATTTCAAAAATATTACTTGGACAAAAAATTGTTATTTTTAGAATAAAAGATGAAATTCTATGTTTTGAAGATAGATGCCCACATAGAAATGTTCCGCTTTCAAATGGAGAAATAATTGGGGACAAAATAAGATGTAACTATCATGGTTGGTGCTTTACAAAAAATGCTGAATATTTTTGTAATAAAGATATAAAAATAAAGAAATTTTTTGTAAAAGTTGAAGAAAATTTAATTTGGATAAGTCTAAATAACAATAAAGATTTTACAAATTTATTTAAAATGCCAAAAGAGTTTGAAAGTAAATTGAGTATAAAAATCTTAAAATCTGATTTTATTCATACTATTGAAAACTTTTTAGACCCTCTTCACACACCATATATTCACAAAGGTTTATTAAGAAATATTGGACAACAAAAGATGAAAATATCTCAATTTTTAGATGATTTTTCATTTAAAACTATTTATGATTTAGAAAATAAGCAAAATGGCTTAATTAATAAGCTTTTTGATAATGGAATAGATAAAAATATTGCAACATTTATATATCCAAGCTTTGCAAAAATAGAGTATTTAAAACAAAATAATTTAATTTTTGATGTTTCTATATTTTTTGTTCCGTTAAAAAAAGGTGAGGTTCAGATGGTGGTAAAAGTTAGTTTATTAAAAACAATTATTCCATCTTTCTTGAAGTTCTTAGTTCTTAAACCATTTTTAGAATTAGCTTTTTATCAGGATAAAAAAATATTAGAAATACAGTACAAAAATAGTAAATATTTTAAAGAAGAATCTATAATTGACAATAAAGATTTAGTTATAAATCATCTTTTATACTTTTTAAAAGATAAAGAAAAGCCCCAAAATAAAGAGTTTTTATTGGAGATTTAGGTAGTGTTCAAAATTCTGTGTCAGCATTAGATAATTACTAATATTTTATCATAAATTTAAACTATCATCAAGCCG